>LUZC01000013.1 GCA_001603505.1 Bacteroidales bacterium Bact_11 | reverse complement strand
TCTTCGCAATTCTCCGTGCAGTCGTTCCGGGGCGGCGAGACGCTGGCGCTCGAATATGAGAAAGGCATCCTCGTCACGCCCGACTTCACTCCCAAGCCCACCACGGAGAAGAATGGCACCCTCATCTCTTTCATCCCCGACGACACCCTCTTCGAGCCCTACGAATACAACACGGAGTACATTGACACGATGCTCCGCAACTACGCCTACCTGAACGTTGGCTTGAAACTCACCTTCAACGGCACGGAATACAAATCGGAGAACGGCCTGCTCGACCTGCTCAACGAGAGCATCGACGAGGAGCCGCTCTATCCGCCGATCCACCTGAAAACGCAGGACATCGAAGTTGCCTTCACCCACGGCAGCGGCTACGGCGAGAACATCGCCTCGTTCGTCAACGGCCAGAACACCACCCTGGGCGGCACGCATCTGACAGCTTTCAAGGAATCGCTTGCCAAGGTGCTCAAGGATTTCTACAAGAAAGATTTCAATCCGATCGACATCCGGCAATCCATCATCGGCGCGGTGAGCGTCCGTATCCAGGAACCGGAATTCGAAGCCCAGACCAAGGTGCAGCTCGGTTCGAAATACATGTGGCAGAACAAGCAGGAAGGCACCCACGGCCCCACCATCAGCAAGACGATGCTGGACTTTCTGTCCACAGATCTCGACAACTATCTGCACCGCAACCTTGACGTGGCCGACATCATCCTGGCCAAGATCCAGGACTCCGAGAAGGAGCGCAACGCCATCTCCAGCATCAGCAAGAAGACCAAGGCTCGCCTCAAGAAAGCCAGCGTCCACAACAAGAAGCTGCGCGACTGCAAGATCCACTACGGCGACAGAAATCCGCAGGCCGAAGAGACGACCCTCTTCATCACCGAGGGCGACTCCGCCTCCGGCAGCATCACCAAGAGCCGCGACGCCAACGTCCAAGCCGTGTTCAGCCTGATGGGCAAACCGTTCAACTGTGCCAAGGCATCCAAGAAGGACCTCTACGCCGAGAAGAACGTAGAACTCGCGCTGCTTCAGTCGGCGTTGGGCATTGAAGATGGCGTGGAGGGCCTGCGCTACAACAACATCGTCATCGCGACCGATGCCGATGTCGACGGCATGCACATCCGCCTGCTGCTGCTCACCTTCTTCCTGAAATTCTACCCCGACGTGGTCCGCGCCGGACACCTCTACATCCTGCAGACACCGCTGTTCCGTGTCCGCGACAAAAAGAGCAACGTGTATTGCTACAATACCGTCGAGAAAGAAACAGCGTTGAAGAAGATGGGCCGCGGCGCCGAGATCACACGCTTCAAAGGTCTCGGCGAGATTTCTCCCGACGAGTTCAAGGGATTCATCGGCAGCGACATCCGGCTGGAAAGGGTGCACCTCACCGGCGAAGACAAGATCGCCGATATCATTCAGTTCTACATGGGCGACAACACGCCCGTGCGCCAGAAATTCATCCGTACGAACCTCCGTTCCGATATCGACAACATAGAAGAAGCGCAATAACCGCCATGAAGCCCGAGACCGCCCGCTACATCCTGACCAGGATCTATGGCTTCACCCTGATGGACGAAGGACTCCCGCCGGAGCCCAAGCACATCACGCTGGGCGTCCCCCACTCTTCCATTGCCGATTTCGTGGTGGCATGGCTCTTCTACAAAACGTTTGGAAGCACACCGCGTGTTCTGATCAAACAGGAATTCTTTTTCTGGCCGCTCGGTGCACTCCTGCGGCACCTCGGTGCCATCCCGGTGGACCGGAAGAATCCGGTTCGCATCACCAAGCAGGTGATCGACCTGATGGAGCATAGCGAAACATTCTATCTGTGCATCGCGCCCGAAGGCACCCGCAAGCCAGTGAAGCGCTGGAAGACGGGATTCCATACGTTCGCCCGCGCAGCCGGCGTGCCGGTGTATCTGGGCTATTTCGACTGGGGCAGAAAGGAAATCGGCCACGGCCCACGGTTTGATTGTACCGACGATGCCATGGCCGACCTGCGTGCCATTCAAAAATTCTACAGGGACAAAGGCGTCACCCCGAAGCACAAGGGGACGCTGGCCTTCCTGGACTAACGGTATTCCACTTCGTCGATCCAGCCGGACCACTGGTTGAAATACAGGTTGCCGCCGGCCCATTCCACCTCGCCACGCTGGAAATCCACTGTCTCGCTGCGAATAAACTCCTTGGCCGGGTAAAAATGCCCGGAGTAATCGCTGTTACAAATCAGGCGGTAGGCGTCGAGTCCCTTCGTATAGAAGAAATATTCGTCCTCGATGTCCCTGACGGCATCCCGGCCGCGGCCGAACGATACGTCAGTGGGCACCCAGCCGATGCCTTCGTAGTACACCTCGCTCCAGTCGTGCATGTTCACGGCGCCCGGATGCAGCATCCAGCCGCTCTGCCAGCGGGCAGGCACACCGGCGCAACGGCAGAGCGTCACCAACAGCAGCCCCACCTGGCCACAGTCGCCATGCTTGTTCTCCAGCACGTACATCGGGATGTTCTCGAGTGTGGAATACTCGCGGGCACTGGCCCAGGGATAGCTGTCGACGATCCAACTGTAGATTGACTTGACCTTCAGGTAAGGGTTCTCTATGCCCGCCGTAAGCGAATCGGCCAGCGCCTTGATGCGGTCGGTGAAGACGATGTGCGACTTGCGCTCGGCCGTATAGGTCTTGTAGATGTCGGACTCGGTGTCGTAGGGCTTGCAGTCCTCGGGCTGGAAGTCGTACCACTCATTATATCCGGTGAAGGAAAATGCGTAGGAGAAGACGGTGGGCTTGCCGGCTTCGGCCTTCTTTTCCATGTAGATGCTCTTGTGCTCCACTTCGTCGGGAGCGATGATGTAGTCGGTTTCAGATGTCGAAAGCAACTGAATCTCCGTCTGGCTGTTCTGGTCTTCACGCGGGAACGGCATCCAGGCCCGGACCATCTCGCCGGCAGGCACCACATCGGGCTTGACCGTCAGCGAATACTTCACAACGAAGTTGACCGGCTTTACCAGGTTTTGGCCGGTAGCGCGGACGGTGGCAATCACCTCGCGGTTATAGCCGTCGAGATAAACGTCCTCCACGTCGCGCGTCACCCCGTTAACGGCCTCGAACACCTTGCGGGCATCGGGGTCGATGCGGAACAAGTTGCGCCCCGCGTTGCGGAAGTAGCGCTTCTGGCCGTCGATGACGCGGCCTTCCAGGGCTTTGGAGGCCTCCCACGCTGCCACCTGCTGTTCCGTCAAGTCGGGATAGTAGGGCTTCAGATAGTCCACGATGTACGCGCTGTCGCGCGAGAAGTCGATGGCGATGCGGGCCGCGCACTCTTCGGGCGTAATGTCGAGCGTCGGATCGCCGGAAACAGAATGTCCACACGCGCAGATTGCGAGTGTGGACATCAGGATGGCAAATGCCTTGCGCATGGCGGTCCGTTTTATTTGACGCGCTCGCCGTAGGAACGGTCCGTCGTGTTGACGCGGATCTTCTCGCCTTCTTTGATGAAGAGCGGAACCATGATGATGGCGCCTGTTTCGAGCTTCGCTTCTTTCAAGGCGTTGGTCGATGCGGTATCACCCTTCACGGCGGGTTCGGTGTAGGTCACTTCGAGTTCGACGTAGGTCGGGAGCTCGCAGGTAAGGCAGCGCTCGTCGTCGCCGTCGACGTGAAACACCATGTTCACGATCTGGCCTTCCTTCATCAGGTCGGCGTTCTCCACGATGTCCTTCTCGAGTTTGATCTGGTCGTAGGTCTCGTTGTTCATGAAGTTGAAACCGTCTTCCTCGGCGTAGAGGAACTGGTACTCACGATGTTCGACCGTGATCACATCAATCTTCTCGCCCGCGTTCCAGGTCTTTTCCAGGATGCGGCCGTTTTCGAGGTTGCGGAGTTTGGATTTGACGAAAGCGGGGCCTTTGCCCGGCTTGACGTGCTGGAACCAAACGATCGAGCAGGGCTTGCCGTCGAAATCAATGTAAAGTCCGTTCTTGAAATCAGCTGTTGTTGCCATAAATATTGTAGTATTTTAATGATTATTCCTGTGTTGCAGCCTGCAAATATATAAAAATTTCTTCTAACTGCCACTTGGGGGTGGACGTAGCGCCGCAGATGCCCACGGTATCGCCTTCGCGGAACCAGGAAAAGTCGATCTGGGAAGCATTCTCAAGCCACCAGGTTCGGGGGTTCACACTGCGGCAGAGATCGAAGAGCACCTTGCCGTTGGAACTCTCGTAGCCGCTGACGAAGAGCACGGCGGAATGGTTGCGGGCGAACTCCACGAGCGAAGCGTGGCGCTGGGCCACCTGGCGGCAGATGGTGTCGTACACCTCCGCATCAGGACGCCGCTGCGTAACATAGTCGCAGATGCGGCGGTACTCGTCGGGGTCTTTCGTGGTTTGCGAAAAAAGAGCCACCGGACGGGAGTAGTCGATGGCGACGGCCTCTTCGAGGCTTCCGATCACCAGGGCATCGCCCTCGGTCTGGCCCACCAGTCCGTTGACTTCCGCATGGCCCTTCTTACCGAATATCACCACCTGGCCGTTCGATTCCTTGAGCCGCAGCCATGTCTCCCGCACCCGTTCCTGGAGCTTCAGCACCACGGGGCAGGTGCAGTCGATAATCTGAATGCCATTGGCCCGGGCCAGCGCATAAGTCTGGGGAGGTTCGCCATGGGCACGGACAAGGATCACGTCGTTGCGGAGCTGGCGGAGATCGGCGATTGAAATGATTTCAAGGCCTTTCTTCTTCAGGCGTTCCAGCTCCACCGCGTTGTGGACGATGGCGCCGAGCGAATAAAGATGACGGCTGTATTGAAGATAGTTTTCGGCCTGCTGGACAGCCCGAACCACACCGTTGCAGAAACCCGAACGGGGGTCGATCTCCAGCGTCAGTTTCATAGGATGGAGAGATTGAAACGCTCGCGCAGAATGCCGTCGAGCCAGACCATCTGGTCGTCGACCGTCATATGGCTATTGTCCAGGACCAGCGCGTCATCGGCCTTGCGCAGCGGATTCATGGCGCGGTGGGAATCGATATAGTCGCGCTCCTGCACGTTCTTCAGGATCTCGTCGAAATCGGGATGCTGTCCCGCCTCTTCCATCTGCCTGACGCGGCGCTGGGCGCGGATTTCAGCGTCGGCCGTCATGAAGATCTTCAAGTCGGCATTTGGGAAAACCGCTGTACCGATGTCGCGCCCGTCCATCACGCATCCCTTCGATCCCAGACGGTGGAGCTGCTCGTCCACGAAGTTGCGGACGAACGGCAGCGTGGCGATGGCACTGACGTTGCGTGCCACCTCCAGCTCGCGGATACGGGCGGAAACATCGTCGCCGCCCAGAAAGATACGCATGCTTCCGTCGGCCTTGGGCATCACCGAGATGTCGATCTTCCCCAAGAGGATGTCCTCCTGCAACTTCCGGTAGAGGATTTCCCCGTTCCACTCAATCTCCCCATTTTGAAGGGCATAGAGCGTGACGGTACGATAGAGGGCGCCGCTGTCAAGGTAGAGGATACCGAGCCGGCGGGCGATCTCCACCGCGAAAGTCCCTTTACCCGTGGAAGAATAGCCGTCGATGGCGATGATGATGTTTGTCATGGCTGTCAGTCGAAATCTCTTCCACAAAAGTATAAAAATATGTCTATCTTTGCAATCTCTACCGACACAAATCGCAAGCGCTATGAAGGTCCTGATCATCGACGACGAGCGGAGCATCCGCAACACCCTCAAGGAAATCCTGGAATTTGAAGGACACGAGGTCACCACGGCGGAAGACGGAAAAATGGGCGTCGACAAGGCCCTTGCCGACAGTTTCGACGCCATCTTCTGCGACATCAAGATGCCCGTGATGGACGGCAACGAAGTGCTCGACACGCTCGTAGCCGCAGGCTGTGAAGCGTCGATCATCATGATTTCCGGCCACGGCGACATCGACACCGCCGTCAAATGCATCAAGAAAGGCGCCTACGATTTCATTCAGAAGCCGCTCGACCTCAACCGCATCCTGATCACCCTGAAGAACGCCACCGACAAGACCACGCTGGTCAAGGAGACCGTCACCCTCAAAAAGAAGATTCAGAGCAAATACGAGATCGTGGGCGATTCGCCCGCCATTGTTCACATCAAGGAGATCGTCGACCGCGTGGCCGCCACCGACGCCCGCGTGCTGATCATGGGCGCCAACGGCACCGGAAAGGAGCTCGTGGCGCGCCGCCTTCACGACAAGAGCCCCCGGGCAGCCGCTCCGTTCGTGGAAGTCAACTGCGCCGCCATCCCCGGCGAGCTCATCGAGAGCGAACTGTTCGGACATGAGAAGGGCGCCTTCACCTCTGCCATCAAGCAGCACAAAGGCAAGTTCGAGCAAGCCGAAGGCGGCACGCTCTTCCTCGACGAGATCGGTGACATGAGCCTTGCGGCACAGGCCAAGGTTCTCCGCGTGCTGCAGGAAAAGAAACTCTCGCGCGTGGGCAGCGACAAGGACATTACCGTCGACGTGCGCGTGGTGGCCGCCACCAACAAGAACCTCACCGACGAAATCGCCAAGGGCACCTTCCGCGAAGACCTCTACCACCGCCTCAGCGTCATCGTCATCCATGTCCCTTCGCTCAGCGAACGGACGGAAGACATCCCGCAGCTGATGGACTATTTCATCGACCAGATCTGCAAGGAAACCGGCATGGCGCGCAAGAGGGTCCTTCCCGAAGCCATCGCAGAGCTGCAGAAACTCCCCTGGACAGGCAACATCCGCGAACTCCGCAATGTAGCCGAGCGCCTGATGATCCTCTGCGGTCCGGAAATCACCGCCGCCGACGTGGTGGCATACGCAACCCCTTCGATTTAACGATATGAATCTTGTAGCTATCGTAGGACGCCCGAACGTGGGCAAATCAACGTTGTTCAACCGGCTGGTGGGTATCCGCCAGGCCATCGTCGACGAAACGGCTGGCGTGACGCGCGACCGCCACTACGGCAAATGCGAATGGTGTGGCCACGAGTTCTCCGTGGTCGATACCGGCGGCTTCACCTCGGGCAGCGACGACGTGTTCGAAGGCGAGATCCGCAAGCAGGTGCTCATCGCCATCGAAGAGTGCGACCTGGTGCTCTTCATGGTGGAAGCGGCCACCGGCATCACCGATTTCGACGAAGAAATCGCCGACATCCTCAGGCGCTGCCGCAAGCCCGTGATCCTGGCCGTCAACAAGGTCGATACCGGCGACAAGATGTACGACAGTTATCAGTTCTATGGACTGGGCCTGGGCGACCCCATGGCCATCGCCGCAGCCACTGGCAGCGGAACGGGCGACCTGCTCGACAAAATCGTCGAACTGCTCCCCAAGGAGACCCGCGACGTCGTGGATCCCTATGAGGGTCTTCCCCGCTTCACCATCGTGGGCAAGCCCAACGTGGGCAAATCGTCGCTCACCAACGCCCTGCTGGGGGAAGAGCGCAACATCGTCACGCCCGTAGCCGGAACTACCCGCGATGCCATCGCCTCGCACTACAACAAGTTCGGCCACGAGTTCCTGATCGTCGACACCGCCGGCCTCCGCAAGAAGACCAAGGTGACCGAAGACCTCGAATTCTACTCCGTGCTGCGTTCCATCCGCGCCATCGAGAACTCCGACATCTGCATCCTGATGATCGACGCCACCAGCGGCATCGAAGCCCAGGACATGGCCATCTTCAACCTGATCATCCGCAACAGGAAGGGCTGTGTCATCGTGGTCAACAAATGGGACCTGGTCCCCGGCAAGACCGCCAACACGATGAAGGAATACCGTGCCGCCATCGCCAAGCGCATCGCCCCGATGAGCGACATTCCCGTGATCTTCACCTCAGCTACGGAGAAACAGCGCATCATGGACGTACTGGAAGCCGCCCAGCACGTGTACGACAACTATTCCCGCCGCATCCCCACGTCACAGCTCAACGACGTGATGCTGCCCGAAATCGAGAACTACCCGCCGCCGGCCTGGAAAGGGAAATACATCAAGATCAAGTATATCACCCAACTTCCCACGCCGTCGCCGAGCTTCGCGTTTTTCTGCAACCTGCCGCAGTACATCCGCGACCCGTACAAACGGTTCCTGGAAAACAAACTCCGCAGCCACTTCGACTACCAGGGTTGCGTCCTGCAAATCTTCTTGCGTCAGAAATAAAGTTTAAGCCGCCGGCAACACGACGGTAAAGCGCGCGCCGCCCAGGTCGGAGCGGCTGTAGGCAATCGTGCCCTGGCTCTGTTCGATGATGCTGCGGCAAATGGCCAGACCCAGGCCCGTACCCGTCTTCTTCGTCGTGAAATTCGGTGTGAAGAGCTTCTCCAGGTCGGCATCGCTCACACCGGGGCCGTTGTCCTCCACGTCGATCCGCCACCCGTCGACTCCGGCAATCCGCGCTTCGCCCAACGAGATTCTGACCAGGCCATCGGTGCGGCCGGCATTGTCGATGGCCTGCACGGCATTGGTCATCAGATTGACCAGCACCCGTGCCAGCTGACTGCGGCGGCCGTCCACCCACGCCGGGGCTTCACCATGCACATATTCGAACCCGATATCATCCCGGTTGTCGAAGAGCACGCGCTGTTCCTCGATCAGGGCGTTCAGGTCGATGCGCGTCACCTCTTCGCTGTAAAAGCGGGCGAACGAGGAAAACTCCGTCGCAGTCTGCGAGAGCGTCTCGATCTGCTCCAGCAGCGAGCGGCTCACGCTTTCCAGCTTGTCTTCCCAGCCCGGCACGTTCTCTTCCTTCATCTTCATCAGATACTGGATACTGAGCTTCATCGGGGTGAGCGGATTCTTGATCTCGTGGGCGATCTGGCGCGCCATCTCCTTCCAGGCCTGCTCGCGCTCGCTTTGGGCCAGCTGCCGGGTACTTTCCTCCAGGTCTTCCACCATCTTGTTGTAGGAGTTGATCAGCACGCCCAGCTCGTCTTTGGTGTTGCGGTAGCGGATGCGGCGGTTGCCACTGAGTGCCAGACGGTCGATGCGGTCTTTGATTTCAACGAGCGGCTTGGAAAGGGAATTGGAGATAAGGGTTCCCAGCACGATGGCGGCAATCAGCAGCACCAGATAGATATTGATGACCGCAGAAATGGTCGTAGCCGTGGCGTTGGTCACATCCTCGTTCCGGGTGAAATAGGGCACGTTCACGATGGCCACCATGTCGCCGTCACCATTGAACACCGGCTCGTAGATCGAATAGAAACTCACGCCCGCAATGGTCTCCAGCGCCACGAAACGCAGTTGCCGGTCTTTGACAATCTGCTTGAACGCCTTGTCGTTCATACGCTTGCCCACCAGGAACTGGTCGAAGAGCTCCGGTTTGGTGGAACGAATCAGTTCGCCGTGGATGTTGTAGAGATTCAAGTCACTGCGCGTAAGGCGCGTGAAATCCTCCATGGCGTTGAACAGTTCCACGGTGTTGAGCTCATTGTAACGCATCGCATACTTGCAGGGTTCCGCCAGGGCGGTCTGCGCAGAACGCATCAGGCCGTCCATCGCCTCGCGGTTGTTTTCCCGGTTGAGCCGCATCACGTAGATCAGGGTCCCGATACCCATCGTACCCAGTGCGATCACCAGCGAGAAGGTGATCAGCAGCGTAATCTTTCGCTTAAGGGAATGTTTCGGCAGGTTGAATATCTTTTCCTTGCGCCAGCGTTGCGTAAAAAGCAGCAGGAACACGCCAAAGAAAATGGCCAGGTAGGATACCGACACCAGATAGGGGAAGAACGGACGGCGCTGACGCGTGATCACGGTGATGTCTTCGTCGGACAGGCGATTGACAAAGTGAACATACCCGTTCCGGTTGACCATCGTGTAGCCGATGTCAAACCCCTTCGGCGGGTTCACGGGATAGACATAACTGCCACCATACGCGACCAGGCGATCGTCGGAATAGCGGGCATAGGAGTATCGGCGCGACAACGATGCCGCCGTTCCGCCTCGCGCCGTCACGGCGTCGAAAGGACTGTTCACCACATCGTTCCTGTACTTCGATTCCAACTCCACGAACAAACGGGACACCGCATAGTTCGAAGGATCGAAATAGGTGAACACTCCCAGATACGAGGCCAGCCCATTGTAATCGTGGAGGTAATACACCTGCGAGCCCGGCGCCAGCTCCACACCGTACTCCCGCACCAGATTATCATAGAACGCGAAGCAGCCCACCGGCTCCGTCCCCTGACCTAGCGTGATGAGGTTGTTGGGAGAACAGGTGGAAATCGTGATGTTGTAGGGACGCACCACGTCGGTATAGAGATAGCGTTCCATGAGGCGGTTCTTGATGAGTTCCGCTCCTCCTACCGACGTCAGGACCGAAAGGAACGGGTCGGTCTGGATGGCGGGCTCCACGTCGCGCAGGAACATCTCGAGCGAAAGGTCACGCTCGATGGCCAGCTTGCTCGTCTTGACACGGTTGCTCTCGTATTCCTTGTCGAGGCCATACACACTCATCGCTACGGCAAAGTACAGCGAGATGACCATCACATAGGCTACGATACGGGTCCAGGAGAACAGGTTGATGCGCGCATCCCTGCGAATGAGCATCACCACCAGATATACCTGGTAGAGCAGCGCCAGGAACAGCATCGCGAACGACAGGTAGCAGAGGACGGCATACAGCCCGAGATCGGACAGACGATAGGGCTCCATCACGATGCTGGAATTCCGGATCAGGGACTGCAACACATAATGGATGTATCCCGCCAACAGAAGCCCCACGACAATCATCAGCCCTGCCACGACTTTCCGCACCGCGTCGGGATAGCTCTCCAGTATCTTGTGGATGCGGTAGCGCATCACGAAAAGGGCGTAAAACGCCAGCGACAGGAACACATTGTTAAGCAGGAGGTTGCCCAACGAATTGAACAGCGCCGTATCGGCATAGAGTACCGGCGAAAAGAGCTCTCCGGACGCATACCCCTTCCACACGAAATAGTAGGCCAGCAAGCGTACCAGCAACAGCACGGCAATCGTAAACCAGAACGTGCGCCAGGAATGATGACGGACATGGTACGGGAAAACAGCCACCAGCATCAAGGCAAAGGCAATCCACCGCAGGGGCATGTTGCCGTGGCCGGGCGTGGGCGGTACCGTGGGAACCACGGAGAACAAGGGTTCGCCTTCGATGCCGTAGACAATGCCTGTATCGTCGTCGTTGATGGCAGCGGTCGTATAACCGTCGTGCAGGCCGAGGTGCCTGTTGACCGTGTTGGGGATGGAACTGCCCGGATACTCCGTCTTAATGAGAATGCCAGTCACCACCTTGGCCTTCTGCTCTTTGGTGAACTGCGTGGTCACCACATACCACGCCGAGCCCAGGTTGATGTATTTCTCGCGGATTCCGATATAGGCCAGCGGCGTCGCATAAAGATTCCGGTTGCTCATGTACTGGAGCCGGTAAGAATACGGATACACGTCCACCTCGTCGTTGCTGATCGGGAACTGATGGTTCCAGAACTTCATCGTATCGGCCTGGTAGCAGTAGAGCACGATGTCTTCGGGCAGGTCGGGGAAATCGACCCAGTCTTCATCCAGGTGCTCCAGGGCGCGAAGCGCATAGCGCTCCGCCAGTTTCTCCCGGTTGTGGAGGGCCCGTTCCACCCGGGCTACCTGCCGACGGGTCCGCCCCACATAGTCGGTACGGATTTCAGACAATCCGAGCAACACAAGCGCCAAACCCAGCAGGATGAAACTCCCATATCTGACCAGAAAGCGCCTGGCGCGCCGCTCGTATGGATGGAATCTGCTCATTCGTGATGATAGGGTTCTCCCTTGATGATCGTGAAGGCCCGGTATAACTGTTCGAGGAAAACCACTCGCACCAGCTGGTGAGAAAAGGTCATCCCCGACAGAGAGAGCCGCTCGTCGGACCTTGCATAGACAGCCTCGGAAAACCCGTAGGGACCGCCTATCACAAAGACCAGATCTTTCGGAAGATGCGCGGCCTTCTGCTCCAAATTCCGTGCCCAACCGAGCGATGTGAAGGTAGCACCATGCTCATCAAGCAGCACGACATGGTCGTTGGTCCGCACCGCCTTGAGGATGAGCTCCCCTTCCCGCACCTTGACCTGCTCTTCGCCCAGCGACGCCGCCTGCCGCAGATCAGGCAGTTCCATCAACTCGAAAGGCACATAGTGGCGCAGGCGGCCCACATACTGGTCGACGCCTTGGCGAATCCATGGCTCGACGGTCTTACCGGTGAATAGCACCCTAACCTTCATTGGCGTGATTTTTGAATGTATCGTCTCTCGTCACAAAAAGTACGCAAGATGAAAAAACTCCTTTTGATTGCCTCGCTGCTGGTCCTCGCGATTGCCGGGTCTTCCCGTTCGACCCAGGATGGCTCTCAAGACGTTTTTACTCCCATCGGCAAATATCTCCAATCAGGAGACTACGATAAACTTTCCGCCTGGTTCGCCGACAATCTCGAACTCGACATGCTCGGCGCCGTAAACAATTGTACCCGCAACCAGGCCAAGCTCATCATGAAGAACTTCTTTTCCCAATACACCCCGAAGAAGTTCACCATCATCCACAAAAGTGGAAAAGCGCCGATGAAATACGCCGTAGGCTCGCTCAATGCCGGAGGAGAGCGCTTCCGGGTTATCCTTTACGTGAAGACATCCGACACGTCGAGCCATATCGAGCAACTTAAGGTCGAGCGCGAGTAATCTCCCAGGTTCCCACCACGATTCCCTGTCCGCCGCACTGAGCGATCGGAACGATGCGGCCGTCGAGGTCTTCCACCTCGCGGAGTTCCTTCAGATAGGTGTGGCTGTGCCCGCCGATCACCAGGTCGAGATTGTGCGAATTCTGCACCATCAGCACGTCGGAAGGCCGCTCCAGCGATCCTCCGTCATACCCGAAGTGAGATAGCAGGATCACCAGGTCGCAATGCTTTCTGTTCTTCAGGTAGTCGGCCCACTTGTTGACTTCTTCGATGGAATTGAGCCGCACCATGCCGTCGAGATGCGACTTGAGCACCACACCCTCCAGGTAGGAGGTCACGCCGATGATACCGATCTTCATGCCGCCGCGGCGCACGATGACGTAGGGTTTCACCAACTTCTTGAGCGGCGTATTCGAGAAATCATAGTTGCAGGTCACGGTTTTGTGCTTGCACATCCTGAGGCGGCGCGCCAAGTCTTCCTGACCATTGTCGAACTCATGGTTGCCGAGCGTGAACACGTCGTATCCCATCAAGTTGACCAGTTCCACTTCAAGGTCGCCGCGAGCCATGGTGTAATAGGGCGTTCCCTGGTTGAAATCGCCGGCATCGAGCAGCAACACCTTCTTTTTGCCGTACTTGGTACGCATGCTGTCGATGTACTGAAGCCGGCGCTCCACGCCGCCGAGGCCCTTGTTGTAGCCCACGCGGATCGGCTCGATCTGACTGTGTGTGTCGTTGGTATGCAGAATCACCAGGTCCGGGCCGTCCTGAGCGGAAAGCACTCCGGCGCAAAGCACCGCCAGCGCAGTCAAAAGCATCTTTTTCATCGCCTTTCCTCCTTCTTTTCATTCACGTATTTCACCCGCCCGTCGGGGTGCAGGGAGATCTTTTCACCCCGGGCCGTCTGCGCCCTGAGATACTCGACAATCGCGTCGCGGATCCAGATATTGGTGTCCTCACGGTTGAACGCCACATCCGAGAGCACCACGCCGTCGCCGCCGTCCATCAGGAAGTTGATGGTCGCGAACCTGTAAATCCGGTTGTCGTCGATGGGCGCACCCGCCACTTCGAGCTTCACGGGCGTGCGGTCGTCAATTTCGATCCGCACGCCGCTGAGGGCCTCCACCCGGCGACGGGCAATCATCTGCTCCAGGAAACGCCGCAGGTCGGAACCCTTGATGTCGAACACCACGATGTAGTTGTCGAAAGGGAAGATGGAGAAGATGTCGTACACCCGCACGGCGCCTTTCGGCAGGCTTGTACGGATGCCGCCGAAATTCATCAGGGCGATGTCCACTTTCTGGCCGGTCTTCTCCTCGGCTACGGCGGCAACCACGTCGGCCGCAAAATTCGAAAGGCCGCTTTCGGGACGGAGCTTGTCATACTCATCTTCCGAATAACCCACGATTTCCTGAAGCGGGGCTACCTGCGGACTATACTTCTCGATAACCATCGTCGCCCGCAGGTCTTTCATATAGTCCCAGGTGGAATCCATCGGAACAGGGGTCCACTTGTAGGTGAACTGCGCCACAGCCGCCCCGGGAAGGGCCAGCAGCAGCGCAGCGATCAGTACGGTTCTTTTCATATACGGGATCAGTCTTTGAGTTTCATCCATTTGAAGAGATCCTTGAATGTGGATTTCTTGCCGTAGGTCAGGATGCCGATCTTGTAGACCTTGGCCGAGAACCAGGCCGTTGCCAGGAACGTAGCGGCCAGCAGCACGATGGAAAGGATCAGCTGCCAGGCAGGCACCACGCCGAAAGGAACTCGCGCCAGCATCACCATGGGCGATGTCCATGGAATGATGGACGCCCACACCGACAGCGCACTGCTGGGATGTTCAAAGGTATGCAGCATGATAAAGATGCCGATGATCAGCGGTATGGTAACCGGCAACTGCAACTGGCTGGTATCCGATTCGTTGTCGACGGCCGCACCGATGGCGGCGAACATCGAAGCATAGAGCAGATAACCCAGCAGGAAGTAGATCAGGAAACAGCCGATGATATACGGCCAGTCGAGGCTCTTGATCTGGGCCAGCACTTTCACGAAACCGGCCGCGTCGGAATCGGAGCCGGCCTGGTCGAGAAGGGCCGCCATATCCTCGGGACCGATGTTACCGTCGGTACCGGCCATGGCCACCACCTGTTCCATGCCGCCCATGTTCTCCATGATCTTGGGACCGGCGAACGTCTGGACACCCACCAGGATCACCGCCGTCAGGACGATCCAGATGAAGAACTGTGTGAGGGCCACCAGCGCCACGCCGATGATCTTGCCCATCATCAACTCCACGCTCTTGACCGATGATACGATCACTTCCACCACGCGGCTGCTCTTCTCGTCGATGACACTGCGCATGACCATCGTGCCGAACATGAACACGAACATGTAGATCAGGAAACTCATCACGTAGGAGAGCACCATGTAGATCTCCACGCTGTCCTCCTTGGCCCCGCCGTCTTCGGTCAGCGTCATGGAGTTGACCTTGATGTCGGTCTTGACATCGGCCAGGATGGTATCGAGATCCTTGATGTCGTACTGCTCCAGCTTCCGCTTTTCGATGGCCTTGTTGACCGTCCGGCCGACATCGTTCTTGATCTCCATGCTGAGCGGCTCCTTCGAATAGGAGATCACCGACACTTCGCCTTTTTCGTCGAGTGGTGAAATGCCCACGATGGCGTAGTAATCGAGCTGGTCGAAGATGCCTTTGAGCATATCCACCGTCTCCCCTTCCGTTCCCATCACGTACGTTACGTGGCTGTCGCTTTCGAAATACGGGGCCACCACGCCCGATTCGTCGATCACCTTGACTTTATGGCTCTCATTGCCCGAGAACATCATGATCAGCGCCGGGACACAGATGAGCAGGCCCAGGCCGATCGGCGTGAGGATCGTTGTCAGGATGAACGATTTCTTTCGGACGCGGGTGGTATATTCGTGGCTGATGACAATGCCTACTTTTTTCCAATTCATAGCGCTTCCCTCCTATTTTCCGGTTACCAGTTTGATGAAGATGTCGTTCATGCGCGGGATCAGCTCGCGATAGGAGCACACGTCCACGGAGGCGATGAGCTCGGAAAGCACGTCGCGCGAGCTGCGGTCGCGGTCCACGTCGAGTACGGCGCGCCGGCAGCCCTTGTGTTCCTCATCCGCAAACACGGCGTAGGCCACTCCCTGCGGCAGCGGTTCGCTGCTGCGATAGAGCACTTCCACCTGATTGGAACCGTATTCGCGGCGGATGGCATCGGTTTCGCCCGTCACTACCAAGTGCGACTTGTTGATCAGGGCGATGTTGTCGCAGAGTTCTTCGACCGATTCCATGTTATGCGTCGAGAGGATGATGGTGGTACCTTCGTCTCGCAGGCGCAGGATCTCGTCGCGGATGATCTGTGCGTTGACCGGGTCGAAGCCGGAGAAAGGCTCGTCGAGAATCAGCAGTTTCGGGCGGTGCAGCACCGTGGTAATGAACTGGACTTTCTGGGCCATGCCCTTGGAAAGCTCCTCCACTTTCTTGTCCCACCAGCTCTGGATGCCGAACTTAATGAACCATTTCTTGAGTTCCGCAGTGGCAGCAGCGGTGCTCATGCCCTTGAGCCGGGCCAGGTAGAGCGACTGTTCGCCCACCTTCATTTTCTTGAAGAGGCCGCGCTCCTCCGGCAGATAGCCGATGGCGCGCACATCCTCGTCGTCCACGTGTTTTCCGTTGAGGATCACCTCGCCCGCCGTGGGAATGGTGATGCGGTTGATGATGCGGATCAGCGTCGTCTTGCCGGCTCCGTTGGGGCCCAGCAGACCGAAGATCTTACCTTCGGGAACGGTGACCGACACGTCGTCGAGCGCCCTGAATTCCCCGAAATTCTTAGTAATGTGTTTACACTCTAGCATGGTTGACATTCGTCATGCCCGGCTTGACCGGGCATCTTTACTTATCAGACAAAAATATGAATAATCTATATTTTTTGCAAATATAGAAAATTTTTATTGAATTGCGATATATTTTTTCAGCTTTTCAATATTTTCTTCAGAAAGAACCCGTTCCTGTACGAGATGTTCGGGGGTCCAGCGCGTGGAATCGTACAGCGCGCGGTAGCGAACGACGCTGCGGGCGCCTTTCGCGCCGAGGTAGGGATGGCGTGCCAGCACGCTGTCGGAGGCATGCCAGAGGTCGAGCCGCCGGATACGGGTCGCATCCACCACGATGTCTTCCGAAAAGCCGGCAAAGCGCTCCGCATCGATGCCTTCGATCTCCAGCAACTGCTCCCCCGCCACGAACCCGCCCAGCCGCTCGCGGTAGTCGAGAATCTTGCGGGCATACCAGGGCCCGATGCCGCGCAGCCCCACCAGTGCCGCGCTGTCGGCCGCATTCAACTCCAGTTTCGGGATTTCGATGAACGGCTCGAGCCGGGCAAAGAGCGAGTCGGAAACGACATACATCTTTTGAAAATCGGCCTTGCTGCGGAACTTTCCGCCTTTTCCCCGGTAGTTTTCAATAGATTCAGCCTGCCTGGGAGAGAGCCCCAGCCGTACCAGGTCTTCCAGCGACACGGTGTTGGGGTCGAAGGCGAACGTTTCGACCGTACGCTTCGAGGCCGCCGTCCGCACTGTCGGTCGCGCGGACGAAGCCGGCCTTGCATAGCCCCCGAACTTTGTCGTAGCGGGCGGGTCAAAAGCGCCATCAGGCGCTAGCGGAGACCGGGCGGGAGGGCCTTGCGGAATAGCCGGTCGGAGCGGCGGGTCTGGGCGGAGCCCAGTATCATCATTCATGCCCGGCTCGACCGGGCATCTCTCCACCACCTTCACGACAAAAATCGCCAGCTGAAATCCCAGAACCAGAAACACCAGCGCCACCATCCCCGACGCCGCTCCCTTCGACAACTTATCCCGCACCTTCATATCCCTTTACGATTCAACGCACCAAAGATAATGCATCCGCCGCCAAGAGCACCGTCAAAAAAGCAATTTTTCGCGAAGAAGTATGTACCTTTGTAATCTATGGGAAAGGTAAAGTTTCCGAATACGTATGTGATCATCGCCATTATCCTCGCACTCTGCGCGATGGCCACATGGCTGGTGCCCGGCGGCAATCCGCAGACATGGCAGCTCTTCTCGGCGGTTTACCACGGTTTCGTGAAGCAGGCGGGCATCATTGTCTTCATCCTGGTGGTGGGCGGAGCTTTCTGGCTGCTCAATGCTACGGGCGCCGTCGCGGCCGGCATCAGTCGCTTCATCGCCCGCATCGGGCACTATGATTCCGTGGTACTGGTGGCCATCACGCTGCTCTTCTCGCTGGCCGGCGCCGTGTTCGGCATGAGCGAGGAAACTATCCCCTTTGTGGGTATCGTGGTTCCTTTGGTCATTTCCATGGGCTACGACGCGATGATGGGCATGCTGATTGTCTATGTGGCGGCCAATGTAGGCTTTTCCAGCGCTTTCCTCAATCCATTTACCGTAGGCATCGCCCAGGGGATGGCCGACCTGCCGCCCTTCTCCGGCATGAACTACCGGTTGTTCTGCTGGGGATTGCTGACGCTCCTGCTGGCCGTTTTCGTGGTGTTCTACGCCCGGAAGACGAAACGCGCCCCCGCCATTACCGCCACACCCGACGCTGTGGGCACGCCGCAGGAAGCCCCTGCCCTCACCCGCCGCCAGGCCTGGATTCTCATCGTCCTGCTGCTGACGGTCGTCGCCCTGATCGTCGGCGTCACCTGCTGGGACTGGTACATGCCCGAAATCACCGGCCTCTTCCTGGCGATGGGCATCGTGTGCGGCATCATTGCCGGATTCTCCGCCAACCGCATCGCCGACGAACTGATTGCAGGCGCGAAAGACATCCTTTCCGCCGCACTCGTGGTGGGTTTCGCATCGGGCATCATCGTCATCCTGCAGGACGGCAACGTCATCGACACCCTGCTCGCGTCGCTGCAACGGGGCCTCGACGGCACCGGTCCGATTGCTTCGCTCTCCGGAATGTACGGCATCCAGGCCCTCATCAACTTCGTAATTCCCAGTGCCACGGCCAAAGCGGCCGCCACCATCCCCATCATGGCGCCTTTCGCCGACATAGTGGGCGTTTCCCGGCAGGCGATGGTGCTGGCCTTTCAGTTTGGCGACGGCTTTACCAATATGATTACTCCGACATCGGGCGTACTCATGGCAGCCCTGGCGATGGCCCGCATCCCCTACACGAAATGGGTGAAATGGATCTGGAAAGGCGTGGTCGTTTTGCTGATTTTGGGATTCCTGCTGCTGCTCCCCACCGTCCTGTTCCCGATCGAAGGATTCTGATCTGGGTCAGGCGCCCTTGACCACAAGGACAATCTCGCCCTTGGGGGCATTCTGCGTAAAATAATCGAACAGTTCCTGCAACGTGCCCCTGTGCGTGGTGTCGTGCACCTTGGAGATTTCGCGCGACACGGAAGCCGGTCGGTCGGGACCGAAGACTTCGGCCAGCTGGCCCAGCGTCTTGACGAGCCGGAACGGCGATTCATAGAAAACCATCGTCCGCGTTTCCGCGGCAAGTTCCGACAACCGCGTCTGCCGACCCTTCTTCACAGGCAGGAAACCCTCGAAGCAGAACCGGTCGCAAGGGAATCCCGAATTGACGAGCGCCGGCACGAAGGCCGTGGCTCCGGGCAGGGTCTCCACCTCGATTCCGGCCTCCACGCAGGTGCGCACCAGCAGGAAGCCCGGGTCAGAAATACCCGGCGTACCCGCGTCGCTGATCAGGGCGACGGTCCGCCCGGCCAGGATCCGCTGCTTCACGCTCTCTACCCGCTGGTGCTCGTTGAATTTGTGGTGCGATTCCATCGGGGCGGACACGCCGTAGTGCTTGAGCAGCACCGAGCTGGTGCGGGTGTCTTCTGCCAGGATCAGGTCGGCTTCCTTGAGGATGCGCACGGCGCGCAGGGTCATGTCTTCGAGGTTGCCGATCGGCGTCGGAACGATATAGAGTTTTGCCATTTTTTTCGTAACTTTGGACAAATTTAAGAAAATGTTCATAGAAAGCGCCAAAAATCCCGGCTGGATCGAAGTCGTCTGCGGGTCGATGTTCTCCGGCAAGACGGAAGAATTGATCCGCCGCCTCAAGAGAGCCAAGTTCGCCAACCAGAAAGTGGAGATTTTCAAGCCCAGGATCGATACCCGCTATTCCGAAGAGGAAGTCGTTTCGCACCAGGGCAATTCGATTCTCTCGACGCCGGTCGATTCCGCCCGCGCCATCCTGGAGCGTTCCGAAGGGGTGGATGTGGTAGGCATCGATGAGGCACAGTTTTTCGACGACGCCATCGTGGATGTCGCCCGCCAACTGGCCGAGCGCGGCGTTCGCGTGATTGTGGCTGGCCTCGACATGGACTACCTGGGCAAGCCGTTCGGCCCGATGCCCGCCCTGATGGCCACTGCGGAATATGTGACTAAGGTCCACGCCATCTGCGTCCGATGCGGCGACCTGGCCCACCACTCCCACCGGCTGTCGAAGAGCGACCGACTCGTTGAACTCGGCGAAAAAGACATCTATGAACCCGTCTGTCGCCACTGTTTCAAGAAGTTACGCGAGCAGGACATCCAATCCGGAACACTTTTCGAAAAATAAATTTGGCTGTTTCCGGGAAATGTTCTACTTTTGCAGTCCCTAACACCGCGGAGTAGAGCAGTTGGTAGCTCGTCGGGCTCATAACCCGGAGGTCGGAGGTTCGAGTCCTCCCTCCGCTACTACAGCCGGAAAGTCGAAAGATTTTCCGGTTTTTTCTTTTTGTTCGCTCGGTCGGCTAAAGTGTATCGGTCTCAAATAATCGTGTTGTCTGGATTACAAAACGGGATAACAGTGCTCGTGGATGCACCTTCTTTTGGAAGAATCAACTGCAACTTGGCATCTATACCATCCAGACGGATGTCAAACTTGCCGTCTGAGTAGTTGAAGACAAGATATCCCTTGCCTAATTTGACCCGTTGATTGAGGCGACTGATCTCTTTGGGCAACATGGGCTTCACTGTCACCACGCCATTCAGCAAGTCGGGCTGGATACCCAGGAAACACTGATACCACACCCTGAGTTGTTCGGCATTACTCCATGCCTGAAGAAAGGTGCCCGACCTGTCGGCCCATTGATTGCCTGGATGCGGGTGAGCATCGGCGCATTCACTCAGACTGCCGATGGCTCCTTCTTTCAGAGCCTGCCTGTTCATATTACAGAAAAGCTGCCATGCGGTCTCAACCTCTTCGAATTCAATCATCCGCTGCATGAATATACCATTCAGCCAGAGCCAAACCGTGCCATTATGATAGGCATCATCGAAATGGTACTTCTCGTCCCAATGGTGATAGGGATGGAACTGATCATCGTGCTGTTCCAACGAAGCCACTCCCCAGGGATAGGCAAGATTCTGCCATGCCTTTAAAGTAACCGTCTTCTTGAACTCCTCATCGCTAATCAGTTCGAAGCAGAACAGCTGATTGGGACGATACTGTTTGTCGGGCGTACCGTCACTATTCAGGTGGTCGTATATCAGGGTATCGGCCTTGTCACAATAGTCGCGTTCGAAGTTATTGGCCAGTTGCCGGGCCTTCTGCTCCCATTTTTCAGCATTTGCGTTGTCATTCATCAGTCTTGCCAGACCAGCACCAGCCATGAGCTGCCGGAACCAGAGCCACTGAATGTCATTGGCCCTGTCGCCACGGGGCGAGGCAGGCACCTCATGTTTCACGTCCATCCAGGTGTCGGCATCTGCATGAAGCAGGTATCCTTTCTCGTCGGTGGAACGCGCAATGGACTGCTCAATGCTCATGACAATGGTAGGATAGACATCCTCGAGGAACTGTTTGTCGCCTGTATAACGAAGCAGTTCCTCTGTTTCCATCACATAGCGGGGGGTGCCGTCGGTGGTGTTGTACCATACACCATCGGGAGTAGCCAAATTCGGGACACGTCCCATAGTAGGCGAATCCTCGCGGCGGTCCTGCAACCGTCCGAAATCTCTGAGTATTTCCTCCGCCTCGCCGAACTGCCCTGTAACCAGAGTGGCGCCCGGTAGCGAGATGAAGATGTCTCGCCCCCAATATGTGTTGAACCAGGGCAGTCCTGCATAGATACCCTTGCCTTGCTGACAAGTGATGAGTTGGTCCGTAGTAAGTGTCAGCCAGGCTATCGCCTTATCCAGTTCAGGCAAGTTGCTGTTTATCGGAACGTTCTCGCTTAACAGCGTGTTCATCCGCTGTCGGCGGGCTTCCAGCAGGCCGTCGCCTTGGACGCGATACATGCTGATCAGGGAGTCACAATGCGATTCCGTACCATATGCCAGCAGAAATCCGCCAGCCTGGGCCAGTGTGGTCAAAGTAGTATCATCTGTTTGGATATCGGCAGGGTTTATGGGAACAGCCTTGATCATCAACTCTGGTGTCTGTTCAGGGAAAAGACAGAGCGACTCCTTTTTTCCTTTTACCTTGCCGATCAGCTTTTTGTCGAAACTGATACTGATACTCTTGGCTTGGGGGGCTTCGACAGCAATCAGTATCAGGTCGTCGTTATCAATCATGCTCATTTGTTCCCTGGCTTGCGGCCACTGCCTGATAATGCCATCGGGAGCCACCGTGGTATTTTCTGCTTCGGCTCTGAGCAGCGGTTGGCCGTCAATCAACAGCGAATAGTCTGAGAGAACACGGCGGGTGGAAATATTCCATCCTGCGAAATACTCACCGAAGTGGTCTTGATGAGTCCTGCCATACCAATAGGCCGAACGCTTGTTAGTGAATGAAAACTCGCGGTTTTCAACCTTGCTGACTTGGATAGCCAAGTCGTCGATTGTCATAGGCTGTATGGCCTTATTTTCTGTAGTAACCGACGCACAAGAAGCCAGTGATGCCAGAATACCGATGATAATCAATGATTTCTTCATAAGTTATTCAGTCTTTTCTTGTATCGTTAGAGGATTATTCTGTTTGATCCGTACCGTCAATAGCAAATCGCTGCAGCGAAATTTCTTTGACACAAAACTAATATAATTATATAATTCAGACAACTGTCATATCAACTATTTTAATTCCGGATTCTCGTCTTTACCTAGATCATCCTCAACACTTTGCGCAAACATATTCAGCCTCTCGAGGTCCTCAAAAAAGTTCGAGAATTTATCTGTGTAGTCTACTAAATAGGACATTTCTTCGGAAGTGTCCTTATTTTGTATTCAGGCTGCTATGAGACTTGGTTTCCGAGTTCGAAAAATAAGTATATTTGTTAAAATATCCGACATTAAATATGATTATCCTGATTATTGTTGCAGCCATCTTAGCCATCATGGGCTTTGTCATACTCATCGGAAAAGGTGATAATCTGATTGCAGGTTATAATACCGCGCCCAAAGAAGAAAGGGAGAAGTATAATATCAAGCGGCTCCGTGGCTTAATTGGCGGCTTGCTGATTGCGCTCGCCCCGATGACTTTCCTCATGCTTGGAGAAGAAACGACGACGGCAGTGTGGTCTTTTGTAGCACTCACATTCGTCGCAAGTATCATTGTGGTTGTCCTTGCAAATACTTGGGCAAAGAAAAAGGGAAAGTGAATCCGATTACCGACTTGAATCCCGCTATAAAGCCGTTCGAAATTTCTAACACCTGTTCTACTACAGAGGAATTATCTAACGGATGATTCCTCTTTTTTTGTTAACTTTGTGAGAAGTGGTTCTGTGATAATGCTACACAAGGATTTGGATAGCGGCCGATGGGCCGAATTGACTTTCCCGCAGCAGATGGCCAACATCGGCAGCGAGACTTCCCGTATCTATCGGGCGCTTGAGGCAGGGAAAGAGTCCAGGGCCGAGAGCGCTTTCATCCGTTTTCAGGAGCTTATCGACCTAACCATCAAATATGGTCGTACTGATGCCTCCCCGATGCTTCGCTCCGCCATGCTGGAAGAACTTTGCCGATTCAGGGAACTATACTGTAAGGCCTTCCTCGAACGAAACCTCACGGAATTAG
>LUZC01000012.1 GCA_001603505.1 Bacteroidales bacterium Bact_11 | reverse complement strand
TGCGCCGCATCTTCGCCCCAGGCTCCTGCCTTCACCATCAGATAGGACGGCCGGTGGCCGGCGGCTTGGTTTTCCGGCAGTTGCCCGAAAACGGGCTCGTCGCCGCCGAGGGCAGGGTTGCAAAGGAAGAACTCGATGAAAAAGGGCTTCGCCGCGCCGGTCTCCGCATCGTATCCCGTGAAAGAATGCCACCACCAGTCGTAGCCCTTGTGAGCCTGTGCCCCGAACAGCTGGCAGGCATCGCGCGCAATGTCGTGTTTATTGAACATACCACAAATATACACAATTTTGCGCTTTTGCGCTGCAACGGACACAACAGTCAGTCAGGGCCTTACGTAAAGTGCTCCCCCTCACGGCGAGGGAGAGCACTTTGCATAATCGTCTGTCATTCAATTGCGTCCGTTGCAGCGGAAAATGGCAGGCAGGGGAGGGTGGAAGCAACGCGAATTGCACACGAAAATGCGTATATTTGCGGTCGTGAAAAGAATCTTGTTCGTTTGTCTGGGAAATATCTGTCGCAGCCCGATGGCGGAGGCCGTGATGCGGCACCTGTTGCAACGGGTCGGGCGAGCCGATGCTTTCGAAATAGCCTCGGCGGCGGTCAGCGAGGAAGAGTGGAACAACCCCATCTATCCGCCGGCAGCCCGCACCCTGCGTGCTCACGGTATTCCCTATGATCCCGTTCGGACAGCCCGCCCGATGACGGCCGCCGACTATGACCGATACGATCTGATCATCGGAATGGACGAAGCGAATCTGCGTGCCATCCGTCGGATTGCAGGCGGTGATCCGCAAGGCAAGGTTCGTCTGCTGATGGACTATGCCGGTGAACACCGATCCGTCGCTGACCCGTGGTATACCCGCGATTTTGAAACCGCCTATAATGACATCTACACTGGCTGCCAGGCCTTGATGAAGCAACTGTCCTAGAGCCGAAGCAGTTTGTCGGCCTCTCTTTCCGTAGCACCCAACTGCCGGATCAGCTGGATCGCCAACTGTTTGCGCCCATCTTCAGGAAGATCGAGCACTTCCTTCATGGAAAGCCATCTGCCATGAATCACAAGATAATGGATCATCTGCTTGTATATTCTGTGGTCTTTGGCGAACGCATCTTCCTTCAAGTCATATTCGCTGCCCGTATTAGAATTGATGGCAGTTAGCATTTCTTCATAAGAGCCATAAAAACAGATGACCGCCTGATAGTCGACAGGATTGTATTTCCAAATGGTATAATCGATAAACTGCTGCAGTTCCCGGGGAGAAAGATGTCGGGTAATCCGTTCTAGTTGTGCGTATTCCAAAATTCGACCACCCTGCCGTGAGGCCTTTACCTCATACAATGCCTTCCGAAGTTCCCACCGGGCATAATCCATCCTGACCTTTTCGGAAAAAGGATACCGGTTGGCTGCGTATGCCAGAAGATTCCACCGGTCTTCTTCCGCCCTGAGCACCAGATGGTTCTCTACAGGGTTGTTGTATAGGTAGGCAATGCCGGAGCGGATTCTCTTGTGTCCGATCTTAGGCGCACAACCATAAGGATTCAGCAAGGCTCCCTGTCGTTGATAGTAGTCATTATGAAGTCTGGTGAATCGTGACGTATAATCCCTGACGAATGAAATGAGTTGGCGCGGGTCATGGACTTTGACCAGTAAATGAATGTGGTCGAGCATCATGCAGATGCCCAGAACTTGTACGTCGTTCCTACGTGCCGATAGGGACACAACCGATAAAAAAACAAGGTAGTCTTTTACTGAATAGAAAATCAGATGACCGTGCCGCGTATTCTGGTAAATGTGATGGATGGCATCAGGCCTGATCACCGGTTTGTTTCGCCCCTTCATATCTTTCGCCACTTTAGAATGTCTGTTTCAAAGGTCGGTATCTTTTGTCAGATTTCCAAACTCTTTTTTCCGCTGCAACGGACGCGGCAGTCAGTCAGGGCCTTACGTAAAGTACTCCTCCTCACGGCGCGGGGGAGTACTTTGCATAATCATCTGTCATTCAATTGCGTCCGTTGCAGCGGAAAAAGAAGGAGGGGGGCGGCGGACGATTTGGCGGTTTCGGGAATAGTGAGTATCTTTACAAAGATGGACTATTCGTGGCATTATGATTCGCCGCTGGGCGGAATGACGATGGCCAGCGACGGGCAGGCTCTGGTCGGGCTGAGGTTCGATCAAGAACGCCATTCTGGTTCTGACCTCGTCAGTCTCCCCGACATATGCCGCTTGCCGGTTTTTGATGAAACCTGCCGCTGGCTTGACAGCTATTTCAGCAGCCGGGTGCCGGCCCGCACGCCTCTGCTGGCGTTGCATGGCACGTCTTTCCAACGGGCTGTCTGGGAGATGCTTTTGACCATTCCCTATGGGAAGACAATGACATATGGCGAAATCGCCGAATGCATCGCCAAGCAACGGGGAATGGCACGCATGTCCGCGCAAGCGGTCGGCGGAGCGGTTGGCCATAACCCCGTTGCCATCATTGTCCCTTGCCACCGCGTCATCGGGGCGGACGGCAGCCTGACCGGCTATGCCGCCGGGCTCGACCGCAAGCGTCGGCTGCTGCAACTGGAACAAAAAATCTGAGCGATGAAGCATACATTCAAAGACAGTGTGGGTTATCTGTTGGGGCTCTGCATCTTCGTGTTGGGCATTCCGTCGCTTATGTGGCTGGTGTCGGGAAGACCTTGCCCGTATGTGCCGGAATCTGCGGTCCGCATCATAGTGGCCGCACTGCTCGCTATCACCGGTCTGGCACTGAGTATCTGGAGCATCGTATATATGAAGAAGGTGGGCAAGGGAAATCCTTTTGATGCCTACGGTCACGAGGTGGCACCGCGGACCAAAGAACTGATGACCGAAGGTCCGTACCGGATCTGCCGCAACCCGATGCTGCTGGGCGTCTATTTCTATGACATCGGCTGGCTCATCTATCTTTGGGCTTGGTGGCCGCTGGCCGTTTTTCTTGTACAGGCGGTGCTGCTCACCGTGCAGGTCCACAGCGAAGAGAAACGCCTCGAGAAAGACTTCGGCGAAGCCTACCTTTCCTATAAGCAGCGCACTGGCCGCTACCTGCCGTTCCCGCTCTGCCGCCCATCTTCGTTTCGCTGCAACGGACGCAGTTGAATGACAGCTTATTATGTAAAGTGCTCCCCTTCTCGTCCAGTGGGGGCACTTTGCATAAGTCTCTGACTGACTGCTGCGTCCGTTGCAGCGCAAAATTTCGTATATTTGCACGATAAAACGTAAAGAAACAGCCATGAATCGTTCCCACAAGACATTGCTTTACATTGGACTTGGCCTTGTCGTCCTCTTCATTGCGGCGGGCTCCTGCACCAAGATGGTCGACAACTCCGAAATCGGCATCAAGTTCAAGAAGTTTTCACTCACCGACCAGGGTGAACTCATCTCGACGCAGGTCTCCGGTTTGACGTTCTATAACCCCATCACGACCAGCGTATTTACCTATCCGGTCTACATCCAGCGCGTGGACTATGCGCCGTTTACCGTGACAACCAAGGATGCTGCTACCTTCTCGATGGATCCGCTGCTGGCCTACCAGCTCGACCGGACGAAGGCCTCGTATGTCTTCAACAAATACCGCCGTTCGCTGCGCGACATTGAGCAGGGCTATATGCGCACTTGCATCTACGACGCCTACCGCATCAGTGCGAACAACTATACTTCCGACGAACTGATGGGCAACCGCGCCAAGTTCGAGCAGGAAGTCCGCCAGATGCTGGAGAAATCACTGAGCGCCGAAGGATTCATCGTGTCGGAATTCACCTCGCAGATTACGCCGCCCCAGTCGTTGAGCGCCGCCATCGAAGCGAAGAACCAGGCCATTCAGGAGGCGCTCAAGGCCGAGAACCTGGTAAAGCAGGCCGAAGCGAATGCCCAGATAGCCATTGCCAAAGCCAAAGGTGAAGCCGAAGCCACGAAAGTCAAGGCCGATGCAGAGGCCTACTACAACCGCACCATCGCCGCCTCCCTGAGCCCGATGATCGTTCAGGAAGACTGGATCGAAAAATGGAACGGCGAATTGCCGCAGGTCATGACTTCCGGCAACAACGGCATGATGTTCGATCTGTCCAGCATCAAGAAATAACCGGCCATCCCTCAGTGATCCGCAACATCATCTTCGACTTCGGGGCGGTCCTGGTGGACTGGAATCCGCACTATCTGTTCGATGCATACTTCGGCGATGCGGATAAGGCGACGTGGTTCCTCGATCACATCTGCACGAACGAGTGGAACCGCCAGTTCGATGGCGGGAAGCCTTTTGCGGAAGGCATCGCCGAGTTGAAAGCGCAATATCCGGAGTGGACCCGAGAGATTGACGTGTATTGGGACGAGTGGGAGAAGATGATGGGAGGCCCGATTCCGGGCATGTATGAACTGGTGGCCGATTTGAAGGCGGAGGGCTACGGCGTGTTTGGCCTGACCAACTGGTCGGCCGAGACGTTCTACCGGATCGAGAAAAACTATCCCGTGTTCGCGCTGCTCGACGGCAAGGTGGTCTCGGGTGATGTGCGCCTGCTCAAGCCCGATGTCGCCATCTTCCAGTGCCTGCTCGACAAGTATGGCTTGAAAGCCGAAGAATCGGTGTTCATCGACGATACATTGTCCAACGTGGAAGGCGCCCGCGCCGCCGGGCTCTCCGCGCTGCATTTCACCGGTGCGGCGCAATTACGGGGAGCATTGAATCTGCTTTTGTATCAATAGCCGTAGCGTTTCCGGTAGACGGCCAGAAGCGAGAGGCCGAGGATGAGGCAGCAGACTTCGGCGACGTCGACGGCCAGCCAGATGCCGTCCGGACCGAGCAGGGCGGGCAGTAAAAATACGAATCCCAGTTCCAGCACCAGATTGCGCACGAACGAAATGGCGGCCGATACCTTTCCGTTGCCCAGGCCCGTGAACCAGGCCGAGACGAACAGGTTGACGCCTACCAGCACGAAACTGGCCATCGAGATCCGCAGGGCGCGCACCGTGAGTTCCGTCAGTTCGGGGTCGTAGCCCACGAAAAGACGGGCCGCCGGGCGGGCGGACAGTTCCGATACCAGCGTGATCATGAATCCCAGCGCCAGCAGCAGTACCAGCGAGCGCCGAAGCAGGCTCCGGAGTTCCGCCTTGTCTCCGGCCCCATAGTTGAATCCGATGACGGGCGTAACCGTGATGTTGTAGCCGAAGAACACGGCCGCGAAGATGTAACTGTAGTAGAGCAGCACGGAGTAGGCCGCCACGCCGTTTTCGCCCATCAGACGGAGCAGTTGCAGGTTGTAGCAGATGGCCAGAACGTTGAAGGAGATGTTGCCAACGTATTCCGACAACCCGTTGCTGCAGGTTTTCTGAATATGGCGCCGGTTGAAAAGCGCATAGACCAGTTTCAACGAACTGGAATTCCGCTTACTCGAGAAGTACCAGACAGGATAGAATCCGCCCACGAAACAAGCCGCCATCGAAGCCGCAGCCGCACCCGCGAGGCCCCAGTGGAACACCAGGATGAACAACGCGTCGAGCACCATGTTGGTCACCGCGCAGACAATCGACATCACCGTGCCCAGTTGCGGTTTCTCGGCCGTCATGTAGAACGACTGGAAGCACATCTGCAGCATGAAGCCCGGCAGGCCGATCGTGCAGATGCGGCCGTAGACCACGCACTGGTGCAGCATCTCGCCTTCCGCACCCAGCATCCGGGCCAGGGGTTCCATCAGGAAGAACATCGGCACCATGAAGATGACCGCCAGGACGACGGTAAATTGGATGAGCATCGTAAAGATCCGCTGCGCCCCTTCGTGGTTGCCCTGGCCCATAGTCATCGACACCAGCGCCGTTCCGCCTGTGCCGATCATCAGGCCCAGCGCTCCGACCAGCATGATGGCCGGCCAGATCACGTTGAGCGCCGCGAATGCCGTTGTCCCCACGAAATTCGACACGAACAGCCCGTCCACGACACTGTAGATGCTGCCCACGAGCATCATCAGGATGCCCGGTACCGCCGACTTTACCAGTCGCCGGTATCCATAGTGCCCATCCAGCGCAACCTTCATAGCAGTGAATCAAGGCTGCAAATATAGGAAATAATGCCTATCTTTGCGGCAAGAAGCATCTGTAATGGCCGGCAGAAAACATTCGTTCGAAGTGCGCCTGCGCGCGTTCAAGATGTGGCGGAACCTGGGATTCATTCCCTGGAAGAAGCCCTGCGAACCCCATCCCTCCAAGGACGGCGAGCGTTCAGGGGCCTTCTACAAGGGCGCTTTCGACAACATTCCCTTCCTCAACGACGATGCTAAGCGAACCTTCCAGCACCTGCTGCTGCGGCCGGGCTACATGATCCGCGACTATATCGGCGGTCAGCACGAACGCTACCTGGCGCCGCTGACGGCGCTCATTATCTTCTATGCTTTCTTTGCATTGGTTTCGGCCGTGCTGCAGCCCGTGCAGCATGAGGATAATCTGCCGGGGCAGAATCTGATCTCCGTATCGGAACGGGATAGCACCTCCGAAGCCGATTTTGCCAGAAACCTCCTGCACGTTACCCGTCAGGGTTACCTCTATCTGCACCTTGACCAACATCCGGAAGAAGTCGATACCCGGCACGAGGCCGCCATTGCCGCGCTGGAGAACACGCTCCGCAGCCAGGGCATTCCGCTGTTCATCGGCCAGTTCATGCTGTTATGGCTGGCAATGATCCCCAGTTTGCGAAGGCGCTACCAGATCGGTCGGTCGGCCTGTGCGGCTGCTACCGCCTACGTGCTGTGCCAATTCAGCTTCTTCATGCTGTTCGCTGTCCTGCTGACCTGGGGTAAGAGTGCATCTATCAGTGTACTTCTGATGTTTTTCCTGCTGATGCTGGATTATCATCAGTGGCTGCGCATTTCCTGGAAGAAGAGCTTCTGGCTGGCGTTCAAGACAGGCCTCTGGGTCGCTGTGATCTATTTGGCTTTTGTGCTGCTGCTCAGCGTCGCAGTGTTTGTTGCAGCTACTTTCATGAAATAAAGGCCGCCGTAACGGAGTCGGGGCATGCGGCCATATCGGCCGGCTTTCCGGCGTAGAGCACCGTTCCGCCGTTTTCGCCGGCGCCGGGACCGAGTTCCAGCACGAAGTCGGCGCTGCGGATCACGTCGAGATTATGCTCGATCATATAGACCGTGTTGCCCTGGTCCACCAGCGAATCGAACAGCTGGATGATGTGGCGGATGTCTTGGATGTGCAGGCCGTCGGTGGGTTCGTCCACGATGAAGATGCGGCCTTTCTCGCTCAGGTATGACGCCAGTTTCAGCCGCTGCAACTCTCCGCCTGAAAGTGTCGAGAGTGCCTGGTTCAGATGAAGGTACTGGAGACCCACGTCCACCAGCGGCCTGAGTTTTTGTTCGATGATGGTTCCCGCGAAGAACCGAGAGGCCAGCCGTACCGACAGGTCCATGGCCTCTGCGATGTTGAGTGTCTCGCCCGTTGTCGGGCTGGTGAGCGTATAGCGCAGGGCCTCTTCGCGGTAGCGCAGGCCGCCGCAGGCCTCGCAGGTGGTCTCGATAGCGTCCATGAAGGCCATTTCCGACACGATCACGCCACGTCCGCCGCAGACCGGGCAGGCGCCATCGCCGTTGAAGGTGAAATACGCTTCCTTCATCTTGTGTGCCCTTGCAAAGGCCTTGCGGATGTCGCCCGCCACGTCCATATAGGTTCCGGGGGTGGAACGCAGGCTCACGCCGATATTCTTCTGGCTGATGTAGATGATTTCGTCCGGCTGCGGGAACTGCTGCCGGAAGCACTCCATCAGCGAACTCTTGCCCGAGCCTGCCACTCCGGCCACTACGCCGAAAACGCCCAGCGGGAAATCGACGGAGAGGTCGCGCAGGTTGTTCAGCGTGGCGTGCTCCACCCGGAAGGAGCCGAAACCTGTCCGCGGCGCTGCCTTGAATGGCAGCCGTTCTTCGACCAGATGCCCCGTGGCCGTGTCGCTCTGCAGCAGTTGGGGCCAGGATCCCTCGAACAGGATGCGGCCGCCGTCAATGCCGGGCCCTGGCCCAAGGTCCACGATGTGGTCGGCGATGCGGATCATTTCGGGATGATGCTCCACCAGCAGCACGGTATTGCCCGCGTCGCGCAGCCGCAGCACCGAACGCTTGAGCCGCTCAATGTCACGCGGATGCAGGCCCACACTGGGCTCGTCGAGGATATAGAGCACGTCGGAAAGCGACGAATTGATGTATTTGGCGATCTTGCAACGCTGCGCCTCGCCGCCCGAGAGCGTGCCAAGCGGACGGCTCATCGACAGATAGCCGAGGCCGATCTCCTCCAGGGCCGTAAGCCGCGCCCCGATAGCCTCTTTCAGGTCGGTCGCCAGCGGACTGGAGAGACCCCGCACCCACGCGTTGAGCCGTGTGACGCTCATGGCGCAGACCTCCGCGATGTTGCGCCCCTCGATCTTGCAGGTCAGCACCTTGGGGTTGAGGCGTGTGCCCCCGCAGTCCGGGCAGGTACCCATCGTGAGCATCGGGTTGAGCACAGCGGCGTGCAGCAGGCCTTCCTCGGAGTTGATGATGCTGCGGTACATGCGCGGGATCAAGCCCTCATACTTGGCGGTCTTGGGCCAGTTCTTCGGCGGGTTCTTCAGGCGGATCTGCGGGCTGTTGAGGAAAAGGTCGAGTTCTTCGGGCGAATAGTCGCGGATCTTTTTGTCGAGGTCGAACAGGCCGCTGTGCGCGTAGCGGATCCAGCGCCAGCCGCCCTTACCGAAGGCGATGTAGTGGATGGTATCCTCGTCGTTGAGGCTCTTGTCGAAATCCACGAGCTTGTGGATGTCGAGTTCTCGGATTTCGCCCAGGCCGGCGCAGCGAGGGCAGCTGCCCTGCGGGTGGTTGAAGCTGAAGCTGTCGGAATAGCCTACGAACGGCTCGCCAACGCGCGAGAAGAGGAGGCGCAGCAGCGCATAAATGTCGGTATAGGTGCCGACCGTGGAACGGGAGTTCTGCGCGGGCTTCTTCTGGTTGATGACGATGGCGATGGGCAGGCCTTCTATGCTGTCGACCTTGGGGCGGCCGTATTTCGGGAGATATTGTTGTACGAAAGTGGGGAATGTATCGTTGAGTTCGCGTCGGCTCTTGGCGGCGATGGTGTCCATCACCAGCGAACTTTTGCCGGAGCCCGACACGCCCGTAAAGACGGTGACCTGGTATTTCGGCAGGTCGAGCGACAGGTTGCGCAGGTTGTTCTCCCGCGCCCCGCGGATGCGGATGCTGTTATAGTTCTTCATCTCTTTCATCGGCATCATTATCCCGCAAATATCGCTAAAAAAGCGCCTTTTTGCAAAGGACGGAAAATAATGCTATATTTGACAAAACTTCTTTATCTCCGAAACAATGAAAACAACAATTAAGATGCTGACAATGGCGTTTGTCATGATGCTGATGGCTGTTCAACCTGCCAGCGCACAACCGGGCGGCCAGATTCCCTGGCCTATGAGAGGCGGAGAATACAATGGAAAAGATGTGCGTGCGTTTCTTTACGGAATTGCCGACGTAAGCGATGCTGAAATCGTCCAGTTGCGCGATGCGTACCTTGCCCGTTACAAGAGTAACCTTAGCCATATCAGCAACTACGATGAACAAAGCGATCAGGCTTATCAGGAGAACCAGAATTTCCTGCGCTACCTCTATGAGATGAACACCATCGTGAACGTGAACATAAACAATGTGTGGGTATCGTACGACGGAACCGTCGATGACTCCAGGGCCTATTATCTCATTACCCGTCGCGGGGGAGGCGGAATCGGTTACTTCGTCACGCAAAAGGATGGCAAGTTCCTGTTCGTTACGAGGGAAGGTGACGGTGTTTTCCTTGACGCCGAAGATCTGGCTGTCGCAAAGGACGCCGCCGTGCGTATGCGCAAGTTCCAGGAACTCACATACGGTCTGCGCGACGTGATGAAGACCGACACGATGAACTACGATCCCAACATCGGTGCCATGTACGACATCTGCGGCCTGTACGCCACGGCTGTGGAGAAGGCTTGCGAGGGCAATACGGCCGCGAACATCGAGCGCAAGCCCCGTCCTGCCGCAGGCAGCCTGCACGGCTCGATGAAGGCTGCGGCACTGGCCGTGGCCAAGGCCGACGATCCCGACGTGGTGGATGTTATCATCACCAGCAGCCAGTGGGACGTGAAGATGAACGGTGCGGTTCCTGTCAACCGCAATATCTATGGCTACTACATCTACAAGGATGAGAACGGCCTCCAGTGTTATTCCCGCATGTGGACAGAAGACTACCAGGGCAATGGCAAGTACGGCCCCCTGCGCAAAGGCGGCACAGGCACAGGCAGCCCGTTCTATATCAAGTAGCCGGATATCTGTCGTATGAAGCGATTCAGACTTCTCTTTTTGACCCTGCTGCTGGCGGTACCGGCGTTGGCGCAGCAGCAACCTGTCTCCTGGAAGGCCGAGGCCGTCCAGGTGGAGGGTAATATCTATGAAATCCGAGCAACGGGCACGATTGTCGGCGACTGGCACATCTACGACCTGACAGACTATGGCTCCGACGGTCCCAACGGCACGATCCTGTCGGTCGAGGCGGGTGACAAGGTGAAACTGGTGGGCGAGCCGTATATCGCTTCAAAGGTTCAGAAGGCCTTCGACGACGTTTTCGGCATCGAGATCGGCACGTGCGACAGCCCGGTGGTCCTGATACAGAAGGTGGAACTGCTGCAGGGCAATGAAGTCCGCGTGCCCGTCACCGTTGAGTGGCAGGCCTGCAACGACGAGAACTGCATTCCGCCGGACGATGTCACGATGACAGTGGATCTGCCCGCGGGAGAGGGGCTTCCTGTCCTCGCGGGGACAGAAATTGATGCTGGCGACGATCTGAACGCTGCCGCGCCCGGCGAAGGCAAGTCCGTCTGGGGCCTCATCCTCGAGGCCATCGCCTGGGGTTTCGTGGCCCTGCTCACACCTTGCGTGTTCCCGATGGTCCCGATGACGGTGAGCTTCTTCTTGAAGCAGAACCAGACCGAAGAAGGAGAGGAAAAGAACAAGGGCCGCGGCCGCTGGCTGGCCTCGGTGTTCGGCCTGTCGATCGTGGGCCTCTACACCATTCCCATCGCGGTCATCATCCTGATCACTTATTTCGCGGGCGGTGAAGCCGTCACGGCCGACATCTTCAACTGGCTGGCTACTCACTGGCTGCCCAACATCATCTTCTTCCTGATTTTCATGCTCTTTGCCGCCTCGTTCTTCGGCGCGTTCGAGATTACGCTGCCGAGTTCCTGGCTCAACAAGTCGGATGAAAAATCGAACAGGGGAGGCCTGGGCGGCGTTTTTTTCGTGGCGCTGACCCTGGTGCTGGTGTCGTTCTCCTGCACGGGCCCGATCGTGGGCTCGGTGCTGATCAAAAGCACGCAAGGGGGACAGTTCTGGGAGCCGATCATCACGATGCTGGCCTTCTCGATCGCATTCGCCCTTCCTTTCACGTTGCTGGCCTTCGCGCCGAGCCTCCTCGACAAGCTTCCGAAGAGCGGCGGCTGGCTCAACAGCGTCAAGGTGGTGCTGGGCTTCATCGAGGTGGCGCTGGGCTTCAAGTTCCTGAGCGTAGCCGACCAGACCTATCACTGGGGCTTGCTCGACCGCGAGGTGTATCTGGCTATCTGGATCGTGGTCTTCACGTTGCTGGGACTCTATCTGCTGGGCAAGATTCAGTTCGCCTACGACAGCCCCGTCAAGCACCTGAGCGTGTTCCGGCTGGTCTTGGTTATCATCGACTTTACCTTTGTGGTGTATATGCTGCCTGGTATGTGGGGTGCGCCGCTGAAGGCCCTGTCGGGCTATCTGCCGCCCATCACGACGCAGGATTTCGTACTCGATCCGGCGCAACATGGCGGAACTACATATGTGGTGGGGCAGCAGGATGAAGGCGGGGTTCCTGCCACGCGCAAATATGCCGACTTCCTGCACATGCCCTACGGTATCCCTGCTTTTTTCGATTACGAAGAGGCCCGCGCTTACGCGGCGAAGGTCGGCAAACCCATGCTGCTCGACTTCACGGGCCACGGCTGCGTGAACTGTCGGGAGATGGAATCGCGCGTGTGGAGCGATCCCCGTGTGCTGAAACTCATGAAGAATGAATATGTGGTATGCTCGCTTTACGGCGATGACAAGAAGATCCTCGATAAGGAAGACTGGGTTACGACTGAAGACGGGAAGGTGCTCAAGAGCCTGGGAAAGATCAACTCCTACTTCATGATGAAGCGATACCACGTGAATGCGCAGCCCTACTATGTCATCCTCGATCCAGTGACCGAGAAAAACAAAGTGCCGGCACGCAGCTACAATTTGGACGTGGACCAGTACGTGGCTTTTCTGGAGAAAGGCCTGGAATAAGAATTGCTTGAAAGATATTCCATTATGAAAAAAATGCTTTTCTGCTGCCTGATTGCTGCGACATTGGCGACGGCAGCCTGTGCGCAAACCGTTGTGGAGGGCACGAAGGCCCCCGATTTCTCCGCCATGAAGGTGGACGGCACGGTCTTTACGCTCTCTTCGCTTCAAGGCAAGTATGTGGTGCTTGACTTCTGGGGCAGCTGGTGCAAATGGTGCATTAAGGGATTCCCTGACATGAAAGCGGCTTACGCCAAGCATAAGGGCAGGATTGAATTTGTCGGCATCGCATGCCGCGATACCGAAGAAAAGTGGAAAACCGCCACGGCGAAGTACGAGCTTCCATGGATCAGTGTGCTGAACCCTGCTGCCAATGACCTGGTGAAGGTCTATGAGATTCAGGGATTCCCCACGAAGATGATCCTTGACCCCAAAGGCAATATCGTTAAAATCTTTCTCGGAGAGGATCCGGCTTTCTACACCTATCTGGAGTCCCTCGTGAAGTAGCGTATTAATCGGAAATTTGCTGGAAAAACCAAAAAAAAGCCGTATTATTGCGCGCTTTTTTTTGATTAATGAGAGTCCTTTTTGTCTGTAATAACGCATACATCCGCGGCAATGGATTGAGCGCTTCGGTGTTGAATACCGTCAGGAACCTGCGTGAATATGGGATGGATGTCCGCTTGATGTCCGCTTCGAATCCCGATCCCGACGGGCCACAGCCTGATTTTCCATTGCGTCACATGAAGATACCCTTGTTCGAGCCCATCATCCGCTCCAACGGGTTCTGCTATGCACGCATTGAGCGCAAGGTCATCCGCGAGGCTGTCGAGTGGGCCGACGTCGTGCATTTTGAAGAGTGTTTTCTCCTGGAACGGGTCGTCCGCCGCATGGCCGACAGGCAAGGAAAGGTCTGCACGGCCACCTGCCATCTGTATCCCCATAATATCACGGCTAACTTGGGTCTGCCCAAGAAGAATCTCCTCAGCTGGCTGCTATCCCGCTTTTGGGTGCGAAGTATCTTCAATCACTGTTCCGATGTCCAGTGTCCTACGTCCGAAGTGATGCGTTATCTTCAGTCCTACGACACCCGTGCGCGCCTGCATGTCATCTCCAATGGAATCCGGTTGCCTGAAGATCCGTTCAGGCCTGCACCCGTGCAGCCCGAACCGGAGGTCGACATTCTCTGCATCGGCCGGCTTGCAAAAGAAAAGTCGCAGGAAACGCTCCTGAAGGCGATGCAATATAGCCGATATGCCGACCGGATCCGCCTTTCTTTCGCAGGCAGCGGTCCCAAAGCCAGGAAATATCAGAGAATGGCCGAGCGTCTGTACCGGCAGGCCGTCCTGAGACATGTACCCTCTTTCGGTTTTTATACGGCCGAACAGCTGTCTGGCCTGGCCCGGAAAAGCTATCTCTATGTGCATTGCGCCTGGGTGGAGGTGGAGGGCCTTTCCTGTCTGGAAGCAACCCGTGAAGGCCTCGTCCCCATTATCGGAGAGGGGGACTTGATTGGAACGTCCCAATTTGCCCTTTGTCCGGAAAGCCTGTATCCGGCTTGCGACAGCCGTGCTTTGGCCCAGCGGATCGACTGGTGGATCGAGCATCCGGAAGAGCGGAATGCAATGTCGGTACGTTATGCCAAGGCCGCCCGTCGCTATGCTTTGGAAGATTCTGTCAAGTCCCTGGTAGAAATGTTTCAACTTGCCCTTGAAAAGCGATGAAGCGGATTCTCCTCTATCTGTCGCTGCTGCTTGTGGCCTCGTCGTGTGCTGCTGCCCGCTATGCACAGGGACCGGAAACGAGCGAAATTCTCGCGCGCTCCGGCTACGACGGGATCCTTGAAGCCGTGACCTACGAGAGTTCCGAACCCGACCTGTCTGTGCGGCGGCTGGTGGTGTACCTGCCGGCCTCCTATTATTCCGACAGCCTCCGCCGCTATCCGGTGATGTACCTGCTGCATGGGGCACGTGGCAACGAGGTGACCTGGATCGACTATGGCGACGCCTTTCACAGCCTCGATTCGCTCCGGAGGCTCTCCCAGGCGAAGGATTTCATCCTGGTGTTGCCGAATATGAACAACTATTACGGAGATGATGACTACAAGAACGGCCATGCCCTGAATGCCATGCGTGCTTTCTGGCTGCTCGACGGCGAGGCCGAACGCTATTTCTGTCAGGATGTAGTGCAGCGGATCGACAGTTTGTACCGCACGGTTCCTGAAAAGCGGGACAGGGCTATTGCCGGCATGTCGAGCGGCGCGCTCCAATCCATTTATCTGTCGGCCGGTCATCCGGACGTTTTCGGATATGTCGGCCTGTTCTCTCCATATAACCACCCTACCTTTGCGGCTATCGGCCACCGCGACGTGTATGGACATCTGTGGAGAAGACTCGAACGTCAGTTCGCCGATCCGCCCATCCTCTATGCCATCTATATCGGGAAGACCGACTTTTTCTATCCCCATATGCGGATTTTCGACAACAACTTGACAAAAAAGGGATACCCGCACCAGATAGTCATCACGCCGGGCGGGCACGAATGGTATAATTGGTCGGACTATCTCATAGACTTCTACACCAAGATATTTCAATAATTCCGGTAAGTTTGTATCTTTGTTATCCGCATAGGCTAAAGAAAATAAACCGATACCGATGAAATCATTCAGATTCCTGCTCCTTTCCCTGCTGATGACCCTCTCCTTGAGCGGCTTCGCGCAGCAGCGTTTCTCTGACAAAGACCTGGTGAATATTCTCTGGGCAATGGGTCAGATGTATCCCCAAGGCTTCACCATCGACATCAATACGCTGCAACAGCCCACGGAGGGCCTGGCTGTGTCGTATCTGGCGACCCAGAACAGTTTCGACAAGAAAGATCTTCCCAAGGTCATTAAACATGCTAGGGAGCACAATGGTTTTGTCGGGGGCTGGTACAATCCCGAGAACGGAAAATACTATTTCGACAGCACGCGCCTGTTTCCGGAGGACAGTCTGGTAGCGGCAGTGGAATTTGCGCGTGACAACGAGCAGAATACGTTGTATGATATCTCGAAGGGGATCGAAATTTGGAGCAACTATGAGCAGAAAGACATCCGCATCATCCTCGATTGCGACATGGGCAGTTCGACCGACGACCTCTTTGCCTTGATGATGCTCCACCGTTACATGGACATGAAACGCTGCAACCTGATCGGTGTGATCGTTGACCGGATGGGCAAGGCCAACGCCGACATCGTCGACGTGCTCGACAATTTCTACGGCCACCCCGACATCCCCATCGGCCTGGAGACGGCCGGGCAGGAGGTCACTCATGTATGGATTCCTTACCACAATCTGGCTTATGCCCGTACACCCGATGGCGTTCCGATGTTCCAGCGCTCCGTCGGCGATGAGGGCACCTATATGGAAGGATACAAATTGTACCGCAAGCTGCTTGCCGAGCAGCCGGATCATTCCGTGACCATTGCATCCATCGGCCTGGTTACGACCCTGGCCCGCCTGCTGATGTCCGGTCCGGATGAATTCTCTCCGCTGAACGGCAAGGACCTGGTCCGTGCGAAGGTGAAGGATATCTATGCCATGGGAGGTGTGTTCGGCGACGCGGTGGAGCCCGACTACAACTTCAAGCAAGCCATCAATTTCTCACTGACCTTTTTCGAATTGCTTCCGAAGGAGGTGGATGTGGTGTTCTCTCCCGGCGAAGTGGGCGACCCGCTAGACTATCGTCCGGAGTTGGTCATTTCCGATATGGACTGGACTGACGTGCATCCCATCAAGTGGACATATCAGTTCCTGAACTGCAACACAGGCCAGAAAATGTGGGACCCGCAAGCCATCATCAATGCCGTGGAAGGCGATGCGTTTTATCAACTTTCAGAACGTGGCTGGGTGACGCTTACGCCCAACGGTGAGACGATCTTTACGCCCGACCCGAAGGGCAATTGCCGTTACCAGAGGCCCGGCGATCCGGTCTGGTGCGACATGGTGCTGAAGTATATCCGCCTGATGGCGATTCAGCATTAATTTCCGACGTTAGGCAGCATATAGTCGGTGGAGGAGTTCCTGGAGGGAACCCACCAGGTACCCCATTCCAGCATCCGGAAGAATTCGTATCCTATCAGTGCGCCGCTGCGGTTGATGAGAGTTTCCTGCCTGTCGGCTCCTTCCATGAAGAAGGATCCCAGGGATTCTATGTCGGTCACGAGCAGGCTGACGAAATCCGACCGCAGGAAGCCGTACAGCGCGGCGCCGAAGAAGTGATACCAGGCGCCGTAGTTGTCGCCCGCTTCGGTCGAATCGTTGCGGATGTAGGCCAGTTTCCGCTGCAACGGGTCGTTCCCGCGGTCCTCTCGGTGGGGCATTCCGGCAAGGACGTTCTCGCAGGTCAGGAAAGTCAGATAGATATTGCCTTGGTTCAGGATATAACTTTCCTCGAATAACTGATCGATCTGGATGCTGCGGTCCGGACGGTCCAGGATCCATGCCTCCAACGCCTGTTCCCGGTCCGTCACGCAGTAGCGCGCCGTCCAGCCGCAGGCGAGGCACACGAGCAACTTGCTGTGCAGGAACATGGGACAGGGATAGTCCTGCTGCTTGCCCGATAGCCGTCGCCAGAGCCGGTGCCAGTACCCATAGACGATGTATTGCCTGGCTTCGGGCGACCATTTGTGTTCCTCCCCGAATGTCGGGACGATGTCGGGATAGTGCCTGCGCATGATCTCCCGGCATTTGTTGAGCAGCCGGTCGTTGTCGAACGGGGGCGTCTTACCGATCCGGAATGGTTCCTGCCTGTCATCCTTCTCTGCCTGGGGCAGGGAACTGTTGACCAGGGAGCTGAAGATCTTGACGGGAATGGTGTCGAGTTTCCGGATGATGCAGGCGTCTCCCACGGGGTCGACGAGCAGCAGGCTATCCTGCTGGTAGTGCTCGGACCGGTAGCCTGACTCCAGCCGTTCGAGGAAAGCGCGGTTCCGGCTGGCCGTCCGCGTTGTTCCGCATGATGCGAGTATCAATACGGCAAGAACCGCTGCGGCCGCCCGAAGTCTCATAGTGAACAAAATAAGCCCCCGCTCGGTTGAGCGGGGGCTGAGGTTGATGCCTTTAGAACTTGTGGATGGCGAGGCCGCTGCGGAGCTTCGGCTCAAACCAGGTGGTCTTCGGCGGCATGATGTTGCCGGTATCGGCAATATCGATCAGCTGCTTCATCGACACCGGGTAGAGCGCGAAGGCCACGGCCATTTCGCCGCTGTCCACGCGTTTCTTCAGTTCGCCCAGGCCGCGGATGCCGCCCACGAAGTCGATGCGCTTCGAGGTGCGGAGGTCACCCAGGTTCAAGATCTTGTCGAACACGAGGTTCGAAAGGATCGTGACGTCGAGCACGCCGATCGGGTCGTTGTCATCGTAGGTGCCGGGTTTCGCGGTGAGCGAATACCACACGCCCTCGAAATACATCGAGAAGTTGTGCAGGCCGACGGGCTTGTACGGCTCGCTGCAGGTGCAGTGGCAGGGGAGTTCGCACTCGCACTTGCCGCAGTCCTTCGTGCAGTCGCACTTGCACTCGACGATGAAGTCCTTCTGCAGTGCCTCGAAGAACTGCTTTCCGGTGAGTCCGTTGAGGTCCTTGACCACGCGATTGTAGTCGATGATCTTCAACTGGTTGTCGGGGAAGCAGACCGCCATGAAGTAATTGTACTCTTCCTTGCCGGTGTGGTTCGGGTTCTTTGCACGACGCTCGGCGCCCACACGGGCGGCGGCTGCGGTGCGGTGGTGTCCGTCGGCCACGTAGAATGCCGGAATCGTGGCGAAGATCTCCGTGATGCGGTCGATGTCCTTTTGGTCGTCGATTACCCAGAGTTTATGGCCGAAACCGTCTTCATCGGCGATGAAGTCGTATTCGGGCACGCGGGCGATGTAGCGGAACATGATGGCGTCGATCTCGGCGTTGTCGGGATAGGCGAAGAACACCGGCTCGATGTTCGCGCTCTGGATCTGGACGTGGACCATGCGGTCGTCTTCCTTTTCCTTGCGGGTAAGCTCGTGCTTCTTGATGGCGCCCGTGGCGTAGTCGTCGGTGTTTGCGCACAGGATGATGCCATACTGGGTGCGGCCTTCCATGGTCTGCGCGTACACGTAGTAGTATTCCCGATCGTCCTGCTTGAGCCAGCCGCGCTCCTGCCAGAGCTTGAAGTTTTCGACGGCCTTGTCGTAGGTGCGCTGCTCGTGTTCGCCGGCGATCGGCTCGAAGTCAATCTCAGGCTTGGTGATGTGGAGCAGGGATTTCTCCCCGGCTTCAGCCTTGGCCTCGACGGAGTTCATCACGTCGTAGGGGCGGGCGGAGACTTCCTTGGCGATGGCCTTGGGAGGCCGGATGGCTGCGAACGGTTTGACCTTTACCATGGCTGCTTATTTGTTGAGTTGGAAGGTCCGGTCACCCGTTGCAAAGAACTTGCAGATCTGGTTCGCTGCTGCCAGGCCGGCGTTGATATTGGCCTCTGCGGTCTCGGCGCCCATCTTCTTGGGCGTGCCGAAGTAGCGCTTGCCGAATTTTTCGGCGAACTCGGTGGCGCGGTCCGGAGCCACGTCGGCGACGTAGCGGAGGTCTTCGCGCTCGGTCATCAGGTCGAAGAGTTCGGCTTCGTTGATGACTTCCTTGCGGGCGGTGTTGATCAGGCAACCGCCTTTCGGCATGCGGCCCACAAGGTTCAGTCCGATGGATCCTTTGGTCTCGGGCGTAGCCGGGATGTGGAGCGACACGAAGTCGGAGTTCTCGTACAGCGCTTCGAGCGACGGGGCGACTTTGGCTCCGGTGGCTTCGATCCGCTCGTTGGGGAGATACGGGTCGAAGGCGAGAACCTTCATGCCGAAGCCCATGGCGAGCTGGCCCACGAGGCGTCCGACGTTGCCGTAAGCCTGGATGCCGAGGGTCTTGCCCTTGAGTTCGCTGCCGGTGCCCGGAGTGAACTGGTTGCGGTTCATGAAGATCATCAGGCCGAGGGCGAGTTCCGCCACGGCGTTGGAGTTCTGGCCCGGGGTGTTCATGGCGACCACGCCATGGGCGGTGCAGGCGGTCAGGTCGAGGTTGTCGAAACCGGCGCCGGCGCGCACGACGATCTTCAGTTTCTTCGCTGCCTCGACGACCTCGGCGGTCACTTTGTCGGAGCGCACGATGAGGGCGTCCGCGTCGGCGACGGCGGCCAGGAGTTCAGCGTTCTCGGTGTATTTCTCGAGCAGGGCGAGGGTGTGTCCGTTCTCTTCGACGATCTTGCGGATGCCGTCGACGGCGGCCTTTGCGAAAGGCTTCTGCGTAGCGACTAAAACCTTCATGGCAGACTATTTATGAAGTTTCTCGAATTCCTGCATGCAATCGATGAGGGCCTGGACGGCTTCCTTCGGGCAGGCGTTGTAGATCGAAGCACGGAATCCGCCGACGCTGCGGTGGCCCTTGATGCCCACCATGCCGCGTTCCTTGGCGAATGCCATGAACTCGTCCTGAAGCGCTTCGTAGCCCGGAGCCATCACGAAGCACACGTTCATGATCGAACGGTCTTCCTTCGCGGCGGTGCCCACGAACAGCGGGTTGCGGTCGATTTCGTCATAGAGCATCTGTGCCTTCTCCACATTCATCTTGTGCATCACCGGGAGGCCGCCGATGCCCTTCAGCCACTTCAGCGTCTCGGTCATCACGAAGATCGGGAACACCGGCGGCGTGTTGAACATCGAAGCGCCGTCAATATGTGTCTGGTAGTTGAGCATCGTCGGGAGATAACGGGTCACCTTGCCGAGGATGTCCTTGCGGATGATGGCGAAGATCACGCCGGCGGGGCCTACGTTCTTCTGCGCGCCGCCGTAGATGAGGGCGTACTTCGAAACGTCGACCGGACGGCTCATGATGTCGGAGGACATGTCGGCCACCAGGTTCACCGGGCAGTCCATGTCGTATTTGATCTCCGTGCCGTAGATCGTGTTGTTGGTGGTGATGTGGAAGTAGTCGAGGTCGGTCGGGATCTCGTAGCCCTTCGGGATGTAGCTGTAGGTCTTGTCGGCCGACGAAGCGATGCAGATCGCGTTGCCGATGCCCTTGGCTTCCTTCAGAGCCTTCTTGGCCCAGACACCCGTTTCCAGGTAGCCCGCCTTGTTCTCGAGGAGGTTCATCGCTACATAGAGGAACTGGAGCGAAGCGCCGCCTCCGAGGAAGATCACTTCATAGTTGTCAGGGATGTTGAGGAGCTCCTTCCAGAGTGCGCGGCACTCGTTCATGGTTTCCTCCCATTCCTTCGAACGGTGAGACACGGATATGACCGGCATGCCGGTACCTTTGAAATCTTGCAATGCGGCAATGGCGGCGTCGATTGCCTGCTGCGGCAGCACGCACGGCCCTGCGTTGAAATTGTAAGCTTTTTTCATAAAAATATGGGAATGTTTAAAGTGTTTAAAATTCTTAACCGTAATCCGCAAAATTAATCAAATTATTTGACAAAACGCCAGTTGCCGGCGAAAGTCTTCAATCTGCGTGAGACGCACCCTGACTTCCATCCGGCACTTGAGGTCGAAGGCCTGGGAGAGGGGGGTGATGCCCATGTCCTTGAGCACTTTCATCACATCGTTCATCTGCAGGTATTCGAACTCGATGGTGAAGTGTTCACCCGCCACTTTTTCAATGATCTCGGCGTTGGCCAGGGCGTCCTGCGTGGCGGTCCGGTAGGCCCGGATCAGCCCCGGCACGCCGAGTTTCACGCCGCCGAAATAGCGCACCACCACCACGAGGATGTCGCTCAGTTCCTGGCTCAGCAACTGCCCGTGGATGGGCCGGCCGGCCGTGGAGGAGGGCTCGCCGTCGTCGCTGAAGCGGTACGGCTCGCCCGTCAGCCCGAGCCGCCACGCGAAGCAATGGTGCCGGGCGTCGAAATACTCTTTGCGGAACGAAGCGATGATTTTTTTTGCCGCATCTTCCGTCTCGACCGGGTAGGCGAAAGCCAAGAACTTGCTGCCCAATTCCTTGTAGATTCCCTTGGCGGGAGCTGCAATCGAACGGTAGGTGTCGGAAATTGAATTCATGTGGTAAATGTAAGGAAAAAATTGGTAAATTTGTGTTATGGTATATCAATTCAGAGCAACGATTCCCGAAAGCAAGATATTTTTCCGGGTATATGAAATCAAGGGCGACATGTCGCTCTTCAAGTTCAACAGTTTCCTGGTGGACGACCTCGGTTTCTCGCCCGACCAGATGGTGCTTTTCGAAGGGTATGACGAGAAGGGCGCTCTCTGCAGCGAATACGGCCTTTTCGACCTGGGCGACGGCGCCATGGATAAGGTGACCTTCGACCAGGTGGTCGAACGCGGCGAGGCGGAGTTGCACTATCTGTTCGATATGCGCAACGACCGCTTCATCAAGCTTGTGCTCGAAGGAGAAACCCAGTATTCGCCGATGCGGTCGTATCCCCATCTCGTGGCGGAAAACGGCCAGAATCCCGATCAGTTCCGCGCCCGCTACGAAGAGGCGCCGGTTGTGCCCAAACTCCATCCTTTCCGCGATCCGTCGAAGCTCGACGGCCTGGACGAGGACTTCGACGATGATATTGACGATGACGACGAGGAGGAAGACGACGACAAGATCTTCGACGGCGAGGAGATGTACGACGAGAACGAAAACGCCGAAGAATAATAGCCTATATGCCTGCACTGCGGATTATCCTGGGGCCGACCGCCGTCGGCAAGACCGGCTATGCCGTGGCCGAAGCCCGGCGGGTGGGTTCGCCCGTGGTGTCGTGTGACTCCCGTCAGGTGTTCCGCGAGATGCGCATCGGCACGGCGCGGCCTTCCGAGGCGGAGCAGGGCGGCGTGCCGCACTTCTTCGTCGCCGACCGCAGTGTCACCGACGGCTTTACGGCGGGCCAGTTTGAGGTGGAGGCGCTGGCCCTGCTGGAAGAATTGTTCCATGACCACGAGACCGTGGTGATGGCGGGCGGTTCGGGCCTCTATGTCGACGCGCTCTGCAACGGCCTCGATGATTTTCCCGAGGCAGATCCGGATCTTCGCGAGCAGCTGTCGCAGCGCCTGCGCACCGAAGGCGTCGTCGCCCTGCGCGCGGAGCTCCGCCTGCTCGACCCCGAATCCTACGCGACCGTCGATCCGGCCAACGGCCAGCGCATCGTCCGCGCCCTGGAAGTCACGCTCGCCACGGGCCGCAAATACTCTTCTTTCAAGACGCATCCCGCCAAGGAGCGCCCCTTCACCATCGAGAAGATCGGCCTCACGCGACCCCGCCCCGAGCTCTACGCCCGCATCGACGCGCGCGTCGACCGGATGATGGAAGAAGGCCTGCTCGATGAAGTCCGCGCCCTGCTCCCGTACCGCAATCTCCCGGCACTCAACACGGTGGGTTATAAAGAATTGTTCGGCTATCTTGACGGCGCCTACGACCTCCCCGAAGCCATTCGCCTCATCAAGCGCAACACCCGCCACTACGCCAAGAAGCAGCTCACCTGGTGGGCCCGCGATCCAGAAATCCGCTGGGTGGAACTCTGATATTTCTTTTATGCTACCGGGCGATCTGCCAGCGGAGACCGGCGCGGAGGAAGAAGCCCTTGTCGAGGTTGGCGTTGCCGGCTACCCAGCCCTTTCCTTTCCAGCCTGCCTCGAGATAGGGGTCGACAATGCGGCTGTGATAGTTGACGCGGGTTTTGACCAGACCGCCGAACGAACCGGAGGCCGTCTTGAAGAGCTGGTCTTTGGGTTGTACCCAGGCCATCAGCGTGCCGCCCAACTGCATCTTGCCGCCCAGCAGCGGGTAATCAACGAGGCCGGCTTCCAGGCCGCCGAAATGATGCTCGTAGTTGTTGTAGCTGTGCAGCGTGGTGTAAAGGTTCGCCCACGGTGCCTGGAGGTAGAGGTCGAGCGAAACATCGTCGCCGAAGGAGGTCAGGTAGTGGCGGAAGGCGAAGTTGCCGTAGTAATCGCCCTGTCCGGTCTGCGCCAGGCGGAAGCGGGTGAAGCCCACCATCATCGGCGAGACGAAGTTGAATATGTCGAGCAGCGCCTGCTTGCCCAGATACTTCATACCCTCTTCGGGTATCATGTCGGACATGATGTAACGGTTGATGCCTACGCCGCTCGGGTGGACGCCGCGGGTGGCATACGGACGGTCGGGTTCGAGCAGCTCATAGATCCAGGCGTTCATGTCCATGCCCGTGAAGTCGCGCATCCAAACCTCCGTTTCCACCTTGTTGCGCTCCTGCATACCCTTGTCACCGCTTCCGCTGGCGCAGGACATCAGGTAAATCAGGTTCTGCATGCCGTGCATCCAGTATAGGACTTCGTTGTCCAGGTTCTGGCGGTAGAAGAAGCTGTTTGACTGCAGGTTGCGGCTAAGGTCGACCACAGCTTCATGTCCGGCGCTCATCAGGCGCACGAAATCGGGATGATGCTGGTCGCAGAGCCTCGCCAGGTCTTCGTCCTTTTCATGGCTGACCGCTATCGAACTCGACCAGAAGTGCGGATTCAGCACCTCGTTGTAGCTGTTTACCCCATATTTCGTCATCACGGCGCGATGATACTCCTCGTGCAGCCAGGAAGCGCCCATCGGCTGCTGCAGGTAGAGCACGTCGAAGAGGCTGATGGTCATCCGCGACAGGAACTGCGTCAGGAACGGACTGTTCTCAAAGTGAAGCGCCTTTTTCAGGCCGAAGTGCACGGCCGTGTATAGGTCGGTGCTGTAGGCAAGGCTGTTCTCCATCCCCGGGTTCAGATACGACTTGAAAAAGCCGCCCGTCGTCTTATAGGCTTCCATCTGCGCGGGCAGGGTAAGCAAAGGCATATCGAGATAAATCTCACCTAGGTTTTCGGAAGGGTTGACGAGTGTACTTTCGTAGGCGCGCTGGCCAAAGGCGGCAGTGTCGCTCAGCAGAGCGAACGCAAGGACGAGGAGGAGATTTCTTTTCATGGGGTTCAGGATTAAGGCACGACCGGACATTTCTTATCAGTTCCCTACTTCCGACAGGAACTTGATGCGGACGAGGCGGACTTCCTCTTCAGTGTAGTCGCCACCGAGCTCCTTCATGGCGTCGGTGACGGAATCGGAGTCGGCCTCTTCCTTGAAGTAGTCGTAGATATCGTCGACCTTGTCGTCGTCGACGGTCTGGCGGATGTAGTAGTCGATGTTGAGGCGCGTCCCGGAGTTGATAATCGATTCGACTTCATCGAGGAGCTCGTCGTAATCCATGTCTTTCGTGCGGGCGATGTCCTCGAACGGCAGTTTCCGGTCGATGCTCTGGATGATGTATACCTTATTGGCGGAGCGGTTGACCACCGATTTGACCACGAAGTCGTCGGGACGGATAATTTCGTTTTCCTCGACATACTTGGCAATCAACTCCACGAAGGGCTTTCCGAATTTGCGTGTCTTGCCTTCGCCCATCCCCTGACAGTTTTTGAGTTCGTCGAGCGTTACGGGATACTGGATGGACATGTCTTCGAGGCTGGCGTCCGACACGATGACCCAGGCTGGCAGTTCCAGCTTTCGCGACAAGTCTTTACGGACCTCCTTGAGCATGGCCAGGAGTGTCTGGTCACCGCCGCCTCCGGCGTTCTGTCCGTGCTTGCCGGCACCGATCAGCGGCTCATCGTCGTCGTCATCTTCGCCGTCGACAAATTCACGGTCTTCGGTGAGCATCAGCGGCGTGGGATTCTCATAAAACTTGTGGCCTTCCGGCGTGACGGAAATCAGGCCGTAACGTTCGATATCCTTGTCGAGCAGATGGAAGATGAGGCCCTGACGGATAATGGCGCTCCAGAATCGGATGCCGCGGTCGCGTCCGATACCGAAGAGTTCGTGCTTGTGGTGGTTGTACGACTTGATGATGGAGTTGCTGGTGCCGGAAAGAATGGCGGCCAGGTGGTCGGCCTTGAACGCCTCCTTGAGCGAGAGGATAAGCTCGATAACGGTGCACATCTCTTCCTGCCCGTCGAACTGCTTCTTGGGATAGAGGCAGTTGTCGCACATGCCGCAGTTGTCCTGCGGATAGTCCTCGCCGAAATAATTGAGCAGGATCTTGCGGCGGCATTGGTTCGATTCGGCGTAGGACACCGTCTCCATGAGCAGCTGCTTGCCGATTTCCTGTTCGGAAATGGGCTTCCCCTGCATGAATTTCTCAAGCCGCTGGATGTCCTTGTAACTATAGAAGGCGATGCACTGTCCTTCGCGCCCGTCGCGCCCGGCGCGGCCCGTCTCCTGATAATATCCCTCCAGGCTCTTGGGGATGTCGTAGTGGATGACGAAGCGGACATCGGGTTTGTCGATGCCCATGCCGAAGGCGATGGTGGCCACGATCACGTCGACTTCTTCCATAAGGAAGGCATCCTGGTTGTGGGCACGCGTGGCGGCGTCCATGCCGGCGTGATACGGAAGCGCCTTGATGCCGTTGACGGTGAGCAGTTGGGCGATCTCTTCCACTTTTTTGCGGCTCAGACAGTACACGATGCCGCTCTTGCCGGGATTCTCCTTGATAAACTTGATGATGTCGCGCTTAGGATTCGACTTGTCGCGGATTTCGTAGTAGAGGTTCTCGCGGTTGAAGGAATCCTTGAACACCTTGGCATTCAGCATGCCGAGGTTTTTCTGGATGTCCGACTGGACCTTCGGCGTGGCGGTGGCGGTCAGCGCGATGATGGGCGCTACGCGGATCTGCCCGATGATGTCGCGGATGCGGCGGTACTCCGGGCGGAAGTCGTGCCCCCACTCGGAGATGCAGTGCGCCTCGTCGATGGCGTAGAACGAGATGGGAAGCTGCTTCAGCAGCTGGACGTTCTCGTCTTTTGTGAGCGATTCGGGCGCCACATAGAGCAGTTTGGTAACTCCCGCCAGCAGATCGGCTTTCACTTCGGCAATCTGTGTCTTGTTGAGGGAGGAATTCAGGAAGTGGGCGATGCCTTCCTTATTCTGGATGAAACCGCGGATGGCATCGACCTGGTTCTTCATCAGGGCAATCAGCGGCGAAATGACGATCGCTGTTCCGGGCAGGCAGAGGGCAGGCAGCTGATAGCAGAGTGATTTGCCTCCGCCCGTGGGCATCAGCACGAATGCGTCGCCACCGCTGATGAGGTGTTGGATAATCTCTTCCTGGTTGCCCTTGAAGGCATCCCAGCCAAAAAATTCCTTAAGTTTGTCGTGAAGGTCTGCCGAAGTGATGTTCATACCACTAAGTTACGAAAAAAAACGGAATATCTCAGCCTTTCAAAAACTTTTTTTCGATCTTTTGCTATCTTTGCGGTCCGAAGAACATACAAATTATAATAATATGAAAAAGATTCTTACTGCAGTTATCCTCTGCGCGATGAGTGCGCTCCTGCTCACTTCTTGCGACCAGAAAACTTCCGAGGGCAAGCAGCCCGCCGGCATCACCAAAGCAGATGTGGATTCCGTCAGCTATCTGATGGGTTACTATCTTGGCCGCTCGCTGGCCCAGGACAATTTCGGCCCGCTCAGCACCAATCAGATTATCAAAGGCATCAAGGCCGCTTCGGCTGGTGTGGAAATCGACTATGCCAAGTTCCAGGAGACTGTGGGCGGTTTCATGGAGAAGCGCTCCGAAGCCATCGGCAAGGAAATGATCGACAAGAGCGAAAAGTTTCTCGCCGCCAAAGAGAAAGAAGACGGCGTGATCAAGACCGAATCCGGCCTGCTCTATAAGATCGTCCGTGAAGGCGAAGGCATAAAGCCGACCGCTCAGGACACCGTGGAAGTCAATTACGAAGGCAAGAACCTGGAAGGCAAGGTGTTCGACTCGTCTTACGATCGCGGCCAGTCCATCACGTTCCCGCTTGGCGGCGTTATCAAGGGCTGGACGGAAGGCATGCAGTTCATCGGCGAAGGCGGTGAGATCATGCTCTACATCCCCGCCGAACTCGCCTACGGCGAACGCGGTGCCGGTGCCGACATCGCCCCCAACGAGGCCCTGACCTTCAAGGTGGAGCTCCTCTCGGTCAAGCCGTACATGGAGCCTGCCGCTGAATAAGCGAGGGTTTATTCCTAAACATGATGAAGGGCTGCTTCCATTGGGGCAGCCCTTCGTCATGAGAGGCCTGGTCGAGCGGGGCATGACGTCCCGGTCACATCAGATTATCCGCAATAATAGAACTTTTTCACCAGCGCCGCCATCTTCTTCGGGTCGTTGGAGGCCTCGTGGCGGATGTTCTGGTCCCTGTAGCCCTTCAGCTTCTCGATCGTGCCGTCGATGAGGCTGGGGGAGAAGATGCCGTCCTTCTCGTAGAGAGCGCGGTTCTTTTCGAGGCAGAGGGCGGACTCATGGCAGGATGCGGGAAGCTGTTCGAGGGAGTTGAGCAGCGACTCGTGCTTCTTGTCGTGGATGTTGACGTCAACGTAGGTCTTTTCGGCCACTTCCAGCGCGTCCGGCATCTCGAAGCCGGTGCGGGCGGCGGTCACCAGGCCGGCCAGCATGTTGTAGATGTCGGCGCTGCCGTCGCCGGAACGCATCTCTACGGTCTGCTTGTCGGGGATGATGAAGTCGGCGGGATCCTCGAGCGGATTGGCGAGGGCGCTCATGCTGTGGTTGACGCTCCAGCCCAGTGGCACGCGCACGAGCACCGAACGGTTGCGGTCGCCCCAGCAGACGCTGGTGGGCGCTTCCTGGTGCGGAACGAGCCGGAAGTAGGAAGTCGGATTGGTGTTGCCGAAGGCAGTGAGCGACGAGGCGAACTTCATGTAGCCGGCGATGGCGCGACGGGCGTCGTCGGAGAGGGAGCCGTCTTTGATCATCACGGAGCGGTCGCCCTTCATCATCCGGGTGTGGAAATGCAGGCCGCTGCCCGCCTTGCCGGTGGTGATCTTCGGGGCGAAGGTGATGTCGAGATTGTATTCATAGGCAAGGGCGCGCAGGATCCATTTGGCCATCAGCAGCTGGTCGGCCGCCGATTCCACGGGATTGACCAGGAACTCGATCTCGTTCTGTTCGTAAATCTTGCCGTCGAGGGTGAAGTTGCCCACCTCGCAGTGGCCGTACTTGATCTGGCCGCCGATCTGGGCGATGGCCTGGATGGCCTCGGCACGGAACGCCTCGAATTTGGCGAACGGCGTGGATTCATGGTAGCCGTGCTGGTCTTCGGCCGGGAAGAGTTCGTCGTCGTCGGCCACGATGTAGAACTCGAGTTCGCCCATGGCCTCGAACGTGTAGCCTGTGACTTCCTTGAAGCGCTTGTGCGCCTTGCGGAGCGTGAATTCCGGCGCACTTTCGAGCGGCAGGCCGTCCTTGGTGAAGTAGCTGCAGAGGAAGCCCACCGTCGGAATCTCCTGGAACGGATCGAGATAGGCGGTGCTGAAGCGCGGGATCACGTAGAGGTCGCTGCTGTCGGCGGCGATGTAGGGGAAGAGGCTGGAGCCGTCCACGCGCTCGCCGTAGGAGAGGATGGTGTCGAGATAGGCGCGGTTGGTGACCGGGAAGTTCAGCGTCTTGAGGCGCCCGTCGGCCGCCACGTAGCGGAAGTTGACGATGCGTACGCCGTGGTCGACGATGTAGTCGGTCAGGTCTTTTTTCGTGAAAGCCGCGGGCTCCTTGCCGATGGCCTGCACCAATGGATTGATGTTATAATCGCAGAAATTGCTCATGTTGGCTTGTTATTTGACGTATATTCAGACAAAGATAACGAAAAAAACGATTTTTCGTATCTTTGTATCGATTGTCCCGTTATGGATTCCTTCAAGCGCGTTCTCTCTTATGCCCGGCCTTTTGGCTGTTCCTGGCCCTTGTATCTGCTGCTGTCGGTGTTGTCCGTACTGTTCGGCGTGATTACCTACGGCCTGCTGGGGCCGCTGTTGAGCGTGTTGTTCGAATCGTCCGAAGCTGCTCCTGAGCTGGCCCGGCCCGCTTTCGCTTTTTCCGTCGATTATTTCACCGGCTGGTTCCGCTGGCTGCTTTCTTCGGTCATCCGGGACGGCGGCATTCTCCGCGGACTGGTGCTGGTGTGCCTGTCGATCGTCGTCGCCTGCCTGCTGACAAATCTGTGCCGCTACCTGTCGCAGCGGATTATCGTGGGGCTGGAGACGCGCCTGATGAAAAACATCCGCAAAGACCTTTTCTCAAAAGTGGCGTCGTTGCCGGTGGGCTGGTTCAACGACCGGCGCAAAGGAGATGTGCTCTCGAGCCTGTCGAACGATGTCTCTCAGGTACAGAACACCATTGCGGGGGGCTTTCACGTTTTCTTCCGCGAGCCATTGCTGGTGGCGGGCTTCCTGGCCATGCTGATCTATATGTCGCCCCGGCTCACGATGGTTTCGCTGGTGGCTTTGCCCATATCGGCGTTCATCGTGACACGGATTACACGAAAACTGCGTGCCGGCAGCGTGGAGACGCAGCACTTGGCGGGGAAGATCCTGAGCCGGTTTGAAGAAGTGATGTCGGGTGCGCGCATCGTCAAGGCATTCAATGCCCGCGGATATATGGAAGACCGGTTCGAGGCCGAGAACGAACGGCATCGCCGCATCTCCCGGCAGGTGCTGAACCGTCAGGAACTGGCTTCACCGCTTTCAGAATTCCTGGGCATCGGCATTGCCGCCGGCGTGCTTCTGTACGGAGGGTGGCTGAATTACCATGGAAACCTCGGGATGACCTGGCAGCAGTTCATCGTCTACATCATGTTCTACTGGAAAGTACTGGAGCCGGCAAAGACAATGGCCAAGCAATATGCACTGATGCAGAAAGGCCTGGTTTCGGCGGGCCGCATCTTCGAGATTCTCGACGAGCCGGAAACCATCCCCGACGGGGTCCGGCCGGTGGAGGAATTCCGCGAAGCGGTGACCTTCGACCATGTGACCTTCTCCTACAACGGCGAACCGGTGCTCAAAGACGTGTGCCTCACGCTTCCCAAGGGAAAGACGGTGGCGGTGGTCGGTCCTTCCGGGGCCGGAAAATCCACCATGGCCGACCTTCTGCCGCGTTTCTACGACGTGAACGAAGGGGCCGTCCGTATCGACGGCACCGATATCCGTACGCTTCGTCTTGCCGATCTGACCCGCCTGATGGGTATTGTGACGCAGGAAACCATTTTGTTCAACGATACCGTATTGAACAATATTGCCTTCGGCATGCCCGGCGTCACGCGCGAACAGGTGGTCGAGGCCGCGCGCGTGGCCCACGCCGATGAATTCATCGAGCGGCTGCCCCAGGGCTATGACACGAACATCGGCGACCGTGGCACAAAACTCTCGGGGGGACAGCGCCAGCGTATCGCCATCGCCCGTGCGGTGCTCAAGAACCCACCGGTCCTCGTGCTCGACGAAGCCACATCCTCGCTCGATACGGAAAGTGAGCGCTTGGTCCAGGATGCGCTCGGGCAGCTCATGGCGGGCCGTACTTCGCTGGTTATCGCGCACCGGCTCTCGACCGTGCGCCATGCCGACAGTATCTACGTCATCCGGGATGGCCGCATCGTAGAGCACGGAACCCACGAAGATTTGGTTGCAAATCACGGTCTTTATTCGCATCTTTGCAATTTACAGGCATTCTCATAATACTACACCCTCATGTCGAAGAAACCATCCAGAAAGCGTTCGCTCAACATTCTCCTCGAAGACAGCTTCAAGAAGAACTGGGATCGCCCCGCGCTGTCCAACTATAATCAGAATACGCTCTATTATAAAGATGTGGCGCTGCAGATCGCACGGCTCCATCTCTTTTTCGAGGCGTCCGGCATCCAGCCCGGCGACCGCATCGCCGTGTGTTCCAAGAACCAGGCGAACTGGGCCGTGGCCTATCTTGCCGTCATGACCTATGGCGCCGTGGTCGTTCCGTTGCTCCATGAATTCCAGCCGTCCAACATCCGCCACCTTGTGACGCATTCCGAGGCCCGTATCTTTTTTGTGGGCGACACCATCTGGACGGGCGTTTCGGAAATGGACCTGCCCGGCGTGGAGGTGGTAGTCAACCTGGCCGACTTCACCGTGCTGCGCTCGGTCCATCCCGCGGCGGCCGAAGCCATGGCCCGGATCGATGAGAAGATGGCCGACCGATACCCCAACGGATTCCACAAGACGGATATGGCGTACTATGTGGATTCGCCGGACGAAATGGCCCTGATCAGCTATACTTCCGGCACCTCCGGTTTCTCGAAGGGCGTGATGATTCCCTACCGCGCGCTGCTGTCCAACGTGCAGTTCGCGCACGAGGCGGAACCGCATATGGACTGCAATTCCCGCATGGTGTCGATGCTCCCCACCGCCCACATGTACGGGATGATCTTCGAATTCCTCTTCGAGATGACCATCGGTGCCCATGTGTTCTTCCTCACGCGCCTCCCGAGCCCGAAAGTAATTCTGGACGCCATGAGTTCGGTGCAGCCCGACACGATCATCGCCGTGCCGCTCATCATAGAGAAAATCTATAAGAACAAGCTGCTGCCGTTCATCAGCAAGGCGCGCATCAAGTTGATGCTCAACCTTCCGGTAATCGATAAGATGGTCAAGAACAAATTCCGCGAAAGCCTCATCCAGGCGTTCGGCGGCAAGTTCGGAGAAGTCATCATCGGCGGGGCGCCGTTCAACCGCGAGGCGGAGGCGTTCTTCAAGCGGATCAACTTCCCTTTCACCATCGGCTATGGAATGACCGAGTGTGCGCCGATTATCACCTATGTCCACTGGGACAAGACCAAACTCCATTCCTGTGGAAAGGCTGCGCCGCGCATGAAGATCAAGATTGATTCCGACAATCCCAAAAAGATTCCCGGCGAGGTGCTGGTCAAGGGCGAGAACGTGTTCCTGGGCTACTACAAGAACGACCAGGCCACCCGGGAGGCTTTCGTGGACGGATGGTTCCGCACGGGCGACATGGGCATCATCGACAACGATGGCTACCTTTATCTTAAAGGGCGCTGCAAGAGCATGATCCTGGGCCCTTCCGGCCAGAACATCTATCCCGAAGAAATCGAGAGTATCCTCAACAACATGCCCTACGTGTTGGAATCGCTGGTGATAGAGGACAACTACAAGCTCGTGGGTCTCATCTATCCCGACTTCGAGCAGGCCCAGGAAGACGGCCTGGACCGTGAGCAGCTGCTTGCAAAACTGCAGGAAGACATGCACCTGACCAATTTGGAACTTGATCAATACTGCAAGCTTTCGTCGGTGGAAATCGTGGACCAGGAGTTTGAAAAGACCCCGAAACGGAGCATCAAGCGCTACCTGTACCAGCGGGGTCCCAATGCACAATAATTGTATGGATAATAAGACAAAATTCGACCGGAGCTATCTCGAGATGGCGTCCGTATGGGCGAAGAACTCTTACTGCACCCGCCGTCAGGTGGGCGCCATCCTGGTCAAAGACCGGATGATCATCTCCGACGGCTACAACGGTACGCCGGCGGGATTCGAGAATATTTGTGAAGATGAAAACGGGGTGACGAAACCTTACGTGCTGCACGCCGAGGCGAATGCCATCACCAAAGTGGCCAAGAGCGGCAACAGCAGCCTGGGCGCCACGCTCTACATCACGGATTCTCCTTGTCTGGAATGCGCGAAACTGATTATCCAGTCGGGAATCGTTCGTGTGGTCTATGCCCGCGACTACCGGATTACCGACGGTATCGACCTGTTGCGCCGGGCCGGCATAGAGGTTGTCAAATTCGAGGATTGAGCCATGGATGAAAAGACGCGCAAGGTACTGACCACCATTGGATGGTGGATTGTCCTGATGGCGCTGCTGATAGCTGTGTTCCTGCTGTGGAACCGCAACCGGCGTCCCGTGGTGACGATTCCAGAAGGCGACTGGTCCAAGTTGATGCTGGTGCTCCAGAGCGTCGACCGTGACTATGTGGACGTCATCGACCAGAAAGCCGTGACCGAAGAGATCCTGCCGGAACTGATGTCGCGGCTCGATCCCCATTCGGTCTACCTGCCGCCGGTCGAACTGAAGGCGGCAGAGGAAGACCTCCAGGGCGGATTCGACGGAATCGGCATCCAGTTCACTGTGCCCAGCGACACGGCGGTAATCACCCACGTGATTCCCGGCGGGCCTTCCGAGAAGGCGGGCCTGATGACGGGCGACCGCATTGTCCAGGTCGACAACGTCCGGATTGCCGGCACACAGACACCGCAGGATTCGATGGTGCGCCTGATGCGCGGCAGCCGCGGGTCGAAAGTGACCATCTACGTGGAGCGGGAAGGCGTGGACGAAACGCTTTCCTTCCCGATCGTCCGCGGTGTCATTCCGGTCAACAGCCTGGACGTGGCTTTCATGATCAACGATACCACCGGTTTCATCAAGTTGTCGAAATTCTCCCGCACCACCTACCTGGAATTCCTCAAGGCTGCGCTTTCCTTGCGTGAACAGGGCATGAAACGCCTGATCTTCGACTTGCGCGACAATACCGGCGGGTATCTCGACCAGGCGTTGTTGCTGTGCAATGAATTCCTGGCCAAAGGCGATCTGATCGTGTATATGGAGGGCCGCAACCGGCCGCGACAGGACGTGTTTGCCGACGGGAAGGGCAGTTGCCGCGACATTGAACTGGCAGTCCTGATCAACGAGGGTTCGGCCTCGTCGAGTGAGATCTTCGCCGGCGCCATGCAGGACAACGACCGGGCGACGCTCTACGGCCTCCGTTCGTTCGGCAAGGGCCTGGTGCAGGAACCGGTGTTCTTCAGCGACGGGTCGGGCATCCGGCTCACCGTGGCGCGCTACCACACCCCTTCGGGCCGCTGTATTCAAAAGCCCTATGGTGATGACTATGAAGCCGACCTGTACGACCGCTACCTGCACGGCGAAATGATGAACGTCGACAGCATCCGCGTCAATGATTCGCTCAAATACGAAACGCGTGGCGGACGCACGGTCTATGGCGGGGGCGGCATCATCCCTGATGTGTTCGTGCCGCTCGACACGACGCATTATACCGATTACATGGGCAAGTGCAACCGGCAGAGCCTGCAGGTGAAGTATGCCAACCAGGTGGCCGACCGCAACCGGGCTGCCATGCGGGAGATCCATGACCTCGCGGCACTCGACCGTTTCCTTGCAGGAATCGACCTGAAGAACGACTTCATCGCCTTCACCTCGTCGCAGGGGGTGGTGCCGACTGCACAGGAGTGGGCCGTTTCGGGCGAGACGCTTCTCGTTCAGGTCCGGGCGTTGATCGGGCGCAACACGCCGATGCAGGATGACGCGTTTTTCCCCATCTACCTGCAGATTGACAACGTGGTGGAAGCCGCGTTGAAAAACGGATAATATGAAACTTTTTTGGATTTTGTCCGTATAATTATTGTTTTCTCGCATAAAATCTAAAAAATGAAATTATCTCAATTCGGATTTGAACTCCCCTCGGAGCTGATTGCCAAATATCCTTCTGAAGAACGCGATGAATGCCGCCTGATGGTCGTGCACAAGGACACCGGTGAAATCGAACACCGGATTTTCAAGGACATCATCGATTATGCGGCCCCGCACGACCTTTTCGTGTTCAACGATGCAAAGGTGTTTCCTGCACGCATGAGCGGCAACAAGGAAAAGACGGGCGCGGAGATCGACGTGTTCCTGCTGCGCGAACTGAACCGCGACCAGCGGTTGTGGGACGTACTGGTCGATCCGGCTCGGAAGATCCGCATCGGCAACAAGCTCTATTTCGGCGAGAACGACTCGCTGGTGGCGGAGGTGATCGACAACACGACTTCGCGCGGGCGTACGCTTCGCTTCCTGTTCGACGGTACGTACGAGGAGTTCCGGGAAACGCTCTATCAGATGGGTTCGCTGCCGGTTCCGAAGTGGATCCGTCCGCATGCTGAAGAGATCGACAAGGAGCGTTTCCAGACCATCTATGCGAGTAAGGAAGGCGCTGTGGCCAGCCCGGCCGCCGGCCTGCACTTCAGCAAGATCCTGTTCAAAAAGATGGAGATTCGCGACATCGACAAGGCGTTCCTGACGCTCTACATGGGCAATGCCCATTTCCACAATGTGGATGTGGAGGATCTTTCGAAGCACAAGATGGATTCGGAGCAGTTCGTGATCTCGGAGGAGACTGCCGCGCAGGTGAATGCGGCGCGTGGACGCGGCAACAAGGTGTTCGCGGTGGGCGTCACGGTGGTGCGTGCGCTGGAGACCTACGTCACGACGAAACGTGAGATCCGGCCGTTCGAAGGGTGGACCAACAAGTTTATCTTCCCGCCGTACCAGTTCTCGATTCCCGATGCGATGGTCACCAATTTCCATCTGCCCTACAGCACGATGCTGATGACGGCTGCCGCCTTTGGCGGATACCGCAACATCATGGATGCCTATAAGGTCGCCATCGAACAGGGCTACCAGTTCGGCACCTACGGCGACGCCATGTTGATTATTTAATTTATTCCCCAAGAGGATATTGCTTTTTTGACGGTTGAATCGGGCCGAGAGTTCGTATCTTGCGAACAAAAACGATGGACTCCGACGCAACCGTTTTCTATTGTGCCCTCAGCCGCGTGTTTGCCTACAAATGCGCCGCCGGGAGGCATCTGCTCGAAGTGTTCGGGAGCCCCGGGGCCGTGTTCGGTGCCTGCCGCGACGAACTCTCCGCCGTCCTGCACCATGCCGAACCCTATATCGACCAGCTCCTCGATCCGGCGCTCCTCGAAGAGGCACGCAGGGAGGTAGAGTGGGCCGGCCGCTATGGAATCGACCTGCTGGGCTATGGCGAACCCGGCTATCCCCATCGGCTGGCCGAATGCGACGACGCGCCGCTGCTGCTCTATGCGAAAGGCCCCGCCAATCTCGACGCGATGCGCATCCTTGCCGTCGTAGGCACGCGGAAGGCCTCGTGGACGGGCCGTGAAGCCTGCCGTCGCCTGCTCGAAAAACTCGCCTCGCTCGATGAAAAGCCGCTCATCGTCAGCGGGCTGGCGCTCGGAATCGACGGTTGCGCCCATGCGGCTGCACTCGCGTGCGGACTGCCCACCGTGGGCGTGCTGCCCTGCGGCCTCGACGAAATCTATCCGCGGCAGCACCGCGACCTGGCCCGTCGCATGCTCGAACAGGGTGGGCTGGTCACCGATTTCGCCTGCGGGACGGCCCCGGCCGCATTTACCTTCCTGCGCCGCAACCGCATTATCGCCGGCCTGGCCGACGCCACGCTCGTAGTGGAGTCGTACCGGAAAGGAGGCAGCCTGATCACCGCTTCGCTCGCCGCCTCGTATAGCCGCGAAGTCTTCGCCGTGCCAGGCCGTTTGTCCGATGTCTCGTTCGAAGGCTGCAACCGGCTGATCTCCCATCAGGAGGCGCAGCTGGTCGTCGATGAAGATACGCTGCCGATTGTGCTTGGTTGGCTTCATGCGCCCCGCCCGTCGCGACGGCAGTCCGTCATCCGTCACGACGATCCGCCGCTCCGCCGGACGCTGCTCCACGCGCTGGAAGCACTTTCTCCCGCCACGATGGATGATCTTGTGATGCGTACCGGCATTCCGCCGCAAAAACTGGCGGTGGAACTGCTGGATCTGGAATTGGCGGGGAGGGTAGTGGCCGACGGAACCAAATTTTGTGTATCTTTGTAGGAAACTCTCCTGCATGCTGATCGATACCCATTGCCACCTCTATGACGAAGCCTTCCGTTCCGATTTCGAGGAGGTGCTCTCGCGTGCACGCGATGCAGGCATGGAGGCCTGCATACTGCCTGGCATCGACCGTTCCTGCCACGACGACCTGCTGGCGGTGGCCGACGCCCTGCCCGGGTTCGCCTTTCCCTGCATCGGGCTGCATCCCACGTCGGTGGGAGAGGACTGGCAGGAGGAGCTGGACTTCGTCCGCAACCATGTGAACGACAGGAAGTTCCATGCCATCGGGGAGATCGGGCTCGACGAATACTGGTCGAAGGATTTCGTTGAGCAGCAGATTCGGGTGCTCGAGGAGCAGATCGCCCTGGCAGCCTCGCTCGACCTTCCGGTTATCATCCACCTCCGGGAGGCGACGGGCGACTTTTTCCGGGTGCTCGAGGACCTGCGGGGCGTGGCTTTTCGCGGCGTGATGCACGCTTGGTCGGGCAGTTACGAGACGTACCGCCGCCTGCTTGGGTATGCGGATTTCAAGTTCGGCATCGGCGGCGTGGTGACTTACAAGAACGCCGGGGTGGCAGTCGCGCTGGAGAAAATGTCGCTCGACGACGTAGTGGTCGAGACCGACTGCCCATGGCTCACGCCCGTCCCGTTCCGCGGGAGGCGGAACGAACCGGCCTACGTGCGTCTCGTGGCCGAAAAAATCGCACAAATCAAGGGCCTTCCGCTGGCGGAAGTGGCTGCCGCCACCACCGCCAATGCGCGCAGGCTCTTTCAATTATAGTTCTCATGGACAGAAAGATACTGCTCATCTACACCGGTGGCACAATCGGCATGAAACAGGATCCCGAGACCCTGCTCCTCAAACCCTTCGATTTTCGCCAGATTACACGAGAAGTGCCCGAAATCAAGAAATTCGGCTACACCATCGATTCCCTCTCCTTCGATCCGCTCATCGATTCCTCCGATGTCAAGCCGGCGTTCTGGGTAAAACTGGCCAACATCATCCAGGCCAATTACGGCTTTTACGACGGATTCGTGGTGCTGCACGGTACCGACACGATGGCCTATTCCGCCTCGGCCTTGAGTTTCATGCTGGAGAACGTGGAGAAGCCCGTTATCTTTACCGGAAGCCAGCTCCCGATCGGCATGCTCCGTACCGACGGAAAAGAGAATCTCATCTCCTCCATTGAACTGGCCGCCGCCCAGGATGCGGATGGGCATCCGCACATCTGCGAGGTCTGCATCTATTTTGACAGTCAGCTGTTCCGGGGTAACCGCACTGTCAAGTATAGCGCCGAGAATTTCCGGGCGTTCCGTTCCGCCAACTATCCCGTGTTGGCGGAAGTGGGTATTCATGTGAAATACAACCAGGACGCCATCTATCACCCGCGGGTATGGGGCCGGCCGCTTCGTCTCCACACGGATCTCGATACGCGCGTGGCCGTACTGAAGATATTCCCTGGCATCGACGAGCCGCTGGTTCGGGCTGTCCTTTCCACGGAGGGGCTTCGGGCCGTGGTGCTGGAGACGTACGGGTCGGGGAATTCGCTATCGGATCCCTGGTTCCTTGGCGCACTCCGCGAATTTACCGACAAGGGCGGGGTGATCGTCAACGTCACGCAGTGCCAGGCGGGTTCCGTGGATATGGGCGCCTATGCCAACGGCGACATTCTCCGGCAGGCCGGATTGGTGTGCGGCCGCGACATGACGACCGAAGCGGCCGTGACGAAATTATTCGTACTTTTAGGGCAATACAATGATAATAAGACTGTTGCGGAAAAAATGGAAATTGGCGTGAGTGGAGAAATTTCAGAGAAATAGTGCAACATTCCGATTTTTTTATTAAATTGCAAAGAATTTTATGGCGGCTTATGGCCGGACCGAAACTATAACTATTTAAATACAGTGTTTAATAATTAATCAAAAAACCTATGAAAAAAATTTTCATGTTTTTGGCAGTGATCGGTCTCCTGACCCTTTCTGCTGAGTACCAGAAGACTTTTGCGCAGGACAATCAGGCTGCCGAGCAGACTGAGGAGGTCGTGGCTCAAGACACCCAGGACGAGGTTGTCGATCCTTTCGCAGCCGCCCCGAACGACAAGCCGATCCACCAGCAGCTGAAGAAACTGTTTATTGAAGGTGGTGCTACCTTCATGGCATTGGTTCTGTTGTGCCTCATCCTCGGTCTGGCCATCGCCATCGCAAAGATCATTACGCTGAGCATTGCCCAGAATAACAACACCAAGCTTCTCGACAAGATTGAAGATTGTCTGAAGAACGAAGGTGTCGAGAAGGCGTTCGAACTCTGTAAGAACACGCCCGGCCCGGTGGCCCGCATCTTCACCCAGGGCCTGCTCCGCGTCAAGGATGGTCAGGGCATTGAAAAAGCCGAGAAATCCGTGGTTGAATACGGCTCCGTCGAAATGGGTAAACTCGAGAAGGGCCTCTCCTGGATCGGTCTGTTCATCGGCATCGCTCCTCAGTTGGGCTTCATGGGTACCGTCCTCGGTCTGATCCAGGCCTTCGACGCCATCGAGGTTGCCGGCGATATCAGCCCGGCCCTTGTCGCAGGTGGTATGAAAGTGGCTCTGATCACCACCGTCGGTGGTCTGGTCGTCGCCATCATCCTCCAGCTGTTCTACAACTATATCATCTCCAAGATCGACACGATCGTCGTGGATATGGAAGACTCTTCCATCTCCCTCGTTGACATGCTTGTCAAGTACAGCAAATAACCATCAATCCCCATATTTGATAGTTCAATTATGAAAGATACTAGCGAAAAAAGAGAGAACAGACCCTGGAAGATCCTGGAATTGATCCTTTTCGTGGTGTCGCTGGTGCTCTTCGCCATTGTCTTCACGCAAAGCCCGACGACAACTGACGCAGCATCGCTCAACCCGTTCCTGTACTGGATCTATTTCCTCCTCGTCCTGGCTCTCTGCGTAACTTTGCTCTTCCCGCTTTTCGGGGCATTCAAGAGCAAGAAGAAACTGCTGCGCCTGATCATCCTGATCCTGGGCGTCGTGGTGATCGTCGGTGGAGCCTGGCTGCTTGCACCGGGTAGCGCGATTGATGTAAATACCCCCACCACGCCGAAAGACTTCAAGTTTGCCGACATGGTGCTTTATGTGACTTATATTGCTATCATCGGAGCCATCGTCGCTCTGATTTGGAGCACCATCCGTAACGCAGTCAAAAAATAAGTTTTGGTATGGCTAAGAAAAAGGTTCCTGAAATTAACGGCTCATCAATGGCGGATATTGCGTTCATCGCGCTGATATTCTTCTTGATGGTGACCACCATGGACAAGGAGGAGGGTATCTCCCGTCTCCTTCCGCCAATCCCGCCTGAGGATCAGAAGGTGGAAAACCAGGAGGTCAACCGTCGGAATATCATCCAGGTGAAGATCAATTCCAGCGACAAATTGTTGGCCGGCAGTCAACCGATGGATGTCAGCCAGCTGAAAGACAAGATCAAGGAATTCATGACCAACCCGCTCGACGACCCGAACCTTCCTGAAAAGGAAATCCAGGATATTCCGGGTCTCGGACCGGTTCCCGTCTCCAAAGGTGTCATCTCATTGCAGAATGACCGCGGTACCACGTACCAGGCCTACATCACCGTGCAGAACGAGCTGATCAAGGCCATCAACGAAATCCGCGACGACTTCTCGATGAGGACTTATGGCAAGAAATACAGCAAGCTGGACGAAGAGAAACAGGAAATCGTCCGCAAGGCGGTTCCCCAGCGTATTTCCGAGGCAGAACCGAAGGATGTCAGAAAGAAGAAATAGGAGGATTCAGTATGGCAAAATTCATCAAAGAAAACAAAGGCGAACTTCCGCAGATGAATACCTCGTCCCTGCCGGACATCGTGTTCATCATCCTGATGTTCTTCATGGTGTGTACCTCCATGCGACAGACGGAAACGAAAGTGCGCGTCCGCACGCCCCAGGCTTCTGAAATTGCAAAGCTCGAGCGCAAGGACCTGGCTTCCTATATCTACATCGGCACCCCTTCGATGCAGTACCAGAAGGAGTATGGTACGGATTCCCGTATTCAGCTCAACGACGTCATCTGCAAGGACAACAACGACCTGAGCTCCATCCGCGACTTTATTGCGGCAGAGCGTGAGAAAATGTCTGAAGCCGACCGTCCGTTCATGCAGGTCAACATCAAGGCCGACCAGGATACCCGCATGGGTATCATTACCGACGTGAAGCAGGAGCTCCGCCGGTGCTCGGCATTGAAGATCATGTATGGCGCGCGCAAGGGCGGCGTACAGAAATGACGAATGCTTGATGAAAAGAGAGGGTGGTTTCGTGCCACCCTTTCTTTTGTCATTTTAGAACTACACGCTATGAAACGTTTTTTTCATCTGATGGCAGCGGCCGTCCTGCTGGTTGTGGCGGTCTCCTGTACTCCGCGTGAGAAGCATGCGAAGTATGTTTTCTATTTTATCGGCGACGGCATGGGTTTCACCCACGTTGCAGCGGCGGAGGCCTATCTCGCGCAGGAACGCGGCGTGATCGGCATGGATCCGCTATGCTTTACGCAGTTCCCGGTGCTGGGCGAGGCTACGACTTTTTCGGCCAGCAACATCATTACCGATTCATCGGCCGCCGGAACTGCCCTCTCGACGGGAGAAAAGACTTCCAATCACATGCTTTGCATCGCTCCCGACTCGACCACCCTCATGAAAAGTATCGCATACAAAATACATGAAGCCGGCTATAGCGTTGGCGTGATGTCCACTACACCGATCAACCACGCCACTCCTGCGTCGTTTTTCGGCCACAATGTCAAACGTGGCAACTACTATGCTATCGGCCGGGAATTGCCCGATTCCGGTTTCGAGTTTTTCGGCGGCGGCGGTCTTTATCATCCCAATGGCAAGGAGAAGGACGAACCGGAGAATCTCTACGACCTGATTGCCCAGGGCGGTTATACGCTTGCTTACGGCTATGAGGATTTCAAGGAGAAGCAGGATGCCGAGCACATCGTGCTGGTGCAGGCGGAAGGTTCGGAAGACATCTGCCCCTATGCGCTGGGCCGTCCAGAGGGCGCACTGACCCTCTCCCAGATCGTATCGGCTGCCGTTACCGTGCTGGAGCGCAATCCGAAGGGTTTCTTCCTGATGGCGGAAGGCGGCTTGATCGACTGGACCGCCCATAGCCAGGATCTGGCCGGCACCATTTTCGAGGTCCTCGATTTCGACCAGGCCATCGCCGTGGCCCTCGAATTCTATGACCGTCATCCTGACGAGACGCTGATTGTCGTGACGGCCGATCACGAGACGGGCGGCATCGCGCTCGGTCGCAAGGGCTATACGTATGACTTGACGGTCATCGACAAGATCAAGAATGCTTCGGCTCCTACCGACGTGGAGCAGTATATGAACGACGCCAAGTCGATTGACAGTGTCAACGAAGAGGCCCGGATCGGCTGGACGACCTATTCCCACTGTGGTGGTCCCGTTCCCGTGTGGGCAAAAGGTGCCGGCAGTGCGCAGTTTGCCGGTCGCCAGGATAATACCGACATTCCGAAGAAGATTTGCGCCGCCATGGGCGTTGCCTGGTAGGACCTGCCGATGAAGCGATTCGCCCTGTCTCTTCTGACCGCGTTGTTGCTGGCAGCTCCTGTTTTTGCGCAAGAGCCACCCAAATGCGAGTTTCGCGGCGCTTGGCTCCACATTGTGGGCAACCAACAGATCAAAACCCTTTCCCGGGAACAGATCCAGGCCTGGTTTATCGCCACGCTCGACGAACTGCAGTCGCAGGGCTGCAACGCTGTGATTTTCCAGGTTCGCCCGCAGGCCGATGCCTTCTATATTTCGGAACTGGAGCCCTGGACCCGTTTTCTGACAGGAGAGCAGGGCGTCGCGCCCGACCCTCTCTGGGATCCGCTGCAATTTATGATCGACGAGAGCCATGCGCGCGGGATGGAACTCCACGCATGGCTCAACCCGTATCGGGTCACTTCGAACGACCAGGAGCAGCTGCATCCCGAGCACCTCTATTTCAAGAAGCCCGAGATTTTCAAACGCTACGGCAAGCAGTTGTATTTTGATCCGGGAGAACCGGAATCCGTGGCCCACACCGTTCGCGTGATCGCGGACATCGTGACGCGCTACGACGTGGACGCCATCCACTTCGACGATTATTTCTATCCCTATCCCGTGAAGTTCGAGGAATTCCACGACGATGCGTCGTTCGTCAAGTATGCGGCTGCGCAGGGATTTGAGTATTGGCAGAAGGGAGATTGGCGCCGTCACAACGTGGAAACGCTTATTCACGCGGTGAACGACACCATCAAAGCCATCAAGCCGTGGGTGCGCTTCGGCATTTCGCCGTTCGGCATTCACCGCAACAAGAAAGATACACCCGACGGCAGCGGCAGCCAGACCAACGGGCTTTCCAATTACGAAGAGTTGTTCGCCGATGTCCCCGCCTGGGCGGACAAAGGCTACATCGATTATGTCGTGCCCCAGCTTTACTGGCGCATCGGCCATCCGGCGGCGGACTACGACGTGCTGATCCACTGGTGGAACGACCGCGACTGCAAGGGCCATCTGTATATCGGACAGAGCATCGGCACGTTCAGCGAGCCCGACCTCGACAATCCCGCCATCACGCAGACCGCCCGGAAGTTCCAGCTGGAACGCGAGCTGCCCAACGTCGACGGCAATGTGTGGTGGCCCGGCTGGACGCTGGCTGAGCACAGGCCGTTCTCCGACACGCTGCGCTTGGATTACCAGCGGTACCCCGCGCTGATTCCGGCCTATACCGACCTGGATGCCGTGGCGCCCGAGCCGGTGGCATCGGTCCACGCGACGGGGAAGGGAATTTCCTGGAATCCCGTCGAGACTGACGACGTGCTGCAACAGCCGCATTTTTATGTGGTGTACCGCTTCGACGCGGGAGAGCCGGTCGATTTGTCGCAGAGCCGCCATATTGTGAAGATCACCCGCGAGAAGCACTATAAACCGGCCGAAAAACGCAATGGCAGGCACCAGTACGTGGTGACGGTTGTCGACAGATGCTGGAACGAGAGTGCTCCATCGAAAACGATAAAATGGTAATTGTCATTTTGAACGAAATATGAAAAGAATCAAGGATTATTTGAACGGACAGCCGCAGCAGGACATCGTGGTCAAAGGTTGGGTCCGCACCAAACGTGGCAACAAGAACGTGGCGTTCATCGCCCTCAACGATGGCTCCACCATCAACAATATCCAAGTCGTATGCGACCTGCAGAACTTCGACGAAGCCTTGATGAAGCAGATCACAACGGGCGCCTGCCTGTGCGTGAAGGGCGACCTCGTGCCGTCGCTGGGCAGCGGCCAGGCCGTGGAAGTGCAGGCCCGTGACATCGAGGTTTATGGCACCGCCGATCCGGAAGTCTATCCGCTTCAGAAGAAGGGCCACAGCATGGAGTTCTTGCGCGAAATCGCGCATCTGCGCCCGCGCACCAATACTTTCGGGGCCGTGCTCCGCATCCGCCACGCCATGGCGTTTGCCATTCACAAATTCTTCAACGACAAAGGTTTCTTTTATCTCCATACCCCGCTGATCACGGCCAGCGATGCGGAAGGTGCCGGCGAGATGTTCCAGGTCACTACGCTCGATCTCGACAATCTGCCGCGTACCGAAGACGGAAAGATCGACTACAGCCAGGATTTCTTCGGCCGCGTGACTTCGCTCACCGTGAGTGGCCAGCTCGAAGGTGAACTCGGCGCTACCGCGCTGGGCAACATCTATACCTTCGGCCCGACTTTCCGCGCTGAAAACTCCAACACCCCGCGTCACCTCGCGGAGTTCTGGATGATCGAGCCCGAGATGGCCTTCTACGACGTGAACGACCTGATGGACCTTGAGGAGGAATTCATCAAGTACCTGGTGCAGTATGCCCTCGACAACTGCCAGGACGATCTGGCGTTCCTCAACAAGATGATCGATCCGGAACTCATTGGCCGTCTCAAGAGCGTGGTCTCGACCGACTTCGTGCGCCTGACCTACACCGAAGGCATCAAGATCCTGGAGGCCAGCGGCCAGAAGTTCGAATTCCCGGTGGCCTGGGGCGTGGACCTGCAGAGCGAGCATGAGCGCTACCTGGTGGAGAAGCACTTTGGCAAGCCCGTCATCCTGACTGACTATCCGAAGGACATCAAGGCTTTCTACATGAAGCAGAACGACGACGGCAAGACCGTGCGCGGAACCGACGTGCTCTTCCCGAAGATCGGCGAGATCATCGGCGGCAGCGAGCGTGAGGCTTCGCTCGAGAAGCTGAACAACCGCATCGCGGAACTGCACATGGATACCAAGAACCTTTGGTGGTACATCGATACGCGTCGTTTCGGTACCTGCCCGCACAGCGGCTTCGGCCTCGGTTTCGAGCGCCTGCTGCTGTTTGTCACGGGCATGGCCAACATCCGCGACGTCATTCCGTTCCCGCGTACCCCCAAGACGGCAGAATTTTAATTTTTCATAGATATGTTGATCATCGGCATCGCAGGGGGCTCCGGCTCCGGAAAAACCACAGTTGTCAACGAGATTTCGCGGCGCATGCGTACTTCCGCGCACGAAAATGTGACCGTCATCCCGCAGGATTCCTACTACAAAGACCAGGGACATCTTTCGATGGAGGAACGGCAGGCCGTGAACTACGACCATCCCGATTCCATCGACTGGGATCTGCTCGTGGCGCAGCTGAGGGAACTCAAGGCGGGTCACGCCATCGACCAGCCCACCTATTCCTACATCACCTGTACCCGGCAGCCCGAGACGGTGCATGTGGAGCCTTCCGACATTATCATCGTGGAAGGTATCCTCATCTTCACCTGCAAGGAGCTGATGGACGAGATGGATATCAAGGTGTTCGTGGATGCCGACGACGACGACCGCCTGATGCGCGTCATTACCCGCGACATCGTGGAGCGCGGCAAGAACGTGGAGTGGGTGATCGACCGCTATACCAAGACGGTCAAGCCGATGTATCTCCAGTTCATTGCGCCGAGCAAGCGCTATGCCGACATCATCGTGCCGCAGGGCGGCCACAATAAAGTCGCCATCAACGTGCTGCTTTCGGGCATCCGTAAGATGGCCAAGGAGCGGGAGCAGGAATAATGAAGTGGTGGGGCGGCAAGAACAAGGAAGACCGGGTCGGGTTCTACACGACCCTGATCTTTCATTTGGCCGTCCTGATCATCCTGCTGGGCATCTCCATCGGTCGTGTGGCTTCTCCGGAGACCTCGTTCGTGCTGGATTTCACCAAGCAGGAGGAGCTCGAGAAACTGCAGCGGGAAATTGAACTGAAAGAGGAAGTGGCGCGCAACCTTGAAGACCAGCTGGCGCAGCAGCCGCGGCAGCAGATCCGCAACGTGGCGGTCGATGCAGGCAGCAAACTCAAGGACGACCGCTTCAAGAATCCTTCGGAAGTCTACGACGAAGCCCGCGAACTCCAGCGGAAGCTCGATGCGTCGAAGCGCGACGCCCTGTCTCAGCAGGCGCAGGCTGAGGCGGTGGATATGGATCCTTCCCAGCCGGCTACCGACCAAGAGACGACCCCTGCCTATAAAGGGCCTTCCGTGATTTCGTACGAGGTGGAGGGGCGCAAGGCGATGAGCCTGCCTGTTCCGGCCTACAAGGGCTACGGGGCAGGCGATGTGTTGGTCGACATCGAAGTGAATCCGGCCGGCCGCGTGACAGCCGCCCGCGTGCGCGCCGACGGCTCCACGGCCGATGGCTCGCTGCACTCCTTCGCTATCGACGCCGCCAAACGGTCGCGTTTCTCCGTCCTCTCCGAGGCCCCCAAGTCGCAGCCAGGCTGGATCCTGTACCGATTCATTGCACAATAATTAGTTTATCCGATAAAACCTGAACCATGAGACCAGAAATCGAAGCCGCCATTGACAGCATCAATGTCACGATGAATGCGGGTGGCATGAATACCATCAACATTGTCCTCGCCTTCGTGATGTACGGCGTGGCCCTCGGCATCAAGCCGCATATGTTCGTCGACGTTTTCAAGAAGCCCAAATCCGTGATTCTCGGCGCGTGCTGCCAGCTCGTGCTGCTGCCGCTGCTGACTTTCCTGCTGGCCCTCCTGCTGGACAGCGTGGGCTGGATCTCCTGGACGATGGCCCTCGGCATGATCCTCGTGGCGTCCTGCCCGGGCGGCAACATCTCGAACTTCATGAGTTCGTTGGCGAAGGCGAACATCGAGTTGTCGGTGTGCCTGACGGCCATCAGCACGGCGCTGGCCGTCCTGATGACGCCGTTCAACTTCTGGTTCTACGGCAATATGTTCCTCAAATTCGCGGCGGTGCACAATGAGGTTCCGTATCTCAGCATCCCTTTGTGGGATGTGTTCAAGACCATCTTCATCCTGCTGGGCGTTCCCTTGACGCTGGGTATCCTGACGTCGCACTATGTGCCCAAGGTGGCTGATAAGCTGAAGAAGCCGTTCCAGTGGGTGAGCATCGTGTTCTTCCTGGTGATGGTGGTGCTGTCGTTCATGGGCAACATCGACGCGTTCCTCAAGTGCATTAAGTACATCTTCGTCATCGTGCTGGTCCACAACCTGCTGGCGCTTGCTACGGGCTTCAGCATGGGCTCCATCTTCAAGGTTCCGCGCCGCGACCGCCGCACGCTGACCATCGAGACGGGCATCCAGAATTCGGGCCTTGGCCTGGTGCTGCTGCTCGGCACGTCGATCTTCGCCGGCCTTCCGCCGCACGGCGGCATGCTGGTCATCACGGCCTGGTGGGGTGTCTGGCACATCATTTCCGGCCTGACCGTCGCCACGATCTTCAACCGCTCGAAGAAGCCGTTGGAAGATACCGTCTCGTTCGATTCGGCGCTGTAACTGCGAGCCAAGCCATGAAACACGACCTCTCCCTTTTTGTGGCAACGATGGCTGCCATTTTCCTGCTGGCGGGCTGCGGCAGGCAGGCTGCGCCGAAGGCGCCGGTGTTCGTCAAGGATGACAGCGGCATCGTACGCCGCGTGAATCCCGACGAAAAGACCGTGTATCTGGTGTTCACGGCCCATTACAGCGAGAACGACAACGGGTATTTCGAGAATTTCGACGGAGTGGTTCCCGTGCTGAATACGTTGCAGGAAAAGGGTGTCAAAGGGTCGTTCTTCCCGACCGGCGTCTGTTTCGTGCAGCCTCAGTATCAGAATCCCATCCGGAGGATCATCGATGAGGGGCATTATCTCTCCTCCCATTCCTTCGCGCACCTGGTGCTCTGCGAGGACGGGGAGACGTTGGTGAGCCGGGATTCCCTGGCGAAGGATTTCGCCCTGATGGAAGCGCAGCTGGAGCGGTTCGGCCTGGAGAAGCCGCAGTATTGCTGGATGATCCCTCCCTATGAGACCTGCAACACCGAATCGCGCGAGAACATGGAAGCGCTCGGGTACAAGCTGCTCAATCCCTCGGAAGGGCCGATCTTCGATCTCGACTGGACGACGCCCGACATGCCTGCCTACAAGACTGTCGACCAGATGCTCTCGCACCTGTGGGAAATCGAGGAGACCGAAGGCCTCAGCGGCATCATCCTGCTCATCCACGCGATGAACTATCCCGACAAGCAGGCGTACGAGCGGCCTTACAACCACCTCGGGGAAATCATCGATACCTTGAAAGCCCGCGGCTACGGCTTCAAGACTTTCAAGGACGTGATTGCGCAGGAATAGCTGTTTTTTCCAGATAGACCGATTTTCCGGAGAAGGCCTGGATGACGGCGCGCAGGGCGCGGGCGTCGTCGCCTCCTCCGCGTCGTTCGCCGCGCGCGTCCGGCTGGCCTGATTTCAGGGCGTCGTAGCGGCGCAGGAAGAACTCATTGCCCGACCAGATGGTGTGGATGTATCCCTGGAGCCGCCCCGTGGTTTCAGGGGTTGTCTGTGCACGGAAGCGGGCCATGTCGTTGATCTGCTGCAGGCAGAGGGCCGTGTTGCGGTAGCCGCAGGAAGCGACGCTCAGGCCCTTGGTTGCGAAGTACACGGGTGTCAGGTCGGCCCGTTCGTAGTGCCAGTCGCAGATGAACACATCGCGGGGGATCATGTCGATCGCCCGCCAGGTGTCGTTGCAGCTGGCTTCCCATTCACCCAGACCGGTGGTTCGGCCGTCGAGCAGGCGATCTCCCCAAATCATCAGCTGGCGGCCTTTTTCGGCCAGATGGTCGCGGATCAGCGTCACCTCGCCGGCGAACAGTTCCGACCGGTCGTGCCCTTTGCAGCGGGGGCACTCGTCCATGCCGATGTAGAACACCTCGTCCATGCCGGCATGGAACGCTTCCGCCTCGAACGCGTCGCAGACCTCATCGACCACGGCGAACACCACGTCGTGCACCTCGGGGTGCAGCGGGCAGTAGCTCTTGCAGTAGAGGCTGTCGGCATTGGGCCACGGGCCGTAGTTTTCCGTCTTGATGGAAGGCGTCTCGTCGAACTGGGGGTACTCGCGCAGCAGTGCATGCGTCTGGGTGGCCCAGGACTGATGGCCCAGCAGGTTGATCTGCGGCACCAGCCGGATGCCGTTGCGGCGGCACGCGTCCACCAGGCGTTTCACGTCCTCGCGCGAAAGCGGATCCGGGTCGCGCAGCTCCGGATGCGTCTCATAGGCATAGTTCCAGTCCACACGGAGGATCAGCAGGTTGAAGTGCGCAGGCGCCAGTTCCTCTTCGATGAAGGTGAGGAATGGGTCGAGGGCGGCCGGTTTGGGCGCTTCGATGGCGAGGCCCTGTACCGGCAGGGTGGTTCCCTCCGGCAGGGCGGGGTGGAGTTGCCGCTTGGCCGGGATGGTGAAGCCGTCGACGACATGCCGGTCCTGGTCGTACACGGTGACTTTCATCCGCGTGTCGTCGACGTCGATGTTGCAGGCGCAGCTCTGGCCGGTCTCCTTCAGGTTCATGACTTTGGCGTGGCGCGGACTCCCGGTCAGCGACGGGTCGAGCGGCCTGCGCTTGTCGCCGCTGGAGCCCATGTCGAGATAGAAGGTGCCTTTGGAGGGGTCGTCCGCCACCTTGTCGCCGTCGAGGGCGTAGGTGCGCGAATAGATATGGTCGTGACCGCTCAGCACGAGGTCTACCTTGTATTTCTGGAACACCGGAAACCACTGCGGCCTGAGGTTTCTGGCTACCGCCGAATCCACGATTTCAGAGCCGAAGATGGATTTGTGCTCGAAGACCACCAGGTACTGGTAGGTGCCTTGCAGGCGGTTCAGGGTCGTTTCAAACCACCGCACCTCCTCGTCGAAACGAGGTCCGGCGGCTTCGTCGGAGTTGTTCATGTCGAGCGCCACGAATAGGACGTTGTTGTAGTAGAAGTAGTAGGAGGAGTTTAGGCTGGTGGCCGCTCCGTTCTGCGGGAAATGGAATAGCCGGTTGAACGTATAAGGCCGGTCGTACTGGGGATAGCCTCCGTTCACCTTGTCGCAGGCCCAGTAGGCGTGGTCGCCGGGAGAGGAGGCATACACGAAGTCCTTGAACGTATCGTTGTCGAGCAGATAGGTCCACTCATACTCGTTTCCCGCCACATCGACCATGTCGCCGCTGCAGAGCATCAGGTCGGGCGCGCCCGCCATCTCTTTCATCATCTCGATCAGCGGCAGCGTCACCGGGTTTTCCCTATGCTGGAAATCGGTGAATGCCACAAAGTTCCAGCTACCCTTCTGTCCGGCGGTGCGGAACGTCCGGACCTCGGACTCCGCTTCCCCTGACACGATCTTGTACCGGTACCGCGTATCGGGCTGCAGCCCTTCCAGCGTCGCATAGCAGACATAGCGCTTTTGCGTATAGAAGGTGGAAGTCTTCGCCGTATTCTCGATGCCCTTGCTGCTCCACCGCTCGCTGACCGGCACGACTTTCTTCGCTTCCGAAAACGTCGTATCACCGTCCCGCGTATATACGACATAGCTGTCGGCCTTGTCACAGTGATAATTGACTGTAACCCCGCGCGAAGCATCCTCGCAAACCGTCGTTACAATATGGTAGATACCCTTCCCGGGCTGTGCTCCGGCTGGCGTGGCACCCAGCCACAACCCCGCCAGAAGTGTAATGATAATAGCGATCCGTTTCATACAAACAAATGTACGAAAATTCGGCGGAATACCCCCACCCCATCGGCCCCTCTTTCGGCGTCCACCCGGGCGTTGCAATCTGATTTTACATTGGCGGGCGGACGTGGCAGGCAGTAATAGGAAGCCCCCAAAAAACAGACACCAGTCATCGCAAAAATGTATATTTTTATATACATTTTGTATATTTTTATATACCTTTGCTACGTCCATCAAAAAAAACACGATTATGAAAAGTCTCAAAATGCTTCCGCACGTCTGGCAGAAGGTCGGGAGGACCTTGCTGGTGCTTTGCCTGGTGGTATTCGCTGTCTTTTTCAAGGCAGTCGTCCATGATTTACTTTGGTTCGATACAAAATGGTACGATGCTTTCGGCCACGGATGGGCTTATTTGTTGGTCGTTTTATTCTTTCTTCTCGGCATCGTCTTACTGGCGATGTCTAAAGAGCGGGCAGAAGACGAGCGCGTCACTTTCATCCGTCATCAGGCCCTTATTCGAACCGTCATCCTGTATCTGGTCATCGCATTGATCAACTTGTTCCTCAATCTCTTCATCACTTCCTGGATCGGCCCGGAGAAAGCTTCCCAAGTAATGGTCATCAAACGCTACTTTACTTGCGTTCCGGCTTTTATATTGTACTATGTGCTGATTTTTAAGATATCTTTGTGGTGGGACAACAAAAAGACGGACGATGAAGAATAACATCCGGGTAGAGCGGGCACGGCTCCGCATGTCGCAGAAGGAACTGGCCGAAAAGGCCGGAGTCATCCGACAAACCATCGCCGCCATCGAACAGGGACGGTTCAATCCCTCCACCGTCCTCGCACTGAAAATCGCCAACATCTTCCACCTTACCGTCGAACATCTCTTTGAACTCGAAGAGACCGACTGGAACGAATAAACTGAATGAAACGAATCCTCCCGCTATTGTTGCTGCTGCTTTGGCCGGGGTCTCCTTCCAGGGCGGCGGAGCGTGTATGGGCGCACTGCGACCGGTCGCTGTATGCGGCAGGCGAAACGGTGTGGTTGCGGGGATGGGTGACGGATCAAGAGGACGGAGATCCGGTCAGCAAGTTCCTGTATGTGGAACTGCTGCGCGACGGAACCGGCGCCGTAGAACAGCGCATCAAGATCAAATCGCGCGGCGGTATCTTCTTCGGGCAGATAGAGCTGCCGCAGGATATGGAGAGCGGCTGGTACACCTTGCGCTCCTACACGCTGGCGCAGAAAGACTGGCCGGCGGAGGCTTTGTACCATACAAGGTTGTTAATCCGGGGTGTGGGACCGGTGCCTGGCCTTTACGGTAAGGCGTGTGCCGCTTCGGCGAACGAGAAAGACACGGATGTGAAAGTGGACCTGTCCGTGTCCGCAGATGGACGTTTGTCGATCGCGCTGACCGACGCGGAAGGATCGCCTGTTCTAGGTAATTTCTCTTTGTCAGTAACCAACAGCCGCTACGCGGATTTTGATTTCCAATCCAAGCCGGAAGAATCCGTCCCGATCCTGGAACTCCCGGAGGGCGAGCGCGAATACGCCCAGGAAGTGGATTTCCGCATCAAAAGCATCCGCCGCCACCTGCCGGAACAGTACAGCGTTTCCATCATGTCGCAGGACATCGGCTATTACTATTCCCAGGATGTCGAAGGCAGTCGCAGCCTGAAAGGCGAAGAGGGACAGCATTTCCGCATCCCCGACCTGGATTTCCCGGAAGGGACGTTGTTCTCGGTCAATGTCACCGGAGCCTGGTACGTCTATCCTGCCAGTGAGCCGGAAAGCTTCGCCGAGCCGTTCGACTACGGTCCGACCTGGCCTGCCCGGGAGGAGATTCGCGACACAGCCAGGATCCGTGAATATCTGAAAGGAACAGTAGTCCCACTTCCGGCCGACGATACCCTTACGGCCAGCAAGATTACGGCGGAACGAAAGCCGGCCTTTTACCGCCCTGACCGGATCGTAGGTCCCTTTTCTGCCGTATTCGAATGGCGCCAGGTGCAGCTGCGCGAAGACCTGAAAAAGTACGATGACCGGAACCTCATGCTGCACATCACCGCTTCCTATCCCAACTTCATCATGCTGATGATGGAAAATGGAAATAGTTTCGGTTGGAATCTGTACACGATGCGCAGCGCGTCCTTATCCCAGCAGGCTTCGATCAGTGGAGGCACGGCGACAACATCGTCTTCAGCCAGTTTCAGTCCCGTAGTCCTCTACATCGACGGCATTAAACAGGAGGATTGGACGGAAGCCTATACGCTTTCTGTCCGGGATGTACATAACATCTATGTGCTCCGTGGTGCTGAGGCGGCTCTTTATCAGGCTCCTGCCGTTGTTTTGTTGGAGATGCGTCATTATGACGCGAGGGAATTCGACAATGACCGTCCGGGAAAGCAGCAGGCCACCATCGGCATCCAGCCGCTCGGCTGGCAGCAGCCGAAGAACTTCGACCCGAGTCCTTCGGGTAACCCCGACCGCCAGGGTACCCTATACTGGAATCCCTGTATCCGCACCGACGCAGCCGGCCAAGCCGCCGTCGCCCTGCCTGAACTTCCGGAGGCATACTATCTCCGTCTCGAAGGCCAGACCCTCGACGGACGCCGCTTCTCCGCTATACAGAAGGCTGTTTCAGAATAGGCTGGCAATCCAGGATATCATGATCTCCAGCACCTCGGGTGCGAAGGTCTCTTCGATCTGCCTGTATTCCGTGACCATTCCGGTGGCGCAGTGCTGGAACATGTGATTCAGGCCCTCGACGGGCTCGATCTTGTTCTCGGGATTGTCCGGCAGGCCTTCGCGCATGGCGCCCAGATTGCTTTCGTATTCGACCTGCATGTCCTTGGTGCCGTTGAGCGCGAGGACGGGGCAGGTAATGCTGCCCAGCAGCGGACGCATGTCCAGAGACAGAAAGTACTTCATATAGGGCGTCTGGATCTGCGTCAGCGCGGTCTGGTAAGTCTGTTTCAGGATTTCCGGCATGTCGGGGCCGGGCTGCGGCATGACACCGCCGTGAACCCGTGCGTCGAACGCTTCACCCACCAACTTGCAGTAAACATCAATGGTCTCTTCAGGGATGCCGGCGGCCGCTAAAGAAAGCCGGTTCTGCCACACGAGCGTTTCCGCTCCTGAAACGGCCATCCCGGCCAGGCTCACGATGAAATCGGCCTGCTTATCCGCTGCCAGCATCATGGCGATCGTGCCTCCTTCGCTGTGGCCGATCACACCCACCTTGTCGAAGCGCTCCCGCAGCAGACGGATGCCGGCCAACGCATCGTTTTTCAAATCTTCGGTCGTGCAATTGATCGCGTCGCCGGTCGATTCGCCGAAGCCGCGGTCGTCGTATCGAAGGGTGGCGATTCCGGCACGGGCCAGTGCGTCGGCGATGACGGCAAACGGTTTGTGCTCGAAGAGTTCCTCGTTACGGTTCTGTAGGCCACTGCCAGTTACCATGATAAGGACGGGCGTCTGCCGGTTGCAGCCCTCGGGCAGCACCAGCGTGCCTTTCAGCACCGCATCGCCGTTGGTGAAGGATACTTCCTCCTGCGCATACGGGAACGGTCCCTTCGGCGTCTGCGGCCGGTTCAACTTGGGCTCACCTGGCTTGAGCGTCAGCGGGAGCGAAGCGCCCATCTGCGTGAAGGTCCCATAGATCTGCTGCATGATCAACTGGCCTTCGTAGGTCGCGCCAAAGGCGGGAATCTGAATGGTAATCTTCCCGAATTCGGTCCGCTCCACCTGCACCTTGATCCCGCGTACGCCCTGGTCGGGCGAATCAATCGTCGGGTTCTCCTCATCCAGATGAAAAACCAATGACAACTTGGCCCCTTGAACTTCAAGCGTTCCGGACCAGGTTCCCGTCTGGGCAAACGCCATGGGCAGCATGCCCAATAGCAAAATGGCAGTAGCAAGTATTCTTTTCATGAAGCAAAGATAAACATTTTCCACAAAGGGCTACGACAAGGCGTTGCGGTACTTCCGCGAAATCGGCAGGGTGTGGCCGGCGGCGAGGAGGGAATCGTCGGAAGAGGAGGTGATGTAGGCGCGGTTGACCAGGTAGGAGCGGTGGATGCGGACGAATCCTTCGCCCAGAATCGCTTCCCACTGACCGATGCGGGTCTTGTTGCGGAAGGAGCGGCCGTCGCGCGTTACCAGGCGGACCTCCGTGTCGTTCGATTCGATGAAGGCGATTTCCTGGACGTCGAGCGTGACGGTCTTACGGTCGGAGTAGAAGGAGATGTTGCGGGGTTGGGCGGCGAGTTTCCGTTCAAGCCACTTACTCCAGGCGTTGTCGCCCAGCGCGAGTGCGGCCATGACAAGTCCCAGAAATACCGGGTTAACCAGCACGGGCTGCACCTCCAGCATTCTCCAGAACTCCGTCTTCATGAACGGGCTCCACAGCAGGCAATGCAGGAGAATCAATAGCAGGATGGCAAGCATCAGCACAGCCAGGGCGACATAGACCTTCTGTATCGGCCGGACAGCTTTCGGCATCAGCCATTCCAGGAGGATGGCGCAAGGGCAGAATACGAGGCTGATCAGGATGGCCTGGCTCCAGGTATAGTTCAGGCTGACCAGAATCGCGGCGATCAGTGCCAGCGCGACCAACCAGTATCCGATGCGTCCTGCGGTTTTCATTTCAAAACAAAAATAAGAAAAAACCGACGGCCCGGCAAGTCCGCCGGCTCCAGAGTGGGTTTTAACCGGGCCACGGAGGGATATAGATTTGGCGGCTCGCACCCTCCGTCCGTAACTTTGCAGCAAACTTAAAACGCACTACCATGAAAGAAGAAACTTACTTTGTGGCTGATTCACTGGGTGTCTTTCAGCCAGAAACCGTCGAAGTCCCCGAATGGACCATCGCCCGCTTCTTTGTCGAAGGCGGTATGCCGGGCATGATCGTCCTTTCCCTGCTGCTCATCGCCCTGCTGCTGGCCGCGTGGAAAGCCCCGCGCTGGGTCAAGGAGATCGGCATCGGCGCGCTCGTCGTCTCGGTCTTCTGGACACTTTGCGGCCTCTTCCAGATATTCGGCGTGATAGAGATGTTCGGCGATACGATCAGTCCAGCCGTGATGTGCGGCGGCCTCCGCGTGGCCATGATTTCAACCTTCTATGGCCTGATTATCTATTTCCTTTCCCTGGTCATCCGCGTCATCCAGAAGCCGAGGGTATAATTTTTGCTATTCGGCAACCCGTACTCCGATGTCGTAAAGCATGAAAAGAATCAGATATGTCGCGCTGCTGCTCCTGCTGGGCCTTACCGCCCAAACCGCCCATGCACAATTCATCCCCGGCAGCCTGTTCGAGAACAACCAGGGCTCGGTGATCGTCAAGGTGCTGGAAGAAAAGACGGATGTGCCCGTGCCGTATGCTTCGGCCTATCTGACGGCCAAGAACGATACGCTGATCACCAACTTCACGCTGACCGACACGACGGGCGTGGCTCGCATCACAAAAGTGACGCGTGGCACGTACGTCCTGACGGTCGAAATGCTGGGCTACAAGACCTATAACAAGGAGCACTATTTCTCCTTCGGGTGGGACAAGGATTCGGTAGACCTGGGGACGGTCCGCCTGGCGGAAGATGCCCAGATGCTCGATGCAGCGCACGTGTCGGCCATCGGCAATCCCATCGAAATCAGGCAGGACACCATCATTTTCAACGCTGCTTCTTTCCAGATGGGGCAGAACCAGATGCTGGAGGACCTGCTCAAGCGGATGCCCGGCATGGAGGTTTCTAAGGACGGTACGGTGAAATACAACGGCGAAACCATCCAGAAGATCACCGTGGGCGGCAAGACCTTCTTCTTCGACGACCCGAAAATGGCGCTGAAGAACCTGCCGGCCAAGGTCGTGGACAAGGTGAAGGTCATCGACAAGGCGAGCGATTCCGAGCAGTTCACGGGCGTGGCGACCGACCGCGAGAAGGTGATGGACCTGGAGTTCAAGCAGGAGTTTCAGAAGGGGTGGTTCGGCAACGCCCAGGCCGGCGCCGGTACGACGCTGGCCGGCGACCGCAAAGACGAGATGGTGGACAACCGCGGCTTCCTCTATACCGGCAACGTGATGGCCTCCGGCTACAACGAGAAGGACCAGATCGTGCTGGTGGGCGGGGCCTACAATGCACCGATTTCGGAAAACGATGGCATTGTCGTATTCCGCAGTTATGACGGCGATGAAATGTCCGAGACGCGTATCGGAGGCGGTGGCGGCGGCATCCAGACCTACCGGCAATTGGGCGCGAACTACAACACCACACGCATCAAGGGAATGGAGAGCACGGCGGCGGCTAACTACAACCACTCGTTCAACGATTCGCGCAGCCGGTCGGAACGGACGACGTTCTTGACCGGCGGCAGTGACATCTTCACGGGTACGGAAAGCAAGAATTTCGTGACCGGCGATAATGTGAAGGTCAACCTCGAACTCAAGAACACCGACCGCAAACGCTTTATGGTGAGCTTCACGCCTACATTCCGCTACGCCGGCGGTAAGACGGAAGCTTATAACGACAATGAATCGTACCAAAAGGAGGGCGGCCTGCGGCTCAACAGCGCTTCTTCCAGCAATTACGGCGAGTCGCGCACCTTCTCGCACAATTCGTCGTTCTCATTCGGCATCAAGGAACTGGGCGGCAACAAGCTCCGCAACCTGACCTTGTCGGGCAATTATTCCCTGACGGATAACGATGCGGACAGCCGGGAATTCTCGCAGACTTTCCTGCAGGATCCCGTGTGCCCCGTCACCCGCGATCTGTTCTACGTGACGGACAACCGCAACTACAGCGGTAACGTCCGTCTGAGCTACAATGAGCCGCTGGCCGAGCGGTGGACGCTCTCGGTCAACGTCAACAGCTACGGTTCCTGGCGCAACAACACCAAGGACGCCTACAACCGCACGGCAGGGGAGGCGGGCTTCAACCCTTCGGTAATTGACAAAAAGGACTACACCCAGCACAACGATTACTACTCGTCGTTCACCAAGAACACTTATGTGTATTTCAATGAGAGTGTGCAGTTCCAGTACAAGAAGGACCAGACCTCACTGCAACTGGGCGCGCAGATGCAGGAGACGCTCAACGAGACGCAGGCGCTGACGCTGGGCATTGAGACGGAAACCGGCCTCGGCGAATGGTTGCTGGACTGGAACCCGTATCTCAATTTCCGCTGGATGAAGGAACAGAAAAGTATCTCGGTTTTTTACAGCGGGCGGTCCACGCGTCCATCGTCCGCACGCCAGCTGCCAGTGCTCGACATCTCGGTTCCTACCCGTATCCAGACCGGCAACATCTACCTGAAGCCGGCCTACGGCCATTATCTCAACGGAAACATCTACCTTAACGCCCCCCAGCAGCAGCGGAGCATATATCTTTATCTAAACTCTTCGCTGAACCAGCGCCAGATGGTGACGGCCAGCTGGTTCGACAGCGACGGCATCCAGTATTCCGTTCCGGTCAATTCCGGGAAGCCGGCGCTCGCGGCTTCCATCTATAGTGGAGTCACCTTCCCGCTGACCAAGGACAAACGGTTAAAGCTGGATGTGCAATTGTCCGCATCCGACAGTCGCACCATCAGCTACCAGAACACACGGAAACTGGCCGGGCTCGATGTCGAGACGTTTGATTACGCGCAATTCATGTCTGAGTTCTGGGGCGACGAGAGGGGCGACCGATTCTACTCGGGACAAAGCGGTTTCAGCGAGAGCGTCACCAACAGCCTCATGCTCAGTCCCGGGCTTGGCTTCCAGTACCGCAACGATTTCCTTACGGTGGAACTGAGCGGCAGTACCCAGTATCGGAACACCCATTATTCCCTCGACAGCGCAGCCGATACGAAGACCTGGAGCAGCGACATATGGTTCTGGACCGAGGCTACGGCACCGCACGGGTGGGAATTTGAAACGGACCTCGAGTACAATTTCTTCCACGGATTTCCTTCCGGGTACAACGAGCCCTATCTGATGTGGGATTTTTCCGTTGCAAAGAACATCAAGCAGTTTGCCATCGGCTTCCATGCGAGCGACATCCTGAACCAGGTGCGCACCACACGCCATTTCACGACCGACAACTATGTGGAAGATGCGATGTTCAACCAGCTGGGCCGCCACTTCTTCATCACCTTCAAATGGAACTTCGGCAAGCTCAACGCCGCCCACAGTCAGAAGGCCAACCGCGCTGCGATGAACATGATGTTCTGACGGAGGCCTGCAGACTACAGCGCCTCTCGCTTCTTTGTTATGGAAACAACGCCCAGCGCGATGGCGAGGGCGGCGATGATGCCGAACAGGAATTCTTTCCCGTGCTGCATCGCTTCAAGCGCCTTGATGAGCGTGGAATCTTCCGCCTGGACGGGCTCGAAGGGACAGAACAGCACCAGCAGCGTCAGCAGGCAGCCGACCGCCAGGCCCACCACCAGTGCGATGACCAGTGCTTTCCGCCAGCGGCGACGCTCTCCGTCCACCGTCTTCTTGATGCCCTCCACGGAATTCAACCGGGCATTCGTTTCAACCATGAACTGCCCATCGTCCGGCATATCCGGCGCGTTTTCGCGTAAAAACTGTTCGATATCCTTCATAAGCGGATGTGCTGTTTGAGGTGGTCTCTGCCCACCGAAAGATGATACTTGACCGTACCGGTAGGAATCTGCATGATGGAGGCGATCTCCTTGACGGGAAGGTCTTCGAAATAGTGCAGGACGATGGCTGTGCGCTCTTTCTCCGGAATTCGCGTCAGCGCCCGCTGCAGTTCCTCGTGCCGGAACGCCGCATCCGAGGCTGAAGCGTCGGCCACGTGCAGTACCTCGGGGGAGTCGAACGACACCGACGGCGCCGGCACACGCCGCAGGTTGTCGATAAAGCAATTATAGGCAATCCGGAAGACCCAGGCCTTGAAGTTCCCGACGAAGCGGTCCGAGTTCACATAGGCCCGCACCAGCGCCTCCTGCGCGATGTCGTCGGCCAGGGCGGCATCTCCGCACAACGAGGTCAGGAACCGCCGCAGCCGTCCCTGACACGCCCTTACTTCGGAGATGAACCGATCCCGGGTCATCGTTTATTCTTTCTCCTGTAATCCTTTTTCCTCGGCTTCGATCTCTTTTGCCAGCAGTTTCTTGCCCGTGAAGTAGGAGATGAACAGTCCGATGCCCACGGCCACAAGCACGCCTCCGGCAATGAGATAGAAGGCGGTCGGGAAGAAATTGTCGGCCCATTCACGTCCGAAGAAGAAGATCAGCAGGAAAGCGACGCCGATCAGGCCGGTGATGCAGGCACCGTTGAGTTTATCGAGGAGATCCTTTTTGATGGACTTGTTCTTCGGCGCTGCTTTGAACATCTCGGGATCGATGGCGACGCCGTTCTCGATGGCCTTCAGCATGATTTCGGCCTTGCGGTCGGTTTCGTTCTTCCGTACACGGCCGATGATCCAGACTATCAGGACGGGCAGTACCACACATACGCCCAGCGGAATCAAAATTGCAACTAAATTCATAGTGTTTATTTGTTTAAGCGTTTAACAATTTCGCCCTTTGCGGGGCGTTTACATTGCTATAACGCAAAACCCGGCTGAAAGGTTGGAAAAATTTTCATTCTTCCATAAAAATTTCGCCTTTGATGTAGTCGATGGATTTCTTGGCGAATTCGTAGCCGCGGGAGCCGGGCCGGGCCACTTTGAGGTAGCGTTCGTAATAGTCGAGCGCCAGTTTATACTTTTTCAGCCGTTCGTAGCAATAGGCGATGGAGGAGAGGGCCTGGATGAAGGAAGGATTGTATCGGTAGGCCTCTTGATAGTGCGCGATGGCCTTGTCGAACTTCTCTTCTCCGTAGTAGCCCTTGGCATATTGCTGATGGATGCGGGATACGAGCGAGGAGTCGGGCTGGATCAGGGCGGTGGCCTTGTCGAGCCAGGGCTCCACGTATTTGTCGAAGGGCCTGATCAGCATGTCGGTCCGTACGGCCGCGATGGTCCAGGCCAGGTTGGCATCGGAGGAATCGATGGCCCAGGCTTTCCGCAGCTCCGGTTCGGCCCGGTAAGGGACGTTGGTGTGCCAGTAGCTCTGGCCCAGATAAAAGTGCACGGGATAGTTGTCGACGCCCAGGTCTTCCAGCTTCTGGAAGACGACCAGCGAGGAATCGTACTGTGCGCTCAGATAATAAGCCAGCCCCCGGATGGGCGTCACGGTCAGGTTGTCCGGGTCGAGGGCCAGGTATTCGCCCGTCATTTCGAGGACAGCGTCGTAATCCTTGTCGGCGAGCAGGATGTTTGCGGCCTTGCTGACGACCGCCTCGTTGACAGGCTTGAGCGCGAGCGCCTGCCGGTAACAGACCAACGCCGAGTCGGAAAGGTTTGCCAGGTTGTAGGCATCGCCGACCAGCGCGGCCACGGCCGGGATGGAATCCTGCGCCAGCACCTCCCTGCCGATCCGCGCACTGGCTTCGTAGTCCTTCATCCGGAAGGCGACCTGCATCTGTTTGACCTTGTAGAGCAGGTTGTCCGGCGCCCGCAACGACAGCAGTTGGTAGGTGCCGGCCGCGGCGGCATAATCGCCGTTGATGAAGTGGCAGTCGGCCAGTTCGGAGAGGACCTCTTCGTCGAATACGCCCGGCGTCACCCATTCCGACAGCCGTTCGATGGCCGCGTCGGTCTTGAAGATGCTCTTCAGGTAGCGGGCCTCGGAAAGGGCCTCCCTGCGAAGCGAGTCCGCAGGCTGCGCGGCCGCCACACCTGAAATCAGCATGGCGGCCAGCACAACCAAAACACAGGTTTGCGGCAGGGCGCGCGACTTCATGCTATTTCAACATGAAGACGACGGGGAAGTTATAGACAACCCGTACGGGTTCCCCGTTGATGTAGCCGGGCGTCCAGTTCGGGGACTTCGACACGACTTCCACTGCAGCATCGGAAAGCAGGGGGCTCGGGCTCTTGAGCACCTTGATATTGGTGATGCTGCCATCGGGTTCGACATTGAACTGGAGGGTTACGCGGCCCTCGATCTGTTGTTCCTTGGCCTCATCCGGATACTGCAGTCTCTCGTTCACCCACAGGGCGAACTGGTTGGCGTCGCCGTCGCCGAACTGCGGCTTGACTTCGACGAGTTCGAAGGCGACGGCATCGTCGTCGGCCGGCTCGATGTCGGTGACGGTCACTTCATAGGCGGCGTCGGTCGAAGGGGCTGCCTCCTCCTGAGGAGCGGGCATTTCTTCATTGTTGGCGGACGGCTTGCACTCCGACAGGAGCAGTACGGTACCGGCCATAAGCGGGAGCAGGAGCAGCAGGGAAAGCTTCTTCCAGGCTGCACGGGTGGTGGTTTGCATCATGGTAATACGGTTTTTGAGTTGGGCATGGTTGAAGCCGTTGGCCAGGAGGAAGCGTTTCTCTCCCACGGCTTTTTTTACAAGCAGAAGTTGGTATTGGGTTGCATCGATGCCCTGGTCGAGGACGAAGTCGTCGGCTTCGTATTCGTGGAGCATCTTGAGTTCGCCGCGGCAGATCCACACCAGCGGGTTGAACCACTGGAAGACGGTCAGGGCGGAGGAGAACAGCAGGTCGAGAGAGTGACCGCAGCGTACATGCGCCCGTTCATGCATGAGGATGGCGGGATAACGTCCGTAGTCGCTGCGGCTGAGGACGATGTGGCGCAGCCAGCTGAGCGAGGGCGTTTCCTGTTCCACGAGATGGAGGGTATAGCCGTCGTGCCGCTCGCCGGGCGTGCGACGAAGCAGGTGATACATGCCCGCGTACGAACGGATGTACAACGCGAGCGTGACAGCCGCGCCGAGCGCATAGACCGCGAGAAGAAGGGGCTGCCAGGAGATGCCGTTCGCGGCTGTTGTGGCTGTCAGGGTCTCTGCCGGCGCGGTTGCCCGGGCGGCTGCCCCGATGACGGCGGGCTCGATCCATTCCGAATAGACCGTCGGCACGCCTATGCGGATCTGCACAAGCGGCAGCAGCAGGCACGCTGCACTGCCGATGACCAGGACGGCGCGGTTGAAACGGAAATGCTCCGTGCGGCGCATCACCAGCAGGAAAAACGCGTCGAACACTGCCAGCAGCAGCATGCTCTTCAGCAGGTATAACAGGAATGCGTTCATTTCCGTTTGTTTTCAATTTGTGCGATCAGCGCCTTAAGTTCGTCGAGGTCCATCTTCTCGTCCTCCACAAAGCGCGACACGACGCTCGCGTAGGAGTTGTCGTAGAACATCTCGACTGTATCGGAAATCACCTGGTCGGCGAACGCGTGCTCATCCACAAGTGCGTGGTAGCGATAGGCATTGGCAAACTTCTCCCGCGCCACATAGCCCTTCTCTTCCAGAAAGCCTACCTGCGTGGCGACGGTGTTGTGGTGCGGTTTCGGCTCCGGCAGAAGCTTCACTAGGTCCTGGATGAACACCGGCCCGTTCGCCCATATCAGCCGCAGGATCTCTTCTTCTTTCGCAGTGAGTTTCTCCATACGACAAAGTTACAACGCTTTTTCTGTATCTCCTAATTTTTTTCGGAGAAAAACGAATTTTTGTCGTATTTTTCCGCTGCAACGGAAAAGGGGGAGGGGGAGCTATCGGCCGAGGAGCCGGACGGTGGCCTGCAGGCGGGCGATGCGGCAGTCCAGTTCCTCCAGTTCTTCATCGGTAGGCGGCTCTTCAGAGACCGATTTCAACTTGTCCCAGCGCCACGTGGCCTTAACCACCGTGCCGTCAGGCTTCACGAGCAGGCCTTCGCCGTGACGGGAGCCCCGTTTCCACGGACAAAGGCAGTACTCGTACTGTTTCGCACTGGGATGATCTCCGGAATGGATGGCCCTCGCAATGCCGTATCCATCGGGAACGGCCCCGTGCGAACGGGTGGCTTCTTCACCTGCCCCGACATAGACAAACTCCTTGTCCTGGGAATAGATGCACAGCGTAGAATCATTGATACGCACGCACTTATGCGGCTCATCCTCCCGATATTTGACTTGACGGCCCTGCGCAGCAGCCGTTCCCGTCAGGAACAACAGCAAAAGCAAAATCAGAAGTAAGGGGCGTCTCATCGGAATATCAATGTAAAGATAGACAATACACCAAACTATAGCAACATCAGGTATCGGTCACGCCAGGGCGAATCGGAAGCAGCGATGGCCTTCTTGATACCGCTCTTCTTCGTATAGACGGCCGCCTCCGAACCCATATCCATCAGCAGGCGGATGGACGGCGCATCGAAACCGGCAAATACATAACTCACAAACCTGTACGTATCTTCCTGGTATCCTGTATAGTCCTCACGAAAATGCTGCATAATGCCGTCAAGGTCGCGGTTGATCATCGCCTCGAACTGCTTCTGACCGCGCTTGTCGAGCCGGATATCCTTGATCATACGGCTCAACTGGTAATACACACCGCGTTCCTTATCCGGCGAAGCCTGAACAATTTCATTGATGCGACCGACCTGTTGGAAATAAGAACGATATAGACGGGCGTAGTCGGAACGGAGCCGGGCCTGCGAAAGCGACAACGCATCCCGTTGGTTTTCCATCGAGGCGGCCCAGTCGAGCAGGGAAGCGCGTTCGGTCCTGTTCCGCTTTTCCCGAATCCGGAACAGGATGGCGCCGGCCGACAGCAGGAGGACGAGAAGGGCTATCACCAGCAGGCCGATGATCAGGCGTGATCGCTCGTGCAAACGGGCTTCCCGGCTTTGAAGGGCATAATAGTCGCGCTGCGCCTTGACCGCCGACTGGCGGAAAAGTCGCATCACACCGGCACGTTGCTGCTGGGCGGAAAGGTCCAGCAGTTGCCAGGCCGTCCGATAGTCGCCCTGCAAAGCGGTGAGACGGCTCTTCCACTCCTGGAATATCCAGCTCTCCGCCAAGCCCGCCTCCTTCAGGTCGGAGAACACGGCCTCCGCCTCAGTGGCCCGGCCTGTGGCCGCCAGGCTGTAGGCATATGCAGTCCAATGCTCGAGGTTCTCGAACGTGGCCGAAAGCCTCAGCGCTTCATCGAAAAGCGCCGCCGCCCGCGCCGGATCTTCGCGATAGCGTACGAAGATATAGGCCTGTCCGGCCAAGGCACGCGCCTGTGCTTCCGTGGGCAAGGCGCTTTCCGCCAGGTTTGATGCGTAGAGCGAATCGGCACGCTGCCAGTCTCCGAGTCCGGTCAGGCTTTTTGCCATCCGCTCGCGGGAATCCGCGACCAGCAGAATGTCGCCGGAACGCAGGCCTTCCTGCAGGGCGCTGTCGGCCGCCGCATAGCCTTCCTCAAAATAATATGTGTTATTGTAAGTATCGGCCAGTGCCATGAAGATATGGGGGATCAGCGCAGCATCGCGCTGTTCATCAGCCTCATCCAGCGCACGGGTCAGCGACACGACCGCGTCGTCCAGACGTCCGTCGGCATATTCCGACATCCCCTGCTCATACAGAGCCTCGGGAGAGATATTGCCGTGGCACGAGAGGGCCAGCACAACCAGGCACAGACATCCGACCGGAAAGCGGGACCCTCTCATCGTACGTCCTCCAGCAATGTATTGCTATATACTGGGCGGCCGTCTTCCGTGACGCCCTCCAGCACGAAGCGCCATGGCGACGCGTGGTCAGAGGTGTAAAACCGGACGCGGGCCACGCCGTTGCGGAAGACCAGCTCCGGTTCCCAATGGAGCGTGGGGCGCATCGGCTCGAAACTGTGCTTCGATGCAGCACTCTCGTATTTCGGCGTATAAAAGCGCGCGGGAGTCTGCCAGCCCAGCGGAGCGTCCGCCGTCACATTGGTGGCTCCCCGCACCGGATAGCGGACCGAAAGCAGGATTACGGGCGGCGTATGCCCGGTTCCGTTGCTCAACAGCGCGGTTTCATACTTGGAAGCATCTGCGCCGGTGAGATAGACCATCGCCTGTACATCCGAGACGTGAAGGTTCATCAAGTCTATAACCTCAACGGGGACCCCGTTCATATAGACCAGCATATTCCGATAGCCGCGGCCAATCGGAGGCTCAACCCGCAGGCGCTGGTTGCGCCGAAGATCGGCATTGCTCCGCACTTCAGGACAGGTCTCATAGATATAGGTTAGAAGGTCGAAGTCGGCGTAGCGGGCCAGTTCCTTCTGGTCGCGATACTGGTTTGACCTGAACGTATCGCCGGAATAAGGGGAAAGCCTGTAGCGGGGCGCTTCGATCCGGGCCGGCGCCAGGCTGTAGACGAGCGAACCGTCGGCCGATTCGTAGCTCTGCCGTGCATATTCCCCATAGGATGAGTCGTATCCCCTGTAAGTGAGGTAGTCCGGATAGCGGATCTGCGCAGCGAAGTATTCAGGATTGAGGATGGGCATATAGGACTTCTGGAACACCTTCCCTTTGCCCTGCGCGCCGACAAGGAACTGTGTACCGTCGGGGAAATCGAGGTTGCTCAGCGAAAAGTATGCGGTGGAATCGAGATCGGCAATTTGGCTGTAGTTGATGCGGGGGGCTACGAAGCTGATCGTCGCGTGCTTGCTTTTACCCAGCACGCCATTGACATAACCCGTGATCGACTGGGTGTATTCCTTTCCGAAACGCGGTTGGTCCATACGTTGCTGCAGGATTCGTTCCAGGTCATAATACTTCCAGCCCTGCGTCAGCAGCAGCACGTCCACTTCTTCCCTGCGCTGGCGCAAGCTGCGGGACGCGTCGAAATAGCGGCGCGGCTGCTCCACCCAGCCCTTGAGTTCGCTGCCGAGCAGCAGCCAGCTCTCGATGGTCGGTGCCTCTCCGCTTTCAGGCGCATAGACCTCGTCGGTCACGGCCAGAGAGAAGTTGCCGGAAACCGGCCTTCCCGCAGCATCGGTAAGCCGGATCGTGGCTTCGGCCGGCTCACGACTGCCGTAATGGGACTTGTCCAACGTCACCGTGCTGCGAAGCGTACCCGACGGGAATACGAAGAAAGGCCTTTCGGCATAGACGTTTCCGGCGTCATCGATGACGGCCAGGTTGTTGATGCCGGGCTTCAAGTCGCTGTATTCTATCCTCTTGCCGCGACGGCTTTGTGCGAAGGAAGACGAAAGAACGATGCCGCTGCGGTCGTAAACCACCAGGAAGGTGGAATCGGGCAGGGACAGGCCGCTCTCCGCCACAGTGACGGAAATTCCTTTCTCGTCGGGTTCGGCGTGGATGACGACGGCTGCTGTTTCCGGCAACGGGATGTCGGAATGGAAGCGGAATCCTTCTCCGTCCGTCTCCGCTTCGACGGTCAGTTTCTTCGTTCCAGCCGGTACCGTCAGGTAGAATTTGCCCATACCCAGCTCATTGGTTTCGAAGATCGCGATCTGTTCCCCGGTGGATGCCTTGACGGTGCCCCGCACCTTCACGCCGAGACCATCGCTGCCAAGTGCCTTGACGCCCATCACGCTGCGGCGGTCTGGCAAGTACCGGCCGCTTTCCGGGAGGAATTGCAGGTCGATGTCGGACTCGCGCCGGTTGGAGCGGCGTATTTCCTTGCGGAACGGATTGCGGATGCCCAAGTCATCATATGTGCGCTGCTCGGTATACTCCGCAAGAACCAGATCGGCCGCAAAGGCATCTTTCGGCGCATTGCGGAGTTCGATGTTCTTGGTAAACAGGTATTCGGGAGCGCCGTTCATCATCCAGTAGCTGTAGGCGCGGAGTGTAGCCAGACCAGAGTTCAGGTCTTCGGTAAGCGGAAGATAGCCTGTAAACTCACCGTTTTCATTGCGTTTGACCTTGACCCGTGTCCGCATACGGAGCTTCTCCGAGCGGGAATTCTGCAGGTTCTGCTCCCACTTCTTCGAGAAGAGTTCCACATACAGGTAATTGCAGGCCGGATACTCCGCCTGCTCGGCGACATTGTCGAGGTAACCCCGAAACCAGATGGTGTCACCTATATTATAGATTTCGCGATCGGTATGGAGATAGACTTTCTCCGGCGAGAGGAGGCGCGCATAATCGTCGAAGCAACGGGTGGCCTGCGACTGCGCCTCCATGACCGTCGGCAACAGAATGAGGGCTGCCAACAGGCTTCGGAAGAAAAAATGGTGCATGGCGATAGGCGTTTACGGTTTACGGATACAAAGTTCGCGATTGAACCATAGAATTGCAAATCAGGAGCGCAAAACAATCTTAGAATAAGATTTTCTAAATCACTGATTCACAGCTTTTTAAACGCCCTGTAGAGAGATGTTTTCTAACAACTTTTCAAATTATTGATTATCAGGTATTTGTATTTGCAAAACATAGGCTTGTTTGCCCCTGGCCTACCACCTATCGTAGTGGATGTTCTCGGGTTTCCATTTGTCTTTGGGTTCGGGTTGCTCTGCGGGATAGCCGACCGGGACGATGGCAAGCGGAGTTACAGTTTCGGGAATGCCGAGATACGCTTTGATTCGGTCGACAATCCGCTCGCTCGGATAGCAGGAGAGCCAGACCGCGCCCAGGTCTAGGGCAGTTGCAGCGAGCAGCAGATTCTCCGTAGCTGCGGAACAGTCTTCAAACCAGTATTTGTTCGGTGAGGGAACCAGCTCGGCGTCTTCGTCCGCCCCGTGGGGACGGACCATCCGGGTCGTTTCGCCACAAACGATAATCACGGCCCCGGCTGTTTCGACCATGTGTTTGTGTTGCTCTCCTTGATAGAGACCCGACTTGGTCGCTTCGTCGGTGATGACGATGAAGCGCCAGGGCTGGATATTGACGGCCGTCGGGGCTGCCATGGCAGCATCGAGCAGCGTGTTGATCTGCTCTTCGGTGAGCTTTTCACCCGTGAAGCTGCGGATGCTGGTTCGGGCCTTGATGACTTCGAGCGCACTTTTTCTCGCGGGCTGCGCTTCCTGGCTCCCGCACGCCGCGGCCATCAGCATCAGCGCCGCCAGCGTCCAAGCGAAGATAATTCTTTTCATAAGACAAATTTACGCTTTTTTTCGCTGCAACGGACGCAACAGTCAGTCAAGTGTTTACGAAAACTGCTCCCCGACAAAACGAGGGGGATGTGTTTGTGCAACCGACTGATTATCAGTTGCGTCCGTTGCAGCGAAAAAAATGGCAGCGAAAATAACGGCGGCGGAAAATGCTACGGCAGCCGGAATTCACCGCTGGCGGTGCGGCGCAGGGCGGTAAGGTAGCCGCCTGAGCCGAGGGCGAGGCCCAGGTCGCGGGCCAGGGAACGGATGTAGGTGCCGCGGGAGCAGCGGATGCGGAGCGTGGCAGCGGGGCGGGTGCCGTCGCTGGTGGAGGAGGTGTGGTAGTTGTGGATGTGGCGGACAACTTCGTCGACGACATAGTCGTCGCCGGCCATCACGTTGTGCAGCGTGAAGCCTTCGAGCGTGATGTCGAAGATTTCGATGTGGTTGGTGCGGAGTTCAACGGGTTCGCCGCTGCGGGCGTATTCGTAGGCGCGCAGCCCGCCGACGATCTTGGCTGAGAACACGGGCGGCACCTGTTCCTGCTCTCCGATAAACTGCGGCAGGACGGCCCGCACGGCCTCTTCCTTGATGTGCTCGTACGGGAAGAACTGGTCGATGGGCTGTTCCAGGTCGAACGACGCGGTGGTGGCGCCGAACTCGACGGTCGCCACATATTCTTTTTCGGAAGCCTGCAGTGCCTCGGCAACCTTCGTGGCCTTGCCGACACACACCAGTAGCAAGCCCGTGGCGAGCGGGTCCAGGGTGCCGGCATGGCCAACTTTCAGGTTGCGTTGTCCGAAGTGCTTCTGCAGGGTGAATTTGCATTTGCGCACGAGGTCGGCGGAGGTCCAGCGGTAGGGTTTGTCCAAAGGAAGGACAATCCCGTCGGGATAATCCGCCAGGTCGTGCGAGAGACGGGCCTCGAAGAACGGGGCCATCTCTTCGACGGGACACCCGTCAAGCACAAGGTATTTTTTCGATGCGGCGCTGATGTCTTCCACCTTCGAATTCGGTTTCGAGCCAGGTCTTGACGATGAGGCGGGCCATGGTCAGGGTGATGAACCGCGCGGGCATCACCAGGACATTGGCGTTGTTGTGCTGTTTGACCAGGGCGCCGATATCGCGGTTCCAGGCCAGGCCGGCGCGGATCGACGGATGGTGGTTGAGCGTCATGGCCATGCCGTTGCCGGTGCCGCAGAGGGCGATGCCGCGGTCGACTTCGCCGCTTTCGATGCCGCGGGCCAGGTCGTGGGCGAAGTCGGGATAGTCGACGCTCGCCGTTCCGTGCGTCCCATAATCCACGACAGAAAACCCTTTCCGCCGCAGATACGCGATCAGTTGCTGCTTGTATTCATAGCCAGCGTGATCCGATGCAAGTCCGATTTTCATATAAATGATGCTTAAGATTGCGCTAACTGCGCGGGTGGGAAGCATTTCCCAGAGCGCAAAGCGCAATCCGGTCGTTTATTTCAAAGAAACTATTCCTTTATCAATTCTCCGAAGGACTTCGTCCTTGCCCATGATGGCCATCATGTCGGCGACGCCGGGGCCGACGCTCTTGCCTACGAGGAAGAGGCGCAGGGTGTTCATCACCTTGCCCATCGGCCAGCCGTTCTCGCGGATGAGTCCTTCAATCGATTCGCCGACGTGCTCCTTCGTGAAGGGCTCCAGCGAAGCGATGAAATCGTGCACCTGCGGAATCAGCGCCGGGATGTCGTCTTTCCAGAATTTTGCCACCGCTGCCGGGTCGTAAGACGCCGGCGCCTCGAAGAAGAAGGCGGTGGCTTCGCGGAACTCGGTGGGGAAGTGGACGCGTTCGCGCATCAGGTCGAGCACGCAGCCCACGTATTCGTCGCTGAACGACGCGATCCGAGATCCTTCGGAGGCCCGGAATTCAGCCACCAGCTGCGCTGTGGGCCGCATCCGCAGATACTCCTGGTTGAACCACTTCGCCTTGTCGGGATTGAAGCGGGCGCCCGATTTGATCACACGTTCCAGCGAGAATACTTTCACCAGTTCGTCCAGCGAGAAGATCTCCTGCTCGGTGCCCGGATTCCATCCCAGAAACGCCAGCATGTTGACGAACGCTTCGGGATAGTAGCCATCCTCGCGGTAGCCGCGCGACACTTCGCCCTCCGCGTTGACCCACCGCAACGGGAACACCGGGAAGCCGAGCCGGTCACCGTCGCGCTTCGAAAGCTTACCCTTTCCGTCGGGCTTGAGCAGCAGCGACAGGTGTGCGAACCGCGGCTGCGATTCCTGCCAGCCGAACGCTTCGTACAGCAGGTAGTGCAGGGGCAGGGAAGGGAGCCACTCCTCACCGCGGATGACCTCGGTGATCTCCATCAGGTGGTCGTCCACGATGTTGGCCAGGTGATAGGTCGGCAGCTCGTCGGCGCGTTTCCACAGCACCTTGTCGTCGAGGGTGCTGCTGTTCACTTCAATGTGACCGCGGATGAGGTCGTCCATCTTCACGATGCGGTTCTCGGGAATCTTGAACCGGATGGTCCAGCCTGTCTCTTCCGCCACGCGGCGCGCCACCTCGTCGGCCGGGAGCGTGAGCGAATTGCAAAGCGTACCGCGCGTCTCCCAGTTGTAGATGAACGTCTTTTTCTCGGCCTCGGCCGCCGTGCGGAGCGCGGTCAGTTCTTCGGCAGTGTCGAAAGCGTAGTAGGCATAGCCCTTTTCCACGAGATCCTCGGCATACTTGCGGTAGATGCCGCGGCGCTGCGACTGGCGGTAGGGTGCGTGCGGATGCTTCTCCGAAGCCACTTCCACCACATTGCCTGCCGCATCCACGCCTTCATCGGGATAAATGCCGCACCAGCGGAGCGCCTCAATGATATAGGCCTCCGCGCCCGGTACGAAGCGCTGCGAATCGGTGTCTTCGATGCGTAGGATGAAATCGCCTCCGGCCTGCTTGGCATACAGGTAGTTGTAGAGCGCCGTGCGGACGCCGCCCATGTGAAGCGGCCCGGTCGGGCTCGGGGCAAAACGGACTCTGCGTCTTTTTTCCATGGTCTTATTCGGTTGCAGGGGTTTCCTTGACATTCAGCATTCTCTCGCGGCGTACGAGGGCGGGCTCTTCCTCCAGCTGCTTGATGAGGCGGACGTCCTCTTCGATGAGGGCGGGGACGCCCGTCACGCGCTGCTTGTTGAGCATCTTGCCGTTGTCGGGCGCGATGGGACGGCCCTTCTTGCGGATGCGCGCGAGGTCCTTGACGTACTTCACGTCGATGCGGTTGCTGCGGTTGATCTCATTTTCGTCGATGACGGGGAGCTGCCACATCTCGAAGCCCGTGGCAATGATCGTCACGCTGATCTTGTCGCCCATCGAGTCGTCGAACACGATACCGCGCTTGAAATTGATGGTGGCGCCGGTGTACTGCGTGGTGAAGTCCATGATCTGCGAGAGTTCCTCCATCGAGATGCCGTGCTCGTCGTCGGAGTTGCCCGTGATGTTGATCAGCGCGTTCTTCACGCTGCGCAGGTTGAGGTCGTTCAGCAGCGGGGAGTTGAGGGCCTGCTCCACCGCCTTGGTGGCGCGGTCCTGTCCCTCGGCCTCGCCGATACCCATGATGGCGACGCCGCTGTTCTTCATCACCTTCTTCACGTCGGCGAAGTCCACGTTGATGTAGCCGCTGCTGGTGATGATCTCGGCGATGCTCTTCACGGCCGTGGCGAGCACCTCGTCGGCCTTGTTGAAAGCCGTGAAGATGTTCATCTTGCCATAGAGCTGGTAAAGCTTCTGATTGTCGATCACCAGGATGCTGTCGACGTGCTTGCTCAGTTCCTTGATGCCTTCGACGGCACGATAAAGGGCTTCTTTCCCTTCATCGCGGAAGGGGACCGTGACGACGCCGACCGTCAGCTTGCCCATCTCCTTGGCCGTCTTGGCCACGAGCGGGGCGGCGCCGGTGCCGGTACCGCCGCCCATGCCGCAGGTCACGAACACCATCTGTGTGTCGCCTTCGAACAGCTTGCCGATCTCCTCGATGGATTCCTCGGCGGCCTGGCGGCCGACGGTGTAGTCGGTACCTGCGCCGAGGCCCTTGGTCAGGATGGGGCCGATCTGGAGTTTGGTGGGTACGGGACTCTTCTGGAGCGCCTGTGTGTCGGTGTTGCACACCACGAAATCGACATCCTTGAGTCCGAGCTTGTACATATACGAAACGGCATTGTTGCCACCGCCGCCGACACCGACGACCGTGATGATGTTGCCGCGTTTTTCCCAACTGGTAGGTATCAAATCTGCATCCATGGCTTAAGCTTTATCGTCCTTTGAAAAAAACATATCGAAGAAACTCGGCTGGTTTTCCTTCTCGGCCTTCCGGCGTGCCTTCTCTTCCGCCTTGCGCTGGGCTTCCTTCTGCTTGCGGAGTGCTTCCTGTTGCTTCTGGATTTCCCTGGCCTTGCGCTCTTCTTCCTTGCGGCGTTCGCGCTCTTCGCGGCCGGCTGCGCGTTCATCTTCCTCTTCTTCGGGCTTTTCGTTAAACAAGGTAGTGCCGGTTGTGGAGGTCGTGGCGGCTGTCATTTCGTCGTGCTTGTATTCTACGGCGTGCGAGAGCAGCGGTTCGAGCGTTTCCTGCACAAGTCCCACTGAAGTGGCGGCATATACGTCGAAGGCGTCTTCCACGCTGTCCTTGTCGATGGAAGCAGGAGCGGCAAGCCGGATCTTCTGTCCGAGCAGGGCTCCGGCCAGCTGGATGAGGTCTTCGTGGTGGCTGGCGCCGCCGGTGATGACCACGCCCGCCGTAATCTTCGAGGCATAGCCCGACTGGTCGATGATGTAGCGCACGGCGTCGAGAATTTCGCTCAGGCGCGCTTCGACCGTGCGGACGAGGAGGCTGAGCTCCACTTCACCGTCCGACGATTCGCTTTCGTTCTTGAGCACCAGCTTTTTGTTTTCGACAGCATACTCTTCGCAGCAGCGTCCGTGCAGGAGTTTGATGGTCTCCGCCCATTCCCGTGTGATGTTGGTCACGGTCTTGATGTCGACCGTCACCGATTCGCCGCCGAAAGGAATGATGGCGGCCTGGCGGACGATGTTGTCCTTCACGATGGCCACTTCGGTGGTACTCTTGCCGATGTCCACCAAGGCTACGCCGTTTTCCATTTCAGGACGGGTAAGGACGGCGCGGGCTGAGGCGATCGGGTTGAGGATGGCTTTGCCGAGGGTAAGGCCGCATTCTTCGAGGACGGTGATCCTGCGGGAAAGGATCGACTTGCGTCCGTAGAAGATCTTGAAGTCGGCATCGATTTGGCCGCCGACCATACCGATTAGTTCATCCTGCGTGATGCCGATGCGGTCTTCGGTGTTGTACTTCTGCGGAACCGCCTCGAACACGGTTTCGTCGTTTTCAAGGGAGACTTTGTACCGTGCCCGGGTAATCTGGCGTACTTCTTCTTTCGTGATGTAGGCTTTCGGATCGGTGCGGGTGATCTGGCAGGGAAGGTCCATGCTGTGGAGCACCCGGCCCGAGAGGCCGACCGTTACCGTGGTGATAGGCTCGTGGATGTCCTCTTCGGCCTGCCGGATGAGTGAAGCGACGATCTCCTTGACCTTGAAATCGTTGACGATCTCGCCGCATTCGATGCCTGCCGACGGCGCGTCGTGGTAACTCACGATTCGGACGCCGCCGGATGTCTGTTCGCCGACAGAGAGCGCTACTTTCGAGCTGCCGAAATCCAATGCTGCTGCATATCTGCTCATAACTGCTTGCAAATGATCTGGTGGTTATACTTTAGATTGATTGTCTTGTAGGTGGTTTCCCCCGTCTGCGGCGCGATGTTCCGCCACCAGGCTTCCAGCTTGCGGAACTTCTCCGAACAGTCGCCGTAGTCGCCGAAAATAACGGCCGGGCCGGGTGTGCGGGTGTAGAGCACAATGTCGCCGTCGGGCGCGATGTCGATCTGCTCGATTTCCTGCCGGAGGATATCGCGGCTGTCAATGTATTGCGCGAGTGCAATCATGCCGCGCATCCATTCCTGCTGTGCTTCCGGGGCAGGGCCGCGCCAATCGGCGGTCAGTTGCATGGGCAGCCGGCCTGTCACGATGGGCACGTCGACGGTGTTGGTCACGGGGAACAGATAACCTTCCGGGTCGGCATACCAGCGTCCGCCGGCCCCTTCGAGACGGAGCACGGGTTTCCGCTGGGTGATGTGCACGTTGACCGATTGGGGACTTCCGGTAAATACCTGCGCGGTCATCACCTCGCCGTTAGCCCGGATCTGCCGTTCGATGGCGTCGAGGTCGATGCTGTCGGTCACCCGTCCGATCACCTGTTTCTCCACCTCTTTCTGGACGGCCTTCCGGTTGACGATGCCGCTTTCGAGCGAATCGAGGAGCACGATCTTCACCTGTCCGCACCGGGTTTGCCCGCGGCCTTGCGCCGAGAGGGCTCCCACGAAGTAGAACCAGCAACCCAGCGCCCCGGCGGTGGCTAGGACGATCAGGCAGGTGCAGATGATTCTCCGGATCATGCGAGGGTATTCAAATAGGTTTCGATGGGTTCGATGAAGCGGTCGACGTCGCCGGCGCCGAAGGTCACCAGGCAGTCGATCTTCCGGCTGCGGATGTGCTCCATCAGCTGTTCTTTCGGGATCAGTACCTTGTCGGTGAGTCTCACATTGTCGAAGATGATGTCGGACGTGACGCCCGGAATCGGTTCTTCCCGTGCCGGATAGATGGGCAGCAGGATGAGGGCGTCAAGTCCGCTGAGCGCGTCGGCGAAGTCGTCGGCAAAGTCGCGGGTACGCGTATAGAGATGCGGCTGGAAGATGCCGAGCAGCGTCCGGCCGGGGAAGATGTTGCGCATCGAGCTGATGGCCGCCCGGATCTCGTTGGGATGGTGGGCATAGTCGTCGATGTAGGCGATGCGCGGCGTGTTGACATGGATGTCGAAGCGGCGCTTCACGCCCTGGAATGTGGCCAGCGCTTCGCGGATGGCTTCGGGTGCGGTGCCGTGCAACAGCGCGACGGCCGATGCGGCCACGGCGTTTTCCACGTTGACCCAGCCCGGAATTCCTACCGTGCAATGCGGAATACGGCCGCCGGGATGACGGAGCGTGAAGTCGAAGCGGCCTCCCTCAAGCGGCGTGATGTCGGAGGCGTAGAAGTCGCAGGGCGTGTCATAGGCGTAGCGGTACACCTTCGCCGTCGTCTGTTCGAGCGGGACTTCCACGCCGTGCTTGACGACGACTGCCCCGTCGGCGTCGACCTGCGCGGTGAAGAGGCCGAAGGCCTCGAGCACGTGGGCGTGGTCGTTGTAGATGTCGAGGTGGTCGGCGTCGGTGGCCGTGACCACGGCGATATGCGGATGGAGCTGCAGGAACGACCGGTCGAACTCGTCGGCTTCGGCCACGAGCACGGGGTTGCGGCTCAGCAGCAGGTTGGTGTCGTAATTCTTGGAGATGCCGCCCAGGAAGGCGCTGCAGCCTTCGCCCGACTGGGTGAGGATGTGGGCGAGCAGGGTGCTGGTGGTCGTCTTGCCGTGGGTGCCCGACACGGCGAGGCATTCCTGGCCGCGGGCGATTTCGCCGAGGGCTTTCGAGCGTTTGCAGATGGCGTAGCCGTGGCTGCGCACGTACTGCAGTTCGCCGAGGTCTTCCGGAATGGCGGGGGTGTAGATGACGAAGGTGTGTTCGACATCCTGCGGGATGGCGTTCACGTCGTCGTCGTAATGCACGCCGATGCCTTCCTGCTCGAGGGCGCGCGTGAGCGCCGAGGGTGTACGGTCGTATCCCGAGACTTCAAAGCCCTGGTGCTTGAAGTACCGGGCGATCGCGCTCATCCCGATCCCCCCGATTCCTATGAAATAATAGTATTTATACATATTATTTAATCAATTTCAACACTTCTTTCGCGATTACCTCGGAGGCGTCCTTGCGGCCGAGCTTCAAGATGTTGCGCTCCAGGTCGGCCAGACGGGCCTCGTCGCCGATCAACCCTTCCACCGTATCCAGCAACTTTGCGTCGGCGTCGGCGTCGCGCACCATCAGGGCAGCATCCTTGTTGACCAGCGCCATCGCATTGTGCGTCTGGTGGTCCTCCGCCACATTCGGCGAAGGTACGAAAATCGTGGCTTTCCCGGCTACGCAGAGCTCCGAAATCGTGCCGGCGCCCGCACGGGAAACCAGCAGGTCGGATACGGCGTAGGCAAGGTCCATCCGTTTGATGAAATCTGTGTAGAACAAGTTCGGCACGCTGCGCCCTTCCATGAAAGCGTCCACGCCGGCCTTGTAGCCCTTGCCGCACTGCCAGATCACCTGGTTATCCGCCTGTGCGGCGCGGTTTTCCACCCAGCTGCGCATCACGCGGTTCAGCGTGCCGCAGCCCAGGCTGCCGCCTACCACGAACAGGGTCTTCTTGTCGGGATCCAGCCCGTAAAACTTGTAGCCTTCTTCCCGCTGCGCCTGCGTGGCCGGAGCGATTTCCGCGCGGATGGGGTTGCCAGTCAGCAGGATGCGGTCGGCCGGGAAGAAGCGCTCCATGCCTTCGTAGGCCGTGCAGATCTTGGCTGCGCGCTTCGCCAGTATCTTGTTGGTGAGGCCCGCATACGAATTCTGCTCCTGGATGAGGCAGGGGATGCCCTTGTGCGATGCGCTCCACAGCAGCGGCGCGCTGGCGTAGCCGCCCACGCCCACCGCCACGTCGGGCTTGAACTCCCGGATGATCTCACCGGCCTTGCGGACGCTCTTGATTACCTTGAACGGCAGGGCGAGATTCTTGGGTGAAAGCGACCGCTGAAGCCCCGCGACAGGTAGCCCGATGATCCGGTAGCCGGCCGCCGGCACCCGTTCCATTTCCATCTTTCCGATCGCACCTACAAACAGGATTTCCGCCTCGGGGCAGAGCGCTTTGATGGAATTTGCGATCGACAGAGCCGGGAAAATGTGCCCGCCCGTGCCGCCGCCGCTGATGATGATGCGAGGAGTCTTATTCATCGGTCGAAGTATATGTGATGTCAGTGGTATCATAATTATAGCTTTCAGAAAGGCGGGCGGCTTCTGCATCGCGTTGCGCCTTTTCCTGCGCTTCCTGTTTGTCGAGCTGCCGGTTAACGGAAAGAATCATACCGAAAGCTCCGCTCAGTACCAGGTAGGCTGTGCCGCCGTGGCTGATGAGCGGAAGCGTATGCCCCGTGATCGGCAGCAGGCGCACGTTCACCAGGATGTGCAGGAAGGCCTGGGTGGCGATCAGAAACGATAGTCCGACGATCAGCACGCTGGAGTAGGTGGCCTGACATCGCTGGCAAAGCCGGATGCACCGGAACAGGAATATGATATAGAGCAGCAGCACGACAATGCCGCCAAGCAGCCCGTATTCCTCCACGATGAACGCGTAGATGAAGTCGGAGAAGGCCATGGATAGGGAATAGCGCTGCGTGCTCTTGCCCGGTCCTTTGCCGAAGAGGCCGCCTTCCGAGATGGCCACCTTGGCATTTTCGCTCTGGCGGTCCTTGTCCCTGAGCTGTTGGATCTCTTCCTTCGTGAGATCCGCCGTCGACTCGTCTTCGTGGTGGAGAAAAGCGCCGATGCGGTTCTCCACGGTGCCGAAACGGTTGAATACCTTTCCGACCGAAGAGTCCAGCCTTTCGGGCCGTCCGGCAAAGAACGCGTGATAGACGCCGAACATCAGCAGCACCAGCACGATCACGCCGCCCGCGGTGATGGCGAGGTTCTTCCAGTTCACGTTCATAAAGAAGAGAATCAGGAACGAGATGCCGGCGATCAGCAGGGCGGAAGAGAAGCTGTTGGCGATGATCAGCAGGCAGACTACGCCCACGGGCAGCAGGATCCGGAGTGCGAACTCCTTGAAGCTGTCGAGCTTGTCGCCCCACATTTCCAACGCCTTGGCGAGGTAGAGGATCACGCCGACCTTGGCGATTTCAAACACCTGGATGGTGGGCCCTTTTCCGAAAAGGCGGATGCCGCGGATGGCCCCGTTGATCTTGACCTGGAATCCCGGCACGTAGAGCAGGATCAGCATCAGGACGGAAAGGCCGAAAAGCCCGAACGAAAGGGTACGGTACCAGCGCAGGGGAACCAGGTAGCAGATGAAAAGCGCCAGGAATCCCAGCAGTACCGACTTGGTCTGCTCGAGGAAGATGGCCACCTTGCTGATGTGCCGCGAGGAAGCCAGGAAACTGCTGGAAGAGAACACGGCAACGATCGAGATCATCGCGAAAATCACGACGATAATCCAGATCACGCGGTCTCCCTTGAGTTTCCAGAAAGTCCTCATCGCTTACAGCCTCCTGACCGCTTCTTTGAACTGGCGTCCGCGGTCCTCATAATTCTTGAACAGGTCGAAACTGGCGCAGCAGGGGCTCAGCAGCACGATATCACCCGGCGCCGCGAGCTCCGCACACTTGTTGACGCATTCCTCTGCCGAGAGGGTCTCGCTGACCGGCACCATCTTGCCGAAGAAATCCTTGATCTTCCTGTTGTCGACACCCAGGCACACGATGGCCTTGACCTTTTCCTTCACCAGGTCGGCGATAGGGGCATAGTCGTTGCCCTTGTCGGTGCCGCCGAGTATCAGGACGACCGGCGCCTGGACGCTCTCGAGCGCATACCATGTGGAATTGACGTTGGTGGCCTTCGAGTCGTTGATGTAGAGCACGCCGCCGACGGTCATCACCTTTTCCATGCGGTGTTCCACGCCTTCGAAAGAAGTCAGCGACTGGCGGATGGCCTCGTTGTCGATATGCATGATCTTGCCCGTAATGGCCGCTGCCATCGAATTGTACACGTTGTGCCGGCCTTCCAGCGACAGGTCGCGCACAAGGATGTCGAACTCATCGTCCTCGTAGCGCACCCGCATGGTGTCGTCGTCGAGCCAGGCTCCTTCCTCCACCACGCCGTTCTGCGTGAAAGGCAGTTTCTTGGCCTGGACGACGATCTTGTTGAGTTCGCCGATGGTCACCTCGTCGTCGGAGCAGAAGATGAAGCAGTCTTCCGGCTTCATGTTGCGGGTGATGCGGAACTTGGCGTTGATATAGTTCTGGAAATTATGGTCGTAGCGGTCGAGATGGTCGGGCGTGATGTTGGTCAGCACCGCGATGTCGGCCTTGAAGTCGTACATGCCGTCGAGCTGGAAGCTGCTGATCTCGAGCACGTAGATATCGTGCTGCTCCGTGGCCACCTGCATCGCGTAGCTCTTGCCGATGTTGCCGCCCAGGCCCACGTTGAGCCCGGCGTTCTGCAACAGGTAGTAGATGAGCGAAGTGGTCGTGGTCTTGCCGTTGCTGCCCGTGATGCAGATCTTCTTGGCCTTGTCGAAATACCCCGCGAACTCGATTTCCGAGATGACCGGCGTGCCCTGCTTCTTGAGCCGGACCACCAGCGGGGCGGTCTCGGGGATGCCGGGACTTTTGATCACCAGGTCGGCCGACAGGATCTTTTCCGGGCTGTGGCCGCCTTCTTCAAAGGGGATTTCCCATTTTTGCAGGTCGTTGCGGTAGGATTCCTTCAAAGTGCCGCTGTCCGACAGGAATGTGTCGAAATGCTGGACCTTTGCCAGGACTGCGGCGCCTACGCCGCTTTCGCCTCCGCCGAGAATGACTGCTCTCTTCATGTTTATCTGATTTTCAAGGTTACGAGGGTGATGACCGCCAGGATGATGGAGACAATCCAGAATCGAACGACGATCTTGTTTTCAGGATGAATCCGATGTGGCTGCTGGATGAGCGCGTCGGGATTCTCTTTCTGATAATGGTGGTGGAGCGGCGACATGCGGAACACCCGCACGCCCGTTCCGGTTTTTTTCTTGGTGTATTTGAAATAGAAGCGCTGGATGATGACCGACAGGCTCTCCACGAGAAACACGCCGCAGAGGATGGGCAGCAGCAGTTCTTTCCGGATGAGGACGGCCATCACGCCGATGATGCCTCCTAGTGCCAGGCTGCCGGTATCGCCCATGAATACCTGCGCCGGGAAAGCGTTGTACCACAGGAAACCCAGCAATGCGCCCACGAAACAGCACACATATACGGTGATCTCGCCACTGTCGGGGAGGTACATGATGTTCAAGTATTCGGCGAATCCGGCGTGGCCCGACACATAGGCCAGGACGCCGAGCGTGGCGCCGACGATGGCCGAAACGCCCGCTGCCAGGCCGTCCATGCCATCGGTCAGGTTGGTGCCGTTGGAGCAGGCCGTGATGATGAAAGTGATTACCAGCACGTAGAGGCCACCCTGCAGGGCGCGGACGAACTGTCCGGAAAAGGGGATGAGCCACTTGTAGTCGAATTCGTTGCCTTTGATGAACGGGATGGTGGTGCGGCTGTAGCTCACGCCCTGGTCGGCGGTCAGATAGAGCGTCAGGCCCACGATCAGGCCGAGGAGGACCTGTGCGATGATCTTGTACCGTCCGTTCAGTCCTTCCTTGTTGTGCTTGAATACCTTGATGTAATCGTCGATGAAGCCCAGGATGCCCAGCCATACCGTTGTGAGGATCAGCAACTGGATGTTGGTGTTGGCCAGGTTGCCGAAGAGCAGGATCGGGAGCAGGATCGAGAGCAGGATGATGATGCCGCCCATGGTCGGGGTGCCTTTCTTCTGCAGCTGTCCCTCGAGTCCCAGGTCGCGGATGGTCTCGCCGATCTGCTTCTTCTGGAGCTTGTCGATGATTTTTTTCCCGATGACCATCGACGTGAGAATGGCGACGATTGCGCAGGCAACGGCGCGGACGGAGATGTAGTGCATCAGGCCGCTGCCCGGAAAATCGATTCCGATACGCTGAAGATAATCGAACAAATGGTATAGCATCCTTGATCCTCCTGTTATTTCATTTCTTCAAAAATGTCTGCGATGACTTCCTTGTCATCGAAATGGTATTTCGTGTCGCCGATGATCTGATAGTCTTCGTGTCCCTTGCCGGCTACGAGTACCACGGCGCCCTGGGGTGCCGTCATCAGTGCGGTGCGGATGGCCTGGCGACGGTCGGTGATGAAAAGCGTCCGGGCACGGGCGGCCGTATCCATACCGGCGCGGATTTCCCGGATGATTTCCTCGGGATCCTCGTGACGCGGGTTGTCGGACGTGACGACCACGCGGTCTGCATACTTGGCCGCGATGACGCCCATCTCGGGACGCTTGGTGCGGTCGCGGTTGCCGCCACAGCCGAACACGCACACCAGACACCGGTCGCGGGCGGTCTCCCGTAGCGTCTTGAGTGCGTTCTCCAGCGCGTCGGGCGTGTGGGAATAATCCACCACGGCCGTCAGGTCGTCGCCGCCGCGCAGGAAGTCGAGTCGTCCCGCCACGGGGCCGAGGGCGCTCATCTTCACGACTACTTCTTCCGGTTTGGCACCGAGCAGGACGGCCGTGGCATACACAGCCAGCAGGTTGCTGGCATTGTGCGCCCCGATGAAGCGGGTCCACACCTGCGTGCCGTCGAGACTGACCAGCATCCCCTCGAGGCTCTCCTCGATGATCTTGCAGCGGAAATCCGCCATGCGCCGGCACGCGTAGGTCTTGACGTGCGCGCGCGTATTCTGCACCATCACTTCACCGTTGCGGTCGTCAAGATTGGTCAGTGCGAAGGCGTCGGTCGGCAATTCATCGAAGAACCGTTTCTTACAGTCGCGGTAAGCCGCAAAAGTCTTGTGATAGTCGAGATGGTCGTGCGTCAGATTGGAAAAGATGGCCACCTTGAATTCCAGGCCGGCAATCCGCTCCTGGTCGATGGAGTGGGAACTGACCTCCATGAAGCAGTAGTTGCAGCCTTTCTCCACCATGCGGGAAAGCAAGCTGTTGAGCACGATGGGGTCGGGGGTGGTATGTGAGGTGGCGATCCGTTCGCCGTCGATATAATTGGCGATGGTCGAAATCAGTCCGCAGCTCCAGCCCAGGCTCGTGAAGAGGTTGTAGAGCAGGGTGACCGTGGTGGTCTTGCCGTTGGTGCCGGTGATGCCCACCAGGTTCAATTTGCCCGACGGATGTCCGTACCAATTGTCGGCGGCCAGGGCCAGCGTCCGGCGGCTGTCGGCTACTTTCACGAAGACGGTGTCGCCCTCCTTGCCGGCGAAGGGCTCGCCGTTCTGGAAGATTACGGCGGAGGCTCCCGCTTCGACGGCTTTCCCGATGTAGTCGTGGCCGTCGGCTTCGGTGCCGCAGACGGCGATGAACAGGCTACCGGGACGGCACGTGCGCGAGTCGAACGTGAGGTCGCCGATCTCGCGCTGCAGGTCGCCGCGGACGGCGACGGTGTCGATACCATGGAGAATCTTATTCAGTTGCATGACTGTAGTTTTCTTTGAGTTTGAGGGTGATGGTCCCGCCCGTGAGGGAATCGCCTGCGGCGGGCACTTGGCTTTCCACCAGTCCGTGTCCTTCGAACTGCACGCGGAACCCCGCCTTTTCCAGCAGGTTCAGGGCTTCACGCAGGCCCATGCCCGTCACGTCGGGAACCAGGTTTTTCTGCAGGTCTTCGCTGGCCTGGAGCAGTTTGTAATTGTCTTTTGCGGGCAGGGCGCCGCTCTTGGGCAGCGGAGCCTGCCAGTCGACAGCGGAGGCATAGATCTCCTCCGCCACTTCGCGGAACACAGGCGCACTCCAGGTGCCGCCGTAGAAGTTGCTGAAGGTCGGCTCGGAATACACCACCACGATCATCGAGTATTTGGGCGATTCGAACGGGAAGAAGCCCACGAACGTTCCCTGGTGCATCTTGTGTCCGGCCTTGTCTTCATATTTGCCGGTATTCGGGAAGACGATGCGCGCCGTACCCGTCTTGCCGGCCACGGCGACCGGGCAGTCCTTGAACGGACGGTATCCCGTGCCGCCTTCCGCTGTCACTACGCCCCGCATGGCTTTCCACAGCTCGTGTGCCGTGGCCTTGCTGCAGACCGTGCCGAGCGTCTCGGGCGGGAAATCCTGCAGGATGACGCCTTCCTTCTGGTAGTTGCGCACCAGGTGCGGACGCATCATCACGCCTTCGTTGGCGATGGCGTTGTAGTAGTTGAGGGTATGCAACGGGGTGATCTCGACAGTGTACCCCATGGCGATCTGGGGCAGGTCTTTCGGATTCCACCCGTATTTCTGGTTCTTCGTGTCGACCTTCTTGAGGTGGGCGTGCGCCATGCCGCTGAGTTCGAACGGAAAGTCATGGGTGATGCGGCGCTCGTTGGTCAGCTTGTCGAGGAAGGCCTGCGGGTCTTTGTCGTAGTAGTGGGCGGCCAGGTAGCGGAACACGTTGTTCGACGAGATCTCGAAACCGCGCTGCACGGAAATCGTCGAGTATTTGTCGAGATAGTGGTCCACGAACGGCTGCCCGCCGCCGTAGTTCCATGTGACGAGCGCGGGAATTTCGGTGTCGAGCGTAATCTTCTTGTCTTCGAGCAGTGTGGCCAGCGTGGCGCCCTTGAACACGGAGCCCGGCTCGCCTTTCCGCCCGATGGCGTAGTTGTAGGTTTCGTCGAAACCGCCCTTGCCGTCTTTTTCCAGATTGACCATGGCCTTGATTTCGCCCGTTGACACTTCCATCAGTACCACGGTGCCGGCATGCAGTTCCTTCGTTTTGGCAAGCATCCGTTTGAGGGCGTTCTGGGCGATGTCCTGCATATCGATGTCGAGTGTCAGTTGCACATCGGTGCCGTCCACCGGATCAATGCGGTCGCGGTCGGCGTCGATGATCCAGTTGCGTCCCTCCGTCATGCGCATCGGCTGGACACCGTCCTTGCCACGGAGGATGCTGTCGCAGCAGCCTTCAATGCCGATGACGGGAATCTCATCCTGGTTCTTGATGTAACCGAGCGTGCGGAAACCCAGGCGGCCATACGGATAGGTGCGGTGGTCGATCTTTTCTTCATCGCGTCCACCCCGCGCGCGGCCCTCCCGCAGGATCGGGAACGACGAGACTTCCTTCATCTCTTGGTAGGTGAGCAGCCTTCTGTTGAGGTACATGTAGCGGCGGCCGCCGCTCAGACCCTTCTTGCGCTGGCTGACGATGTCTTTCTTGTATTGCGCGGCTTTCTTGTCTTTGTAGAAATTGGCCAGGCAGATAGCCAGCGAATCGATGCCGGCGGCGAATACGGCGGAATCGGGCTGTACGCAGTCCATACCCATCCGATATTCCGGAATGGAGAAGGCGAGATACCGTCCGTCGTCGGCCAGGATGCTGCCGCGGGTGCAGGGGAGCACGTCTTCGCGGGTGGTGGGGGTGTTGTAGCCGCCCTCCGGCTTGTTGATGAACTGCAGGTTGATGATCTGTCCGATCGCCAGCAGGGCAAGTGCCACGAACAACAGATAGAACGAACCGACTTTCCGAATATTGACCTGCATGCCGGCTCAGTTGTCAAGGATGATGCGTTTGGGTGGCTCGGTGGGCGCATGGAACTTGGATCCCTGCGCTTTCAGCATCCCGTCGATACGGGTGCGGTTGTTCATGCCCACCATGTCGAGCGTGTGCTGCTGGTAGCTGATGCGCAGCTCCTGCAGCTCCTTCTCGTTCTTCTGTACGGCGACGAGGTTTTGCTCCACCATCAGGCTCCAGGCGATGGTCAGGCAGACTAGGGCGAAGAGATAGAAGAAGAAACCGAGCTGGCGGTCCAAGCCCCACTCGATCAGCTTATCCCCGCTCAGGTAGCTGACCACGTTGTCTACGATGCGCTTGATTTTTCCGCTCATGTTCGTCTTACCGCTTTCTGGCGACTCTCAGTTTCGCGCTGCGCGCGCGCGTGTTAAAAGAAATTTCTTCCTCGGAAGGAAGAATCGGTTTCTTGGTCACGCGCTCCAGCAGCCCCGTCTGACAGGCATCCCTGATTGCGTTCTTGACGATGCGGTCCTCTAAAGAATGGTATGTTATGACAGCCAGGATCCCTCCTTGCCCGAGTGATCGGATGGCTCCGTTCATAAACCCTTCCAGGGAAGTCATCTCGCCATTGACTTCAATCCGAAGAGCCTGGTATATTTTTGCCAAATACTTATGTTCCATGAACTTAGGCAGAACAGGTGCAATCGCTCTGCCTAAATCGTCCGTGGTCTTCAACGGCGCTGCCTCCCTTCCTGCCACAATCAATCCTGCCACTTTCCTGCTGTTCTCCACCTCGCCGTAAAGACGGAAGATCCTATCCAGGTCCTCCGCACTATAACTATTCACTATATCGGCCGCGCAACGTCCCGCGCGCGGATTCATTCGCATGTCCAGCGGCGCGTTCTCGAACCGGAAGGAGAAACCCCGCTCGCCGGTGTCGAACTGGTGGGATGACACCCCCAGGTCCGCCAGAATTCCGTCCACGGCAGCGTAGCCGTGATATCTGATAAAATTGTGCACGAACCGGAAATCATTGTGCACAATCGTGAGTCTCCCGTCGGCAGGTGCCTGCGCCAGCGCTTCCTCATCCTTATCAAAAACAATCAGGCGGCCTTCCGGACCCAACTGGCCGAGGATTTCCCGACTATGTCCGCCGCCGCCGAAAGTGGCGTCCACATAGACGCCGCCAGCACGAATGGCAAGCGCTGCGATGCTCTCGTGGAGCAGAACAGGCGTGTGGTAGGCAGACATCGCGGCTCCCTCCCCTTAACCGAGAATCTTTTCGGCCAGGGCAACGAAATCGTTGCTGTTCATTTCCCTGGCTTCATACTTCTCCTTATCCCAAATCTCGATCAAGTGGTTGTTGCCTGCGAAGACGACCTCTTTCTCAATGCCCGCCTTTTCGAGCAGGGCTTTGGGAATGGTCATTCGCCCGAGCTTGCTGTCAGGCTCTACGTCCGCAGTGCCTCTCATATATTCCCGCCAGAAGGCAGCGTGTTCCTTGTTGAAAAAGTTCAACCGGCTTCTCACCGCTTCGGAATCGCGCTCCCATTCATCATAAGCATACATTTCGAGGCACTCTGCGAAGAGAGACTTTTTGACTACGAAGCGAAGGCTTGCACCCTCGCCCATACTGGATTTGAAGGCGGAAGGAAAGATGAGTCTTCCCTTGTCGTCGACCTTTGCCTTGTAGCAACCGATAAACTTCGCCATCAAATTCTATATGCGTTTAGTGATGTGTGAGGACAAAGGTATAAATATTTTTCCACTTTCTTACACATAATTCCAAATTTTTCCACAATTTTTTTTCGGCGGCACAAAAAAACGGCCGGAAACGCTTCCGGCCGTCAGCTTGAAAAAGGAGCGGAACTATTTGCTGTAGGCGTCGGCAGCCGCTTTCATGCGGGCTGCACGCTCTTCCGTGGCAGGGTGTGAGGAGAAGGCTTGCTGGACGCCGGACGCCTTCGAACTGGAATTGCTGTTGAGCTTCATGAGCTTGACCAGGGAATTGTACATGCTGTAGGGGCTGTATCCCTGGTTGATGGAAAAGGCAAATCCGTGTTCGTCGGCGGCGAATTCCTGCTTCTGGGAATATTGTGCATTGAGATACGACTGCGCGATGTCGCCCAGGACGCTGGTGGAAAGGTTCCCGATCAGGGTGCCGGTTGAGCCGAGCGCCTGCCTTGCCGCGTAAGCCATATAGGTTTTCTTCATGGCGGTCTTGGTGTCCTTGTTCACCACGTGGCCGATCTCGTGTCCGATCACGGCCATCAGTTCCGCGTCGTCCATCACGTCCATCAGGCCGGAATACACGCGGATGGAGCCGTCGCCGCAGGCGAAGGCATTGACTTCGTTGGTGCGGTAGACTTTCAGGTTGATGGGCACGCCATCGATGCTCTTGATGTTCGACATGAGCCGGCGGAGGCGGGCGTCGTAGCTGCCTTTGTCGACCTTGTTGACCGAGTCCATGTAGGCGACCGACTCGGCGCTGAGCTGGGCGATCTGTTCGTCGGTGATGGAAAGGGCGGTCATGGCCGTGCTGGCGGCCGTGGCCATGCCGGCGGCATCCATGTTGGAAAGTCCGTTGAGGAGCACGCCGCAACCCGGCAGCAGCAGCATTGCGCAGACGAGGGCGGGTATCAGTCTTTTCATAGCAAAGGTTAAATTTCCTTCAAATATACAAATTATTACGACTGCTTCGACGCTTTCAGTCCCAGTTTTTCGAGAAGGGCGTCGGGCTCCGGATCGCGGCCCCGGAAGTTGCGGTACAGCACGCCCGCATCTACGCTACCGCCGCGCGAGAGGATTTCTTTGCGAAAGTGTCCGGCGGCTTCCCGGCTGAAGATACCCTTTTCCTTGAAGAAAGCGAACGCATCGGCTTCGAGGACTTCCGCCCATTTGTAAGAGTAGTAGCCTGCGGCATAGCCGCCCGAGAAGATGTGGTTGAAGGAAGGCGACACGGCCGCTCCGGGCAGTTGCGGCAGGACGGCGGCCGGCGCCAGAACCTCGTGCTCGAAGGCCACGACATCGTCGGGCACGCCCTCAGGCCGGGTGTGCCAGGCCATGTCGATGCGGCCGAACTGCAACTGGCGCACCTGCGCATAGCCGGCCAGATAGTTCCGTGCCTCCACGATCCGGTCGATGTAGGCTTTGGGAATGATTTCGCCGGTCTGCCAATGGCGGGCGAAGGTTTCCAGGAAGGCGGGCTCGCAGGCCCAGTTCTCCATGAGTTGGGAGGGCAGTTCCACGAAATCGCGCACCACGTTGGTGCCCGTGAGCGAAGGGTAGCGCCCTTCGGCCAGTATGCCGTGGAGGGCGTGGCCGAATTCGTGGAGCAGCGTTGTCACTTCGGAGAATGTGAGCAGGGAGGGCGTTGAGGGAGTGGGCTTTGTGAAATTGGTCACAATCGAGACGAAGGGCCGTTCTTCCCGTCCGTCGATGATTCCTGATTCCCGGAAAGAGGTCATCCACGCGCCGCCCCGCTTGCTTTCCCGCGGGAAAAAATCCAGGTAGAGCAGGGCCATCATCCGCCCCGATTCTTCCGTCACTTCAAAGACCCGGACGTCCGGATGATACACGGGCAGGTCGCCGCGCGGTTCGAAGTGCAGGCCGTAGAGCCGGCCTGCCAAGTCGAAGACCGCCGCCTGCACGGCGTCGAGTCGGAAGTAGGGTTTCAGCAGTTCGTCGTCGAGGTCGTAGCGTTCTTTCCGGTACTTCTCCGACCAGTAGCTGAAGTCCCAGGGCATCAGGGTCTCGAGGAAACCGTGGCTATGGGCATAGTCGGCAATGTCCTGCGTCTCGCTCCGGGCGGCGGGCAGCGAAGGGGCCATCAGCCGGTCGAGGAAGGCGTTCACGGTCTCCGGGTTGCGGGCCATGCGCTCTTCCAGGGCATAGTCGGCAAACGAGGCGTAGCTGAGCAGCCGGGCTTTTTCCTGTCGCAAGGCGATGATCCGGCGGATGGTGGCTGTGTTGTCGTTGGCGCCGCAGACGCAACGGCCGTTGTAGGCACGCCACATCTTTTCGCGCAGTTCGCGACGGTCACTGTATTTGAGGAAAGGGCCGTAGCTGGGCTGGTTCAGGGTGAAGGTCCATCCTTTGCGGCCGCGGCTGCGGGCTTCGGTGGCTGCCATCTCGCGGACATGGCCGGGAAGGCCTTCCAACTCGGATTCGTCGGTCAGGTCGAGGGTAAAGGCGTTGGTGGCCGCTAGCACGTTCTGGCCGAACTTGAGCGTGGCCAGCGACAAATCTTCCGATACCTTTGTGAAGCGCTCTTTCTTTTCCGGGGGAAGGTTGGCCCCGTGGCGGGCAAAGGATTTCCAGGTCTCTTCCAGCAGTTTGGCGGCTTCCGTATCGAGCGCGAGGCTGTCGCGTCGCTCCCACACGGCCTTTACGCGCGCAAACAGCTTTTCATCGAGCAGGATTGACAGGCTGTACTGCGTGAGCATCGGGGATACCTCCTCGGCGATGCGGTCCATTTCGTCGCTGGTGCAGGCTTCCGTCAGGTTGAAGAAAAGGTTCGACACGTGGTCGAGGGCGACTCCGGCGCGTTCCAGCGCCTCGATGGTATTGGTGAATGAAGGGGATTCCGGATTGTCGGTGATTTGCCGGATTTCGGCCTGTCCGCGGGCAATCGCTTCGCGGAAGGCGGGCAGGTAGTCTTCGGTCCGGAAGGTGTCGAATGCCGGTGCGCCATACGGCAGCGTGGATGCGGCAAGCAGCGGGTTGGTGCGGGAGTCTTTCATAATCCAAAGATACACATTATTCCGACAGCCTGGTCAGGATCCGAACCGATCCCGACCAGGAGACACGGTAGGCCAGATTGTAGCACCAGTAGGTGCGGCCCCCGGGAAACCGGCGTTCCGAGGTGGTGTAAATCTGGAAGTTGAAGTTGCGGGCGGAGAGTTCCGCGGCGGGAAGGCGGTAGTGTCCGGCCCGCAGTTCGTCGGAGAGCACCTTCCAGTTGGCCGAAAGGATGCGGTTGATTTCCCGCAGTTTCTTGTCGCGCTCGCGGCGGCGCTCGTTGTTCCAGTCCGTCCGGCAGTCGTCGCAGCAGAATTTCTTGTCGATGCGCCCCTGGAAAGGGGCTCCGCATCGGAGACAGTGTCGTTCCATGGCCCCTCAGTTTTCCCACAAAGATAATATACGGCCACTGCGAAAAAAAACTCGGAGGAAGGATTAACCGTTTCTTGAAAAAACGCGGGAAATCCGTTTTTTTCTGAATCCGTTTTTACCCGTTTATAAACGTTTAGAGGCTGGATACGTCCTCTTCCCTGTATTTACTTTGCGGCCGGAACGAAAACCATGTGAAGTATGATTGAGACTGAATTTTTGAACAGAGTGGAACTCCGGGGCCGTGTGGGACACGACCCGAAGGTGTTCAGCGTGGGCGACGCGCAGGTCGCCCGGTTCTCCGTAGCGACGAACGAGGCTTTCCGAGGGAAAAACGGGGAACTCAAGGAAGAGACTACGTGGCACAACGTTTCGGCCTGGGCTGGCCGGAACATCATGGAATTCCGGGATATCCGGAAGGGCGGTTTCGTGAGCGTGGTGGGCAGGATGCACAGCCGCCGCTATACCGCCGGCGACGGGACCGAACGCAATGTCACCGAAATCGTGGCCAGCCGCCTCGAACCCTATACGCCCGCCCTCCGCGGGTAGTTTTGCGCCCCGGAGGGAGAAGAAGCTCGGGCCATTTGTCACAGTATGCCAAAAAATACGTAATTTTGTAGTCTGCAACGGAAAAACTGAAAGACGATGGCTCGAGATTTCTACCTCTACAATACCCTGTCGCATCGGAAAGAACTCTTCAAACCGGTCCATCCCGGGATGGTCGGCATGTATGTCTGCGGCCCGACGGTCTATGGCGACGCCCATCTGGGGCATGCCCGTCCGGGTATCACCTATGACGTGCTCTTCCGGCTCTTTCGGAAGCTGGGATACAAGGTGCGCTATGTCCGCAACATCACCGACGTAGGCCATCTGGAGAACGATGCAGATACGGGGGAGGACAAGATTGCAAAGAAGGCCCGCCTGGAGCAGTTGGAGCCCATGGAGGTTGTCCAGACCTACACGCTTCGCTACCACGATGCCATGCGGAAGCTGAATGTCCTGCCGCCATCCATCGAGCCGCGCGCTTCCGGCCACATCATCGAGCAGATCGTTCTTGTGCAGAAGATCCTCGAGGCCGGCTACGCCTATGAGAGCAACGGCTCCATCTATTTCGACGTGGCCAAGTACGACGAGCAGCACCACTACGGCATCCTTTCCGGCCGCAACCTCGAAGATACCCGCGAGGGGACCCGCAACCTGGACGGCCAGGATGACAAACGTTCCCCGCTCGACTTTGCCTTGTGGAAGAAGGCTTCTCCCGAGCATATCATGCACTGGCCTTCTCCTTGGAGCGAAGGATTCCCGGGCTGGCACCTGGAGTGTTCGGCCATGAGCGAGAAATATCTCGGAGAGGTGTTCGACATCCACGGCGGCGGCATGGACCTGATGTTCCCGCACCACGAATGCGAGCTGGCCCAGAACACGGCTTCCCGCGGCAAGGGCGGCGTGAACTATTGGATGCACAACAACATGATTACCATCAAGGGCCAGAAGATGGGCAAGTCGCTGGGCAATTTCATCACGCTCGACGAACTCTTCACGGGCAACAACCAGGTGCTCGACCAGGCCTACAGTCCGATGACTGTGCGCTTCTTCATCCTGCAGGCCCACTACCGCAGTCCGCTCGACTTCAGCAACGAAGCCCTGCAGGCGGCCGAAAAAGGGCTCAAGCGGATGATGCAGGCGGCCAAGGATGCCCCGTCGCTTCCCGTCAGCGCGGGTGCGCCCGCCAACGCCGAGGTGGCCGGCCTGACCGACCGCATCTACGAGGCACTATGCGACGATCTCAACACGCCCATTGCGCTTTCCGGGCTGTTCGACGCGGTCCGCATTGTCAACAGTGTGAAAGACAAATCGCTGGTCATCAATCCGGACGACCGTCAGGTGCTGGTTTCCCTCTTCCAGGATGTGATGCAGGATGTGCTGGGCCTGCAGGATGAGGGCGCGGAGGCCGCTTCCGGCAAGTTGGTCGACGGTCTGATCGGTATGGTGGTGGATTTCCGCAAACAGGCGAAAGCCGCCAAGGACTGGGCCACGAGCGACCGTATCCGCGACGACCTTAAAGCCCTCGGGGTGCAGATCAAAGATACGAAAGACGGTTGCGAGTGGACCGTCGAGTAGTTACCAGATAAACTCGACGATTTTCTTGATATCCGGGTGGAGGCTGTTCGCCACCGGGCAGGTCTTGGCTGCGTTCTCGATGAGCCGCTTCTCCTTGTCGGAGTAGTGGCTGCCTTCGGGAAGCTTGACCTCCAGCCGGAGTTCCGCCACGCGGCGCGGGTTGGCCGCCATCACCTTCTCGGTGGTGATGGTTGTCCCGTCGATGGAGAAGCCGTGCGTCCGTGCGGCCATGCCGATGATGGTTAGCATGCAGCAGCCGAGGGAAGTGGCGAACAGGTCGGTCGGGGAGAAACGGCTGCCGTCGCCGTTGTTGTCCTTGGGCGCGACCGTCTGGATCTTGTCGCCTGAGTCGAGGTGTTCGGCTTCGCACCGCAGATCGCCCAGGTAAATGGTTTTCATCTTGGTCATATCGATCGGATATTAGAGTTCTTTCCGGAGCCGCGCAATGGGGATGTTGAGCTGTTCGCGGTACTTGGCCACGGTACGGCGCGCCACTTTGTATCCCTTTTCGCTGAGGACGGCCACAAGTTCCTCGTCGGTCAAAGGCTTGCGCTTGTCTTCCTCGGCGATGCTGTTGGTCAGGATGGTCTTGATCTCACGGGTGGATACCTCTTCGCCGTCATGTGCTACGAGTCCTTCCGAGAAGAAATATTTGAGCGGATAGATACCGAAGTGTGTCTGCACGTATTTGCAGTTGACCACACGCGAGATGGTGGAGATGTCCAGACCGGTCTTTTCGGCGATGTTGCGCAGGACCATCGGTTTGAGCCTGGTCTCGTCGCCGTCGATGAAGAAATCGTGCTGGTAGTCGATGATGGCGTTCATCGTGTTCTGCAACGTGTTGTGACGCTGCTTGATGGCTTCGATGAACCATTTGGCCGAGTCGAGTTTCTGCTTGACGAAGCTGGCTGCCTCTTTCTTTTCCCGGGTGGCGCTGTTGGCCGCTTCCATCAGGACGTCGGCGTAACGTTTGTTGACTTTCAGTTCAGGCACGGAGAAGCGGGGCATCGACATGACGGGTTCTCCATCCTTGAGTTCCACCAGGAAGTCGGGGACTACCTGCTGTACCTGCTCGGTATAGGAATCGTCGATCTGTCCGCCGGGACGGGGATTGAGCCGCACGATCTCGGCGATGGCTTCCTTGAGCTGGTCTTCCGTGATGTTCAGCCGCGCGGTGATCTTGCTGTAGTGCTTTTTGGTGAATTCGGTGAAATGGTCGCGCAGGATCCGTGTGGCCAGTTGGACTGAAGGCGTCTGTTTCTTGGCGGCCAGCTGGAGAAGCAGGCACTCGCGCAGGTCGCGTGCGCCCACGCCCACCGGGTCGAACTCCTGGATGAGTTTCAGCAGCTGTTCCACTTCCTCCTCGGTCGTCTCGATGCCGAGCCGGAACGAGATGTCGTCGGCGAGCGATTCGAGGTCGCGCCGCAGGTAGCCGTCGTCGTCGATCATGCCGATGATGAACAGGGCGATCTGCCGTTGGCGTTCATCGAGCTTGCAGTAGCCGAGCTGGGCCTCGAGGCTCTGGTGGAAACTCTCCTGCACGGAGAAGGTGTTGTATTGCGGCTTGAGGTCCTTGCCCTGGTTGTTGACATAGAGCTTGTACGACGGGGTCGGGTCGCTGCTGCCATACTCGCTCAGCGAGATGTTTTTCTTTTCTTCCCCTTCCGGCGAATCGTCCACGACTTCCTCAAGCACAGGATTCTCTTCCAGCTCCTTCTGGATGCGCTGCTCCAGTTCAGGGGCCGGCAGCTCGATCAGTTTGATGGTCTGGATCTGGAGCGGAGAGAGCCTCTGCGTCTGCTTGAGTTGTTGTGTTTGCTTCAGCATCTCAGAAACTGGGGTAGTTGATTTGTTCCTTGACCACGAAGACATATTTGTACGCGCCGCTGCCGGTGAGCCGGCTGGCGAAGCGCTGGGCGTCGGCCCGGGTGCGGAAATCGCCCACCGTTACCTTGAAATACGGGCTGACGTGGCTACGGTATACGGGAACTTCGGGATATTTTTCCGAAAAATTACGGGCGATGGCTTCCGATTGGGCACGGGCGGTGCGGTCGCTGTCGAAAAAGATGCGGACGCGGTAGCCCTGCATCTTGGCGTGGCTGTTGGCCGAGATGTGGCGGGAAAGCGCGGTGCGGATTTCGTATGACTGGTTGACGGATGCCGAACCTGCACCTTTCTGGCCGATGAGCGACAGGATATCAACGCCCAACAGCGTGCTGTCTACAGTGGCTTGCGCCGAGGCGGTGACGGAAAAGAGGAGCACCGCCAGGAGGGTCAGAAGGCTATTCTTTTTCATTGATTTGCTGATTTTTGGATGCAGTACCGAGCAGGTGCTCGAACCGGTCGAGCGGCACCCGCTTCTGGTGGATGTGTTTCTTGAAAGCGCCTTTGTGGACCAGCATGTCGATATCGGCTTCATAATCAGAAAAGTCCGTTCCGATACCACCGCTCAGCAGGGCCAGCGGGCGGATAAGCCGTACGCTCAGCGGCAGCGACACGATGCCTTCGCTGCGGGGCTCGATGCCAACGGGTTCCTGCAGTTCCACATAGGCGAAGCGTGCCGTGTCGGCCTGCTTGTAGAGCGTGGCCTGCAGCGATTCCACCGTGTAACGCACGGCGGAAGGGTTTTCGATGTTGATGTCAAGCTTCATGTCGGCCGTCACGCCGTCCAGGCCGAATCCCAGTCCGCCGATCTGGTGGATCCAGTAGTCCTTGATCACGGGATCTTTGGAGCCGTTGCTGCACGAGGCGAGCAGCAGGATGGCCGATAGGATGACGAGCAGGCGTTTCATTCTTTTCAGTTGACAAACATTATACAAAGATATAAAAAGTTATCTTTGCTGCGAAATTCTACAAGTAATGAGCCACGCTGATTTTGTGTCCGTCAAACCCGTCTTCCGCTCCGAGGGACTGCATGTCTATATTGAAACGTATGGTTGCCAGATGAATGTGGGCGACAGCGAAGTGGTGCTGTCGATCCTGCAGCAGGCCGGCTATTCGCTATGTCAGCGGATGGAGGAGGCCGACCTGATCCTGATCAACACTTGCTCCGTGCGCGACAATGCCGAACAGCGGGTGCTGGGCCGTCTCGACGTGTTCCGGCAGGAGAAGAAACGCCGTGGCGGTGTGGTGGTTGGCGTGTTGGGCTGTATGGCGGAGCGTCTGAAGGAAAAGTTGTTGGAGAACCCTGCCGTCGACCTGGTGGCAGGCCCCGATGCCTACCGCGACCTGCCCCGTCTGGTGGCCGCTGTCACCGCATCGGGCAAGCAAATCAACACCATCCTTTCTCACGAGGAGACCTACGCCGACATCGCCCCGGTCCGCATGGACCGCGAGGGTGTCAGCGCATTCATCTCCATCATGCGCGGCTGCAATAACGTGTGCTCCTACTGTATCGTTCCTTTCGTGCGGGGTGCTGAGCGAAGCCGTGATCCCAGGACCATTGTCCGGGAGGCGGAGACACTGATTGCCGCCGGCTACAAGGAGATCAACCTGCTCGGCCAGAATGTGGATTCCTACCGCTGGACCAATCCGGAAGATGTTTCCGCGCAAACAGATTTCGCCGCGCTGCTGGAGCGGGTGGCGTGTATCAATCCGAAGGTGCGTGTCCGCTTTGCGACCTCGCATCCGAAAGACATGGGCGACGAAGTGCTGGAGGCCATGGCCCGCCACGCGAATATCTGCAGGCATATTCATCTTCCGGTTCAGTCGGGGAGCGACGTGATGCTCGAGAAGATGAATCGAAAGTATACCCGAGCACACTATCTGGAGCGTGTCGCCCGCATCCGCGAGATCCTGCCCGACTGCGCCATCACGACCGACGTGATTGCCGGTTTCAGCGGTGAAACCGACGAAGACCACGCCGCCACGATTTCGCTGTTCAAGGAGGTCCGTTACGACGGCGCTTTCATGTTCCAGTATTCCGAACGCCCCGGCACGAAGGCGTCGCGGCATTATCCCGACGACGTGCCCACGGCCGTCAAGACTGCGCGGCTCAACGAGATCATCGCTCTTCAGAACGGTATCTCCCTCGAGAACAACCGCAAATGCGTGGGAAGGACCTTCGAGGTCCTGATCGAAGGGCCGTCCAAGCGATCGGCGGTCGAACTGGTGGGACGAACGTCGCAGAACAAGACCTGCGTGTTCCCGGCTGCCGGACACAAGGCAGGGGAATATGTCAATGTCCGGGTGCTTTCATGCACCTCGGCCACGTTACTGGGGGAAGTGGTTTCCGATTAGTTCTTGGATCCGTAAGCCAGGTCTCCGGCGTCGCCCAGTCCCGGGACGATGAAGGAGTGGTTGGTCAGTTCCTCGTCGATGGCGCCGACCCACAGCGTCACGCGTTTGTGCGGCAGATTCTTCGACAGGTTCTCCACGCCGTCGCGGGAAGCCACGGGGCAGACGATGTGCGTGTGCGCAGGTTCACCGTTCTCAACAAGGCTCTGGTAAGTGAGGATCATCGATGCGCCGGAAGCAAGCATGGCGTCGGCGATGATGAGCGTCTTTCCGTCGAGTGGCGGCGTGCTCTGGTATTCGATCAGCAGGTCGCATTCGTTGCCTTTCCCGTATTTGCGGTAGGCGGCCACGAAGGCGTTCTGCGCGTTGTCGAAAAAGTTCAGCAGCCCCTGATGGACGGGGAGTCCGGCCCGCAGGATCGTAGCGAGCACGAGCTGGTCTGCCACAACCTGCTCCTGGGCGATCCCGAGCGGCGTCTCTACCTCTATCTGCATATAGTTGAGTTTTTTGCTGATTTCGTAGGCAAAGATTTCCCCGATGCGTTCCAGGTTCCGGCGGAATCGCAGGCTGTCTTTTTGAACCGCTTTGTCGCGGATCTGTGCCAGACAGGGATTGAGCAGAGAATGGGTTTCTCCGAGGTTGATGATTTTCATGGATAAGGCTTTTACACCTTAAAGTTAATAATTCTCGTCGGAAAAACTGAAATATTTTTTGCGGGCGATGATCACGTGGTCGACCATCACGATGTCGAAGACGGCGGCAGCCCGTTTCAGGGCCTCGGTCTGGGTGCGGTCGTGTTCGCCTGGGAGGGGGTTGCCGGAGGGGTGGTTGTGGACCAGGATCAGGCCGCTGGCGAGTCGTTCAACCGCTTTTTTGACGATGATTTTGATGTCGATGACGGTGGAGCCGGTGCCTCCTGCGCTGATGCGTTCCTTTCCGATGAGTTTTCGCGAGCGGTTGAGGTAGAGGATCCAGCATTCTTCGTGCGGCAGGTCGCGCAGGAGCGGTCCCATCATCCGGAAGACGGTCTCGGAGGTCCGGATGGTCAGGTCGTCATCGGGCATTTCGGCCGACAGCCGCCGTCCGAGTTCGAACGCGGCGACCACCGAGGCAGCCTTGGCGGGGCCGACGCCGCAGAGGGCGGTAAGCCGGGGGAGGGTTTCCCGGGAAAGGGCTCCGAGGGAGTTGCCGGTGGCGGAGAGCAGTTCCCGGGCCAGGTCGACGGCGCTCTGCTTCTGCGAGCCGGAGCGCAGCAGGATGGCTAATAGTTCGGTTATCGTCAAGGAAGAAGCGCCTTGCTGCATCATCTTTTCCCGCGGCCGCTCCTGCTCATCCCAAGTTTTGATGCTGCGTGTGTTCATGGTGACGGGATATAAAAAAACTTTCCAACAAAGGTTGGAAAGTTTTTTCAGATTTTCCCGTCAAAAAAGCAATTTATGCGAGCTTGTTCACATAAACTGCGATTCCGCTCTTCAGGTTGGCCGCCTTGTTCTTGTGGATGACGTTGATCTTTGCGAGTTTGTCGATCATTGCGAACACCTTCGGCATGGAAGCCTCGGCTGCTGCCTTGTCGGTCGTATTGCGGATCGCCTTGATGGCGTTGCGGGTTGTGCGTGCATAGTACTTGTTATGTACGCGGCGTTTCTCACTCTGGCGGAAACGCTTGTCTGCTGATGCGTGATTTGCCATTACTTTATTTTTTATATTTTTGGTAGCGGGTAGGAGAGTCGAACTCCTCTTTAGAGAATGAAAATCTCTCGTCCTAGCCGATAGACGAACCCGCCGCTGGCCCACTCTTCTCAGAATGGGACCGCAAAGATAGAAAAAGTTTTTCCGATAACAAATTTTTTTTAGTGCCAGGAATAGATGATGGCTTCCACCTGGCGCAAATAGTCGCGTTTGTCGTACTTGGGCGCGTAAACAAATCCCTCGATGACAATCACATCCTTACCGTCAGAACTGCGGAACGCATCGCTGATGAACGGGCCGCCCATGTAGTCGTTCTGGGTCTCCCACAGCGAACGGATCTCGGTGAATTCACGGCCTTTGTAGGACTTCTGCCAGTAGCCGGGCGTGATGACAGGATTGGTGATCATGTAGCTGCCTTCGAGCGTGCCGGGCACGTTCTCTTTCATCACTTCGTTGCGTTTGGCCACGAGGGCCTCGCGGGTGAACTGCTCAGGCCCGGTGTAAGGGAACTTGTAGATGAAGATGCCCTGCGTGGTATAGGTCGTCTCGTAGGAGATCCAGGCGAAGTCGTCGGTATTCTTCTTCATGGTATAGGAAGAGGGGAACCAGGGACTTCCGCCGAACTGCGAGCGGATGGTCTGGGCGAGCGAGGCGTTCTCGAATTTCTTGGCGTTGTAGATTACGCGTTCGCGTTCCGCATCTTCGAATGCTTCGCAGATCTTTTCGTTCTGCAGCAGGATCACTTCGGCGGCAGCGGCTTCGTCAGGCGCGAAGACGGTAATCATCGTCTGGGGTTCGGCCCATACGTTTTTGCTGATGGTCATTCTTTTTGCGCAGGTGTCGGCGATGTGGAGATAGAGGATGTTGCGGTGTAACCGGAACACGTTGACAAATCCTTCCGGCGGAACGTTGTAGATGCGGTACTTGCTTTCTTTCTGCGGGGTGAAAGGATACTCCGCCTGCAGGACGGTACGCACGGCATTGCCGGCTTCCGATTCCCACACGTTCTTGGGAGAGACGATCTCCACTTCGCCGGCCTTGCCGCTGATCGACGGCAGAATCTGGGGTTTCTGTTCTTTCTTGCAGCCTGCCAGGAGCATCAGGCTCGCGAGCAGGACAACCGGGAGGATATGGTATGTTTTCATGGGAAAAAGGTTTGTCATTTTCAGAAGAGGCTGCGGATGTCGTTGCCGAACGCCAGCACCATCAGCATGATGAGCAGGATCATGCCCACCCACTCGGCGACAATCATGAATCTGTCGGAAGGCTTGCGCCCCGTGATCATCTCGAAGATCAGGAAGAGGATATGTCCGCCGTCGAGTGCGGGAATCGGCAGCAGGTTCATCACGCCCAGCATGATGGAGAGCAGGGCGCAGAGCGACCAGAACCGGAACCAGTCCCAGGTATCGGGGAAGATGCGCCCGATGGCAATGAAACTGCCCACAGACTTGTAGGCCTGTGTCTTGGGCGAGAAGATCAAGCCCAGTTCCTGGATGTATCCCTTGATGGTGTTCCAAGTCTTTCTGGCACCGGCGGGGATGGCGGAAAGCAGCGTGTAGTCACGCGTGGTGACATGGAAATACTTGTTCAGGTCGGTATCGAGCAGCACACCGATGTGGCCAGCCGTATCGACCAGCAGCGGGAGTTCCAGCTGCGTGTCGGCGCGGCGCAGGTCGGCCGTGACCGATTCTCCCCTGTGTTTGGCGAGTTCGCGATGGATGGGCTGGACGAGGAACATCTCCTGTCCGTCGATACCAACCATCTCGTCGCCCGGAAGCAGGCCGCTTTCCGCATTGGGCGAATCGGGCGAGACTTCCTTGACCACGAAGGGGAAGGCCAGGTCGAACATGCCCGGGGTGTTGAGCATGGCCGGGAGATAAACCGGGTCGATGGCGACCGTCACGGTATCACCGCCACGCAGGACCGTGGCTTCGTGGGCCTGCGAGCGGACCAGGTCGACCTGCAGGTTGGCAAAATTCTCGGTCGGGACACCGTCGAAGTCGAGAATCCGGTCGCCATCCCGGAAACCGATTTCATACGACAGGTCGTTGACGGCAATGCCGTAAACGGCATCGTCGGTACGAAGGTACTCTTCTCCCCATGTTCTGAATATAGCGGCATAAAGGATAATGGCCAGAAGGAAGTTGAACAGTACTCCGCCTGACATGATGAAGAAGCGCTGCCATGCTTTCTTGGTGCGGAACTCATAGGGCTGGGGCGGAAGCTTCAGGGCTTCGGTGTCCATCGACTCGTCGACCATTCCCGCAATCTTGCAGTAGCCGCCGAAAGGCAGCCATCCGATGCCGTATTCTGTGTTCTCCGGATGCTGGTCCCACTCGGAATCTTCGTTGGAAGAGAGCACCTTGCAGTGCCATTTGCCGTCAAACCGCTTGAATTTGACCAGCGAGAATCTGGGGTTGAAGAAAAGATAGAATTTTTCGACGCGCGTCTTGAAGAGTTTCGCGAAGGTATAGTGCCCGAATTCATGGAAAAGAACGAGCAGGGAGAGAGCCAGGATGACCTGGATGATTTTTAGCAGTACTACTACCATCAGTGTCGGATGCTTTCGATGATTTCAGCGGCCAGGCGTTTCGCTTCAAAATCCGTGCTATAAATGTCTTCGAGGGAAGGTTGTGCGATAAACGGGCAGCGTGCCATTACTTCGGCGATGACTTGCGGGATCTGCGGGAAGCCGATTCTTTGTTCCAAAAACGCCGCTACGGCTTCTTCGTTGGCGCCATTCATGATGCAGGTGGCATTGCCGCCTTTCTCCAGCGCGCCGTAGGCGAGGCCCAGGCACGGGAACCTTTCCAGGTCGGGTTGTTCGAAGGAGAGTTGGGCCAGCTCGGAGAAATCGATACGGCGGGTGTCCAGGTCGATGCGTCTGGGATAAGAGAGCGCATACTGGATGGGCAGCCGCATATCGGGCTGGCTGAGTTGGGCCATCACGCAGCCGTCGGAGAACTGAACCATGGAGTGGATGATGGATTGCGGGTGGATCACCACCACGATGTCCTTGGGCTCAACGTTGAAGAGCCAGCGTGCCTCGATGACTTCCAGCCCCTTGTTCATGAGACTGGCCGAGTCGATGGTTACTTTGGCGCCCATCTTCCAGCGGGGATGATTGAGGGCTTGTTCCCGTGTTGCAGCAGCGATCTCTTCGCGGCTGCTGTGGAGGAAGGGCCCGCCTGAGCCGGTGAGGAGGATTCTCTCAAGCGTGGCATGCTCGCCCTGCAGGCATTGGAAGATGGCGGAATGCTCCGAATCGACCGGGAGGATCGGAGCGCCGTATTTCCGGGCCAGGGGTATCACCAGGCTGCCGGCGGCGACCAGCGTCTCTTTGTTGGCCAGGGCGATGGCCTTGCCCGCTTTGATGGCAGAAAGCGTGGGTTTCAGTCCGCTGAATCCCACCATGGCGGTGAGTACCATGTCAACATGCTCGCCCTGGACCAGGTCGCAGATGGAGTCGATACCAGTGAAAACTTTGATATAAAGAGGATCGAGCGCAGATGCGACTTCATCGTAAAGGTCGGGATTGCAGATGACGACCGCAGAAGGGTTGAATTGCCGGGCCTGTTCGATGAGCAGGGTACTGTTGTTTCGGGCGGTGAGCAGTTCAACCTCGAACAGGTCGGGATGACGTGCGATGACGTCGAGCGCCTGGGTGCCAATCGACCCGGTTGATCCGAGGATGGCAATGCGCCGTTTTGGAGTGGCTTCCATCAGAATTCGATGTAGAGGGCCGGATCGATGGCCTGGTTCTTATAGCGGAGTTCGAAGAAGATATGGGCCTGTGAAAGTTCGCCTGTCTCGCCCACGGTGGCGATGGCGCCACCGGCCTTGACTTCTTCTCCAACGCTTTTGAGTAGTTTGCCGGCATGGCGGTAGATGGTGGTCAGGTCGCTTTCATGCTGCAGCTTGAGCGTGCAGCCTTCCAGTTCGCTCCATTCGGCCGAGATGATGCGTCCGTCGAGCGGGGCACAGACCTGCGTGCCCGAAGGCGCCGTGATTTCGATGTATGAATGGCTTCCGGTGCGGCTGAACCCCTCTTGAACCGTGCCTTTCAACGGGCGTGTGAACTTGAGTTGCTTGAGCGACTCGATGCGTCCTGGCTCAGGACGGGCCAGCCGTTCCGCATCGGCCTGTTCCACCTGTGCCCGCAGCAGCGAGTCACTCTGGCGGAAACCGGCCAGTTCGGCTTCGTCGAGCACGGTTTCCACTTTGGCGAGCCGCATGGAGTCGAGTGGGAGCGGCTCACGTCCGGTGGCCACCCGCTGGATATTGGCCACTTGGAACGCCCACAGGTTCACAATCTTTTCGAGTGAGTCGATCCGTTGGTAATTCTCGATGGCTGCCAGCTGCGTCTCACGCGTGGGATAGCCGGGAATGGTGCGGCGCAGTGGTGTATGGGCGACGACCAGGTAGGTGAGCAGCATCACCACGAGCCCGAAGGCTACGAAGGAGAACACCCCCCGCCGGTCGAATTTTCTTTCTTGTTTTGCCATATAATTCGTTAACTTTGCAAAGTATGGACAGGATCCTGGGAATCGACTATGGAAGGAAGCGCGTAGGGGTTGCGGTCAGCGACCCCCTCCGGATTTTCGCGTCCGCCCTGGAGACTGTTCCGTCTGCAAAGATAATAGATTATCTGAAAAAATATGCCGAAAACCAGGCCGTCGAACGCTTCGTGGTCGGCTACCCGATGAACCTCGACAATACGCCCTCCGAGGCGGCCGCCGACGTGGATGTGTTCCTGAAGTTGCTGAAGAAGCATTTTCCCGACATCCCGGTCACCCTCGAAGACGAGCGTTTCACCTCCGTCCTGGCCCACCGGGCGCTGATCGACGGCGGCATGAAGAAGATGGACCGCCGCGACAAGGCTTCCGTCGACAAGGTGAGTGCTGCGATCATTCTCCAGACCTGGCTTGACAGAGACAAACCTACGACATGATACTCCCTATCTTTTTATATGGCTCGCAAGTCCTGCGTACGAGAGCGCAGGAAGCCGACCTGTCCGACCGCGAAGGACTCAGGCAGCTGATCGCCGACATGATAGAAACGATGCACCACGCCGACGGCTGCGGCCTGGCCGCCCCGCAGGTGGGTGTTTCCAAGCGGATCCTGGTGGTCGACGGCGACGACCTGTCCGACCGGTTCCCCGCTCTCAAGGGCTTCCACCGCGAGATGATCAATCCCCGCTTCACCTTCGAAAGCGAAGAGACCTGCGCCTATGAAGAGGGTTGCCTGAGCATTCCCAGTGTCGATGCCGAGATTTCGCGTCCCGCCAAGATCAGGGTGCGCTACATCAGTCCCGATTTCGAGGAGAAAGAAGAAGATTTCGAGGGATTCGCCGCCCGGATGATCCAGCACGAGATGGACCACCTCGATGGCATCCTCTTTACCGACCATGCCTCGCCCATCCGCCGGAAAATGCTCACCGGCAAGTTGATGAACATCACCAAGGGGAAAGTTCACACCCGCTACCGCGTGAAAACAGATAAATAATAATCATATGAAACTCAAGGCTTTCCACGCTTATGACATCCGAGGTCACTTCGGTACCGACCTGACCCCTGACATTGCCTATAAAGTGGCTTATTTCCTTCCTGAACTGCTCGACACGAAGCGGGTGCTGATTGGACGCGACATGCGCCTCTCTTCTCCGACGCTTCACGAAGCAGTGCTCGCGGGCCTGCTCGACGCTGGTGCCGAGGTCTGGGACCTGGGCTTGAGTACCACGCCTTTTGTGTATTACGTTACGGCAAAACACGGTTTCAAAGCCTCCATCCAGATTACGGCCTCGCACAATCCCAAGGAAGACAACGGCCTGAAGATTTCCCGCGAACTGGCCCTTCCTGTGGGCTACGACTCCGGCTTGAGCACCATCGAGCGCTGGATCCTGGAAGAGCGTCCTACGCCGGTGGCCGAAGAGCGTGGTTCGGTCCGCGACTTTGACGTCCGCGCCGAGTATGTCGCGTTCCTCAAGTCCTTCAAGCGGGACATTTCCAACCTGAAGATCGGCATGGACTGCTCCAATGGGATGGCCTCCATCTTCGTTCACGACATCTATGGCGACCAGCCGCTCTATCTCTACGATACACTTGACGGCAGTTTCCCCAACCACGAAGCCAATCCGTTCCAGCCTGAGAACGTGGTCGACCTGCAGAAGCTGGTCATCGCTGAAAAGTGCGATGTGGGTGTCATCTACGACGGCGATGCCGACCGTGTGATGTTTATCGACGAGACGGGCCGGTTTATCGCGCCCGACCTGATCATTGCGCTCTTGGGTGAGTATTTCATCAAGGAGAAAGGCCAGAAAGGCATCGTGCTGCAGGACATCCGCAGTTCGAAATCCGTGGCGGAGTATCTCGAGCCGCTGGGTGCCGAAATCGCCATGTGGAAAGTCGGCCGTGCATTTGCCGCGCCGCGTCTCCGCGAACTCGACGGCGTGTGGGGCGGCGAGGTGGCCGGACACTACTATTTCCGTGACTTTTTCTACAGCGACAGCGGCATCCTGGCCGGCATCATGGTGCTGGGCATTGTCGCGAAGCTCAAGCGCAAAGGCGTCCGCCTGTCGGAAATCATCGCTCGCATCAAGCACTATGAAAACTCGGGTGAAATCAATTTCCGCGTGGAAAACAAGAAGGAAGCCATGGACGCCGTGAAAAAACACTTCACCGATGCCGACCAGAGCCAGGCGTTCTACGATTTCGACGGCTACCGCGTGGAATTCAAGGACTGGTGGTTCAATGTGCGTCCGTCGAACACGGAACCGTATCTGCGCTTCCTCTGCGAAGCCACTACGCTGCCGCTGCTCGAGGAGAAGATCGCCGAGGCCCGCTCGGTCATCGAGCAGTTCGTGTGACCGTCATGCCCGGCTCCGCCGGGCATCTAAAAGGAAAAAGGCGACTCGTTTCAGAACGGGTCGCCTTATCCTTTAACCTAAAACTTAACCTATGAAAAAACTATTCGAATCTAGGTTAAGCAAAGCGTGTGCCAAACTCGTTTCTTAGAGTAAACCCTCCGGAATGTCGAGGGTGATTACATCGTTGTGGATGCTGACGATGAGGTCTTCGTGGAGGGGCAGCATCACTTCCCCGCGGGCGGTTTCCACCGTGATGAGCGTGTTTCCGCCATAATCGCTGAAATCGACGACGGTCCCGATGATTCGGCGGCTCTTTGCATCGCGGACCTGCATGCCGACGATGCCCTCGTCCTCCTCTTCCTCCGTTTCGGACATACGCACCATGCGGCCAACAAGTTCCTCTGCCGCCTCGAGCGTATCGACATCCTCAAACTTGACGATGAAACGGTTACCTTTGGTCTGGATGGATTCCATAAAAAAAGGAACCGGCAGTTCATCGAAATCGATGAATACCGGCTCCTGGATCTTCAAATCCCGGGTGTCTTCGGCATCGAGGCCCAAAACGACCTCACCGGCCGAGCCCCAGGATTTCAGCACCTTCATCCCGATTAGGCTTCCGGATTCTCGGCAGGAGCTTCTGCTTCCGCGGCAGCGGCGGCAGCTTCTTCTGCAGCGGCCTTGGCGGCTGCTTCGGCAGCAGCGGCGATCTCGGCCTTCTTCTTGGCGATAGCCTCGGCGCGTTCGGTGTTGACTTTGGCTTCAGCCTTGACGGCAGCCTTGGCGGCTTCGACGGCGGCGTTGGCGATGGTCTGCTTCTTCGTAGCGACCTTGGAATCTTTCTGACCCTTCCAGGCAGCGAAACGGCGGTCAGCCTCTTCCTGCGTGAAAGCGCCCTTGGCTACACCACCCTGGAGGTGCTTCTTGAGAAGAACACCTTCGTACGACAGGATGCGGCGGGCCGTAGTGGTCGGCTGGGCACCTTTGTTGAGCCAGTCGAGGGCGCGCTCACCGTCGAGGACGATGGTAGCGGGGTTGGTATTCGGGTTGTAGAGGCCGATCTGTTCGATCAGACGGCCGTCGCGCGGTGCGCGTGCGTCAGCAACGACAATGTGGAAATACGCGTAGTTCTTCTTGCCGTGACGCGAAAGGCGGATTTTAACAGCCATTTTAAATGGGTTTTAAGTTAACAATCAGTACAATAATTCTAACTTCCCTTCCTTCTCGAGGAAAGGCCTGCAAAGATACGGATAAATTTTGAATTACAAATCTTTTTTACAGGGCGTCGACGATTCGCTGCATGTGGTTGCCGTTCGAACCCTTGATCAGGATGGTGCAGTCCTGCAGGGGATGCTCCAGCACGTAGGCCTTGAGCGCGTCGATGTCGGGGAACGCCTGGACCTGCTGCAGCGGTGTGGTCTCCACAGAGGCGACGATGCCGCCGAATTCCGATCCCACCACATAGGTCATCGGCGCCGTTTCCAGCGCATGGCGGAGGATGGCGCGGTGCTCTTCGGCTGAATCGGGGCCCAGTTCCAGCATATCGCCCAGCATCAGCACCTTATTGGGGAAGTCCGTGCCTGCGAAATTGTCGAGCGCAGCGCGCATGCTGGAGGGATTGGCGTTGTAGGCGTCGATGATCAGGGTGTTGAGTCCTGTTTTGACGAGTTGGCTGCGGCTATTGGAAGGCACGTATGCCTCGATGGCAGCGACGGCCTTGGAAAACGGAACTTCATAAGCCTCGGCGATGGACAAGGCGGCCATCACATTGTCGGCATTGTAGTCGCCCACCAGGTGCGTGGCGATGGTGATGGGTTTACCCTCGTGCTCGAAAGACAGACGCAGGAAGGGTTCTTCGGCAGTGGCGGGCAGAATCTGGACACCCTGTTCCTTCACGCCGTATTTCCGGGTGCACAGGCCGGGGCGGTGCGCTACCATTTCGCGCAGGTTCGGGTTGTCGGCGTTGTAGAACACCACGCCGCCCCTTTGGCGGAGGATGTCGTAGAGTTCGCCTTTGGCTTTCTTGACACCCTCGAACGACCCGAATCCCTGCAGGTGTGCCTTGCCCACGGTGGTAATCAGGCCGCAGGTGGGCTGTACGATCTTCGTGAGATCGGCGATTTCGCCGGGAGCGCTGGCGCCCATCTCCACGACGGCCAGGTCGGTGCGCTCGTCGATGCGAAAGAGGGTGAGTGGCACACCGATGTGGTTGTTGAAATTGGCCTGCGTGGCGACCAGGTCATATTTTTTCGCAAGCACCGCAGCCACGAGCTCCTTCGTCGTGGTCTTCCCATTGGTGCCGGTGATGCCGATCACGGGAATGTCGAACTGGCGGCGGTGGTAGGCGGCCATCTTCTGCAGCATTTCCAACGAGTTCTCCACCACGATGCATTTGCGCCCCCGGTAGGAAGTGCCTTCCAGCAAGAAGCGGTCGACCACTGCATAGCGGGCGCCCGCTTTGAGCGCGTCCAGTGCGAAGTCGTTTCCGTCGAACTTGTCGCCTTTCAGGGCAAAGAACATCATGCCGTCTTTGATGTTGCGGCTGTCTGTCGTAATTCCCGAGCACCTCTTATACAGTGCGTATAGCTCCTCTACTGATATCATGGCTGACTGCTATTGTTTACCGGTTGATCCGAATCCTCCGCTGCCGCGCTCACTTTCTTCCAGTGTTTCTACGGGCTCCCATTCCACTTGTTCGTGACGTGCTACCACCATCTGGGCGATGCGTTCACCGGGCTCGATCGCAAAGGGCTCGTTAGAAAGATTGACGAGGATCACTTTGATTTCACCGCGATAGTCGGCGTCGATGGTACCGGGCGCGTTGACAATCGAGATGCCGTACTTGGCGGCAAGTCCGCTGCGGGGGCGTACCTGGGCCTCAAAGCCTGCGGGCAACTCGATATGCAGCCCGGTGGGGACCAGGGTGCGCTCCAGCGGAGCGAGGACGACGGGCTCCTTGAGGTCGGCCCGAAGATCCATGCCGGCTGATTGTGGCGTGGCATAAGCCGGGAGATCGAACGGGGAATGGTTCACGATCTTGACTTTCATGCGGCGGATTTCTTCTTATGGAATACAAATATAATAAATGCAAGCCCAAGATAGACCAGTACCAGCAGCAAATGCACGATGATTTTGATCCACAGGTCCATTTCGGGCAACAGGCGGCTGACACCCCATGTTCCGAGGCCTGCCGCTGTCAGCAGGAGCACCACGCCCCAGTTGTATGGAATCGGATAGTGCCTGCGTCCCAGCCAGGCTGTAAGGACCAGCATCGTCAGGTAGCTGGCGATATGCCCCCACGCGGCCGCGTGATAGGAATATTTCGGCATGAAAAGGAGGTTGACCACGATGGTCACCACCAGTCCCGCCAGGGTAATCCAGACGGCATAGCCCGTTTTTTCCGAAAGCTTGTACCAGATATTCACATTGAACAGCACGCCCGTAATCACGTAGGCCATGAGCATGATGGGCGTGATGGAGAGTCCCACCCGGAAGTCCTTGCCCAGCAGCAGGCCGATCTCGTCCATGAAGAGCATCAGCACCACGAAACCGAACATGCAGAAGGCTGTGAAGTAGTTCAACACGTCGGCGTAGATTTTTTTGCTGTCCTTGTCGCGCTCCCGTTGAAAAAAGAACGGTTCAGCGGCATAGCGGAACATCTGCACGAACAATTGCATGATGACGGCCAGCTTGACGGCCGCCTGGTACACGCCCAGGTCGGCGCGCCAGTTCACGGGATCAGCGTTGATGAAACGCATCAGCACGCGGTCGAGCACGTCGTTCATGATGCCCGGCAGGCCTGCGATCATCAATGGCAGCGAATAGGCGAGGAGCCGGCGGATGAGTTTCCCGTCGAGCCGGAAGGTGAGTTTCAGAAGATCAGGAGCAATCAGCACCAGGCACACGAGGCAGCTGATCAGAATGGCGAAGATGGGGTAGGTGAAGTCGGGCGACGCGCTGACGAACCGGGTGAGCCAATGATCGGGGTTGGTGGCGAACCGGGCGGCCATCACCAGGTAGAGCAGCAGGTTCACACCAACTTCCGTGAGGATCTTGATCGTCTTGATGACGGCGAATTTCAAGGCCTTGTGTTCGTGCCGCAGTTTGGCGAACAGAATGGCCGTCGTACAGTCGATCAGCAGGATAAGCCCACAGTAAATGATCAGGTTGTCGAAGCCGGGGTAGCCGAAGCCGGTGGCTATTTCGCCGGAAAAGGCTATCAGGCAGGCCAAGAAAAGGGCACAGACGCCGAATACCGTGACGAATGCATTGGAGAACACCCGTTTCGGATCGGCACCTTCTTTGCTGGCATAGCGGAAGCATCCCGTCTCCAGGCCGAGCGTAAGCACCACCTGCAGCATGGCGATGTAGGCCATGAACTCCGAGAACACACCGTATTGCGTCTGCGTCAGCACGCGCGTGTACAGCGGGACGAGCGCAAAGTTGATGACGCGGGCCAGGATGGTACTCAGTCCGTAGATGGCAGTTTCGCCGGCAAGTTGTTTGATGGGGTTCGCCACGAAATGCAGTTTAACTTTACAAAAATACGAAATTATCGCTAAATTTGGGCAGTAAAAACAGCTTAAAACGTTTATTGACGGATGAAACGGATATGCATTTACTTCCTTGCGGCGGCTGTCCTTATGGCCGGTTGCGGCAAGGGTAACGACTCGAAACCGGGACTTGATGCCAATCCCGACGAGGCCATCGAAGAGACTCAAGAACTAACAACTATGAACGAAGCACCTGCTGTGCCCGCCGACAAGTGGGCCGCTCTCGGCGAAGAGCCGAAGTTGACCATCAAGACCACCGACGGAACCATGACCGTCAAACTCTATTCGGAAACGCCGCTTCACCGCGACAATTTCGTCAAACTGGCGAAGTCCGGCTTCTACAACGGCCTGCTGTTCCACCGGATCATCAAAGGTTTCATGATCCAGGGCGGCGATCCGTTCACCAAGGATTCTACCAAGATAGCCCAGTTTGGCACCGGAGGACCGGGTTATACCATTCCGGCGGAGATCGTGCCCGGCCTGACCCACAAGAAAGGCGCGCTGGCTGCCGCCCGTCGCGGCGATATGGTGAATCCGGCCAAGGAATCGTCCGGCTCCCAGTTCTACATCGTCCACGATCCCGACAACTGCGCCCACCTCGACGGCGAATACACCATCTTCGGAGAAGTGGTGGACGGTCTCTCGGTAATCGACAAGATCGCGGCTGAAAAAACCGATCCGCGCGACCGCCCGGTCAACAAGGTGCAGATTATTTCGATTACTCCGGCGAATTAAAAAACTTTGGCACGCGCTTTGCTTAACCTATAAATCGAACGAATAGTTTTTTCATAGGTTAAGTTTTAGGTTAAAGGATAAGGCGACCCGCACTGCAGCGAGTCGCCTTTTCCTTTTATTTCTTCAATAGATAGCGCTTCTAAAAAGTAAATCCGAGACGGATGAAGAGGGAGTGGGGCCTTGTGGTCGGGTAGGCCGGTTGTCCGTCTGCCTTATAGTATTGTGACGAGACAGAAGCATCGTAATATCCCACGAGTGCCTGCTCATAACCGACCTTCAGCGAGATGGGCCTGAACCGCATCACCACGCCCGCCTGCCATCCGCAGGTAACAGGCTTGACGGCGGGGGGTAAGGGCGCATAATCATTTCGGTCGTCGGCCACCTTGATTCCCAGATAAGGCCCGGCGATGGCGGATAATTTCAAGCCTTTCGGTGAGTCAACGAAACGGTACCCCGCATTGCTCTCCAATTGCGCATAATTGATCCGCCGCCGGCCGCCGGTCGTATTCAGTCCGGCGCCGATGGTGAAATCCAAGTGCGAGACGGGGATTGTATAGTCCACGCCGCCATTGGCGAAATGCCACTCCTTGAGGGCTCCGTTCTTCATTTCATTGGAAAGGTTGACACCATACCATATCGTCCAGCGCTGGGCATTTGCCGATAAGGCCATGCCCAGGACAGTGAGTACAAGAACAAATCGTTTCATGCGAGCAAAAAAAGGTGTGTAATGCTAAATACACACCTTAGATGCAAAATAACGGGTAAATGTTGCGTCTTAAAGACGGCTAAATGCCTGTGTAAGTGTTCGGCGTGATGGCGTGGAGCTCGGCCTTGACCGATTCGGACACGTCGAGGTCTTCGATGAAATGCCAGATGGCTTCCTTGGTAATATGGTGTCCGGTGCGCGTGAGCGCCTTGAGCGCCTCGTACGGCTTGGGGAATCCCTCCCGGCGCAGGATGGTCTGGATGCCTTCGGCGACGACGGCCCAGTTGGCCTCGAGGTCGCCCGCCACTTTCTCTTCGTTGAGGATGAGCTTGCCGATGCCTTTTTCCAGCGACCGGATGGCTATCAGCGAATGGGCGATGGGCACACCGATGTTGCGCGATACCGTGGAGTCGGTGAGGTCGCGCTGCAGGCGCGAAACCGGCAACTTCTCCGAGAGGTAGTTGTAGATGGCATTCGCGTAGGTAAGGTTGCCTTCTGCGTTCTCGAAGTCGATGGGATTGATCTTGTGGGGCATCGTGGAAGAACCCACTTCGCCGTCCACGACCGTCTGGCCGAAGTACTCCATGGAGATATACATCCAACAGTCGCGGCTCAGGTCCACAAGCACCGTATTGATGCGGCGCAGCGCGTCGAAGATAGCCGACAGGTTGTCGTAGTGGTCGATCTGGGTGGTGGGCCAGGATCGTTTCAGGCCCAGCGAGGCAACGAAACTTTCTGCAAAGCCGTTCCAGTCGATGTCGGGATAGGCTACCGCGTGGGCGTTGAGGTTGCCCGTTGCACCGCCGAATTTGCCGGGATAGGGGCGGGCTTCCAGCTGGCGGATCTGCTCCTTGAGCCGGACCACGAACACCTCCAGCTCCTTGCCTAGGCGGGTGGGGGAAGCGGGCTGCCCGTGGGTATGGGCGAGCATCGGCACGTCGGCCCACAGGGCGGCGCGTTCGGAGAGCATGCCCAACAGTTCGCGCAGGGCGGGAAGATACACCTCTGCGATCGCTTCCTTGAGCGAGAGCGGCGTAGCCGTGTTGTTGATATCCTGCGAGGTGAGCCCGAAGTGGATGAATTCGCCGAAGCGTTCGATGCCGAGCTGCGCGAAGCGTTCCTTCAGGAAATACTCCACGGCCTTGACATCATGGTTGGTGCGGCGCTCGATCTCTTTGATCCGGGCGGCGTCTTCCACCTGGAAGTCGCCGTAGAGGGCGCGCAGGGCGGGGAAGACGTCGGGGTCGATATCGCGGAGCTGCGGCAGCGGGAGTTCGCACAGAGCGATGAAATACTCCACTTCCACCAGCACGCGGTAGCGCATCAGGGCGTATTCGGAGAAGAAAGCCGAAAGTTCGGACGTCTTCGACGCATAGCGGCCGTCGACGGGGGAAATGGCCTGCAGGGGATCCATGAGTTACAGTTTGCGTTTGACTTCCACGATCTGGTAGGCTTCGATCATGTCGCCGATCTTGATGTCGTTGAATCCGTCGACGCTCAGACCGCAGTCGAATCCGGCGGCGACTTCCTTGACATCGTCCTTCAGGCGCTTGAGCGAGCCCAGCGAGCCTGTGTACACCACGATGCCGTCGCGGATCACGCGGACCTTCGCATTGCGGGTAAGCTTGCCGTCGCGGACCATACATCCGGCGATCGTACCCACCTTCGAAATCTTGAAGGTCTCGAGGACCTCGGCGTTGGCGGTGACTTCCTCTTTTTCCTCCGGTGCGAGCATACCCTCGATACCGCTCTTGACTTCATTGATGGCGTCGTAGATGACCGAGTAGAGGCGGATTTCAATCTGCTCTTTCTCGGCGAGCTTTCGGGCATTCGGCATCGGGCGCACCTGGAAGCCGATGATGATGGCGTTCGACGCCACGGCCAGCAGGACATCCGATTCGGAGATGGCGCCCACGGCCTTGTGGATCACGTTGACATGAATCTCCTCGGTCGAGAGCTTGATGAGGGAGTCGGACAGGGCCTCGATGGAACCGTCCACGTCGGCCTTGACGATGATGTTGAGCTCCTGGAAGTTGCCGAGCGCGATGCGGCGGCCGATCTCTTCGAGGGTGATGTGCGTCTGGGTCTTTATGCCCTGGATGCGGATGAGCTGCTCGCGCTTGTTGGCCACGTCGCGGGCTTCCTTCTCGTCCTCCATGGCGTTGAGGGTGTCGCCGGCGGTCGGCGCGCCGCTCAGGCCGAGCACGGAGACCGGCGTGGAAGGACCGGCTTCCTTGAGGCGCTGGCCGCGTTCGTTGAACATGGCCTTAACGCGGCCTGCATAGCAGCCGGCCACGATCGGGTCGCCCACGTGGAGCGTACCGCTCTGCACAAGCACGGTGGCCAGGTAGCCGCGGCCCTTGTCGAGCGACGACTCGATGATGTTGCCCACTGCGAGTTTGTTCGGGTTCGCCTTGAGTTCCAGCATGTCGGCTTCCAGCAGGACTTTTTCCAGCAGCTGGTCGACGTTGATGCCTTTCTTGGCGGCGATTTCCTGGCACTGGTACTTGCCGCCCCAGTCTTCCACCAGGATGTTCATGTTCGCCAGCTGTTCCTTGATCTTGTCGGGATTGGCGCCCGGCTTGTCGATCTTGTTGATGGCAAAGATCATCGGGACGCCTGCAGCCTGTGCGTGGCTGATGGCCTCGACCGTCTGCGGCATCACGGCGTCGTCGGCCGCGATGATGATGATGGCCAGGTCGGTGACCTTGGCGCCGCGGGCACGCATGGCGGTGAACGCTTCGTGACCCGGGGTGTCGAGGAAGGTGATGGCGCGTCCGTCGGGGAGTTCCACATGATAGGCGCCGATGTGCTGCGTGATGCCGCCCGCCTCGCCGGCGATGACGTTGGTCTTGCGGATGTAGTCGAGCAACGAGGTCTTGCCGTGGTCCACGTGACCCATCACGGTGACGATCGGCGGACGCGGCTGGAGATCCTCTTCGCGGTCTTCCTCCTGGGCGATGGCGCCCTGGATCTCGGCCGTCACGAATTCGATCTTGTAGCCGAACTCTTCGGCCACGAGCACCATGGCCTCCGCGTCGAGACGCTGGTTGATCGACACCATCAGGCCGAGGTTCATGCATGCTTCGATGACCTTGGTGACGGGCGTGTTGTTCATCAGGATGGCCAGCTCGTTGACGGTCACGAATTCCGTGACTTTGAGCACGTTGCTGGTGAGTTCCTGGCGTTCCTGCTCTTCCTGCATCTTCAGGGAGATCTCTTCGCGTTTCTCGCGGCGGTGCTTCGAGGTCTTGGTCTTGCCGTGGCCTTCGGTCATGCGGGCGTAGGTCTCCTTGATCTGCTTCTGGATCTCGTCGCTGTCGAATTCCGGACGGACGGCCTTGAAGCGTTCGCCCTTCTTGGCGGCTTTGCCGCGGACATTGTCTTTATTGTCCTTTCCGTTGGTCTTGGCGATGCTGTTTTTCGGGTTGCTGATGTCCACCTTGGCGGTTCCCTTGTGGATGCGCTCGCGCTTGTTCTTGTCTTTCTTGCCGTGATCGGCCGTGGCGGGTTTCTTCTCGAATTTCGAGAGGTCGATGGTGCCGACGGTCTTCGGCCCGGCAAGTTTCTCCACTTTGGTCTCGATGTGCTCGATGACGGGACGCTCCTCCTTCTTCTCGGGCTTTTTCTCCTCTTTCACCTCAGGCTCGAGTGCGGGCTCGGGCTTTTCCGGCGCGGGCTCGGGTTCGGCTTTCTTCTTGGGCGATAAGTCGATGTGACCGACCACCTTGAGTTCGGTCTTGGGCGTTTCAGGAACATCTGCTTTTTCTTCCTCCGGTTTTTCGGGCTCCGCTTTCGGTGTTGCAGGTGTTTTGACCGGGGCTTTCTTCACGGGCTCAGGGGCCGGTTCCGGTGCGGGAGTTTCCACCTTCTTCTGGTCTGTGAGCACATGGGTCTTGATGAGGATTTCCTTGACCGGTTCCTCTTCCTCCGCCACACGGTTGCTGTCCATCTCAGTGATTTCCTTAACTTTGATGGCTACCTTGCGCGACTGTTCCTTGATGAGCTGTTCCTTTCCGAACTCCTTGGCCACCAGCGCGAAGAGGTCTTCCGAAATCTTCGAGGTAAGCGTGAGTTCTTCCGTGACGCCTTTCTTCTTGAGGAAGTCGGCCAGGGTGGACAGACCGATGTTGAAGTCTTTGAGGATCTTGTTGATTCTGATTGTTCCTTCTGCCATACTTGATTCTCCCGTAATGAAATTGGATTAGTTTTCGAATTCTTCCCGCAGGATGCGCTGCACATCGAGTACAGTCTCTTCTTCGAGGTCGGCCCGGCGCATGATCTCTTCGGTGGGCAGGGCGAGCACGCTCTTGGCGGTATCGCAGCCGATGCCCTTGAGGGCTTCGAGGATCCATTCGTCGATTTCGTCGGAGAAATCGTCGAGCATCACGTCCTCCTCGTCGTCCTGGGTGTCGTCGCCAAGGCGGTACACGTCGATCTTGTAGCCGGAAAGCTGTTCGGCCAGCAGGATGTTGCTGCCGCCGCGGCCGATGGCCAATGCCAGCTCGCTCGCTTCCAGGTCGATGCGGATGCTCTTGTTCTCCTCATCGATGCGGATGGCCGAAATCTTGGCGGGCGAAAGAGCACGCTGCACAAGCAGTTGGGTGTTGGTTGTCCAATTGATGATGTCGATGTTCTCGTTGCGCAGTTCACGTACGATGCCGTGGATACGGGAACCCTTCACGCCGACGCAGGCGCCCACCGGGTCGATACGGTCGTCGTACGATTCCACCGCCACCTTGGCGCGTTCTCCGGGCATGCGGACCACTTTCTTGATGGTGATCAGGCCGTCGAAGATTTCCGGAACTTCCTGTTCGAACAGACGCTCGAGGAAGAGGTTGGAGGTACGCGACAGGGTGATGATCGGGTTGTTGTTGCGCATCTCGGCACTGATGATCACGGCTTTGACGGTATCGCCCTTGCGGAAGAAGTCGGAAGGAATCTGCTCGCTCTTGGGCAGCACCAGTTCGTTGCCGTCTTCATCCATCACCAGCACTTCTTTCTTCCAGGCCTGGTAAACCTCACCCACGAGGATGTCGCCCACCTTTTCACGATACTTGTTGAAGAGGTTTGCCTTCTCGATGTCCGTGATGCGGCTCGAAAGATTCTGCCTCAGGTTCAGGATACCGCGGCGGCCGAAGCTCGACATCGGCACGTCTTCCGGATACTCCTCGCCCAGGTCGTTCTCGTCGTACGAGTCGTCGAGTTTGCACACTTCTTCGAGGGAAATCTCTTTGTTGGGATCCTCCACGGTTTCCACGATAGTCCGGTTGCGGATGATCGAGATATCACCCTTGTCGATGTTGATGATGATATCGAAATTGTCCGCGTCGCCGTACATGCGGGCGAGCTGGGTGCGGAAAATGTCTTCCAGCACGCTCATCAGCGTGGGCCTGTCGATGTTTTTGAGCTCTTTGAATTCAGCGAATGTGCTGATCAGATTGACTTCCATTGTGTAGGTATGTTTATATTTTATTTTTTTCCGTTGTCAGATTCCGGCCGAGCCGACCATCAGGGAGAAATCTTCCTTGTCGCGGTCGAGGCGCGATTCGATGTGGCGGCTGAGCGCCACACAGTCGTCGATCGAGACGCCGGCTTCACGCGTAATGATCACTTCGATGTCGTTGTCTTCGCTGACGGTTACCTCCACGAGGGAGAGATCCGTGCCTTCCAGGTATTCCCGGGCGATGGTTTCGATGGTCTTTAGGGTTATCATGTCGTTGGTTTGCACAAAAAAAAGGAGACTGTCTGTCCCCTCAAATCGGCGCAAATTTAGTAATTGCCTGTGAAATGGCAAATTTTTTGCTGGAAAATGTGCTATTTTTGCAGCTCTTTATGGTCATAACTGCACAGACACTGGCCGATTTGCTCCGCGGCGAAATCGTCGGCGACCCCCAGACCGTGGTCACCGGCCCGGCCCGCATCGAACATGCCCGCAAGGGAGATGTGTGTTTTTTCGCCAATCCCCAATACGAACGCTACATCTACGACACACAGGCCAGCGTCCTGCTGGTCAACCGGTCGTTCGAGCCCAGGCAAGCGGTTCCGGCCACGCTCATCAAGGTGGACGACGCCTATGCGGCCGTGTCGGTGCTGCTCGGCTTTTTCAATGACATGAAGAAGAGCCGCAAGTGCGGCAACCGGCTGTGGGCGCGCCTGTCGCTGCGGCGTTCGGTCGCTTGCTCGGCCCGCATTGGGAAGGGCACGCATCTTTATCCGCAGGTATATGTCGGTCCGAACGTTCGCATCGGGAAGAATTGCATCCTCTACCCGGGGGTACGCATCTACCACGACTGCGTGATCGGCGACAACTGCATCCTCCACGCCGGCGCGGTGATCGGTGCCGACGGTTTCGGCTTTGCGCCCACGCCCGACGGCTCGTACCGCAAGATTCCGCAATTGGGTAATGTGGTGCTGGAAGACGATGTGGAGATTGGTGCGAACGCAACCGTCGATCGCGCGACCATGGGTTCCACGGTTATCCGTCGGGGAGTCAAGATCGACAATCTCTGCCAAGTGGCCCACAATGTGGAAGTGGGTGCCGATACCGTGATGGCCGCACTGACCGGCATCGCCGGTTCGGCCAAGGTGGGTGCGCACTGTTCCATTGGCGGACAGTCGGGCATCAACGGCCATGTGACCGTGGCCGACCATACCGTTCTTGCGGGACACAGCGGCATCATTGGGAACGTCCGTAAATCCGGCACGACCCTGATGGGCTACCCGGCCGTCGACTACGCTACCTATATGCGGGCTTACGCCAAGTTCAAACAGAGTGCCTCTTCCAAAGACTGACCTGCCGATGAAACAGCATACGCTGAAGGAATCCTACACGTTCCGGGGCAGGGGGCTGCACACCGGCAAGGCCGTTGAAATGCATCTGCTTCCCGCGCCCGAGAACCAGGGGATCCTATTCCGGCGCACCGACTTGCCTGGAGAACCTTCGGTGGCCGCTTCCGTCGACAACGTGGGCCGCACGCATCGCAGCACGACGCTGACGGCGAACGGTGTGCGGATCCTGACGCCAGAGCATCTGCTCTCGGCCCTGTACGGTTTGGGCGTGGACAATGCGACGGTGTGCCTCGATGCGCCCGAAGTGCCCGCCCTCGACGGCTGCGGCCGCCATTATGCCGATGCCATCCTGGCGGATGGACTGGAAGAACAGTCTGCCGAGCGCCGGATGCTCGTGGTTCGGAAGCCCTGCGTGTACGAGGACCCGCTCAGCGGCTCCCGAATTGCTTTCGAGCCGGCCGACGGCTTCGAGATCGACTTGACCGTCGATTTCCGGGCAAGGGCGATCGGCGTGCAGAAAGCCCGCTGGGACGCTTCTTCCGATTATGCCCGTGACATCGCTCCGTGCCGAACCTTCTGTTTCCTCCGGGAAGTGCTGCCGCTTCGGCTGGCCGGCCTGATCCGGGGCGGTACGCTCGACAACGCCCTCGTGGTCCGGGGAGGCGGTTTTGTGGGCCGTCCTAAGCTGCATTTCGACAACGAGCCAGCCCGGCACAAATTGCTCGACCTGCTCGGCGACCTCTCCCTGGCCGGTCGTCCCATCCAGGGACGCATCACGGCCTACAAGCCTGGCCACCAGGCCAATACGCAAGCTCTCAGACAATTCTTATCCGACCATACGCTATGACCAACGATATGACGAATGTACATCCCGACGCCCGCATCGGCCGCAACGTGGTGATATCTCCGTTCACTACCATTGCCGCTCATGTGGAAATCGGCGACGATTGCTGGATCGGTCCCAACGTGACCATCTTCGACTATGTAAAATTGGGCCGTGGCTGCAAGGTCTTCCCCGGCGCCGTGCTCGGCGCAATCCCCCAGGACTTGAAGTTCCAGGGCGAGGAGAGCTGGGTGGAGATCGGCGAGCGCACCACGATCCGCGAATGTGCCACCATCAACCGAGGGACAGCCGCCAGCGGCAAGCTGCTGACGAAAGTGGGCAGCGACTGCCTCATCATGTCGTATGTGCATATCGCGCACGACTGCCGGGTGGGCGACCACTGCATCTTCTCTAGTTTCTCCGGCCTGGCCGGCGAGACCGACGTAGACGACTGGGTGATTGTGGGTGGTGGAACGATGATCCACCAGTTCACCCATATCGGCGCCCATGCCATGCTGGGTGGCGCCTCGGGTGTCACCAAGGATATTCCGCCCTATGTCATCTGCGGGCGCAATCCTGCCGTGTACGAGGGGATCAACCTCATCGGGCTCCGCCGTCGCGGCTTTCCGAATGCGGTGATCGAAGAGATTATTTCCATCTACAAACTGATTTACAACAGCGGACTCAACGTGTCGGACGCCTGCCGCCAGATTCGGGAACTCTTCGCCCCCAGCGAGCATCGCGACCGGATTCTCACCTTCATCGAACATTCCACCCGAGGCATCATCCGATGAATCCGCCCTGCTTCGACTGCGCTGTCTTGACCACGGCATATTTTCCGCCTGTGGAATATTTCTTTGCCATCGCCAACAGCGGCAGGGTGCTGATCGAGCAGCACGAGGCTTACCAGAAGCAATCGTGGCGCAATCGCTGCCGCATCCTTTCGGCCGGCGGCCCCGAAGACCTGTCGATCCCCGTGGTGAAAGAAGAACGGCTGAGCCGCCCGATCCGCGACATCCGCATCGACTACGGCGAGCCGTGGCTTCAGCACCATATCCGCGCCCTTGCGGCGGCCTACAATTCGTCGGCTTATTATGATTATTATGCAGATGAGCTGATTCCGCTGCTGGAGCGCCGACCTGCTTTTCTTTTCGACCTGAACCAGGCACTCCTGGAGAAACTCCTGGCGCTTCTGGTCATCGAGACACCGGTCGCCCTGACCGACTCCTTCGTCATGCCCGGCTTGACCGGGCATCTCACGGATTTCCGTGCCCGCATCCAGCCCAAATACAAAGGAAAAAGCCTGCTCGAAGAGTTTGGCTTCGAGCAGGCTTATTATCAGGTCTTCGTCAACCGGGATCCCTCATCCGTCATGCCCGGCTCCGACCGGACATCTTTCATTCCCAATCTCTCCATCCTCGATCTTCTCTCGGCGGAGGGTCCGGATGCGGGTTCCTTCCTTAGAATTTAAGCGCGAACGTGCAGACCACGCGGTTGAGTCCGGTGCTGTTGAGGCCTTCGGGCGTCAAGCCGTTGTAGTCATCGTACAGCATAAACTGGTTGGTGGTGGAGGAAGTGCGGTTCCACCCCAGGTCGATGGAAATGATCGGACTCGGATTGAAGCCGATGCCGGCGCTGTACACCTTGACCGGAGCGTACCCCGAGACGCTGTAGTCCTTGCCCTTGACGGCCGGCGAATAGTATTGGTAACCGCCGCGCAGCGAGAAGAGTTCGCCGATGCGGACTTCCGCACCGACCCGAAGGATATGGGAGTTGTTGAAGGTACTGGCAATCTGCTGGTTCTCGTAGGAGTAGATATTGTTAGAAGAATACTCCCGGTCTTCACGAAGTTTCGTATTGGCGTAGTTCACCTGCTCGTAATCCACGCTCACCAGGCCGAGATCCCAGAAGGTGTAGGCGGCGCCCACGCTCCAGCGCATCGGAGCAGTCAACTTGTAGGTGTAGGTGCCTGTCGGCGAGTACTGGGTGTAGGTGTGGCCATTGTCGAAAGCGGTGTTCATGGTATAATCCCACTCGTCGGTCAGGGTGTACCAGGTAGGCGTGGTGACGGTCGCACCGAGTCGCAGGCCTGCGAAAGGCGTAACGATGGCGCCGAACTTGAAGTTGATGCCCGAGCCGGTGGTGCGCAGCCAATAGCTGTTGTCCATCGAAACGAATCCATCCTGGAACTGACTGGAGTTGGCGGCCTTCTCTTCATAGTACTCCTCCGTGGTCTGACTGAGGGTGTGCATGTTGAAATTCACGCCAAAATAGAGGAAGTCCGAGATATTGCCGCCGAAGTTGAGGGCGAATTCTTCATTGCTGCCGCGTGTCTTGCGGTTGAAATTCTGGTTGAGCGGACCGCCGATCCTGATTTCATTGGCGTCCCCGTCGTAGTTCTCGGTCGAAGCGATGTACATATACTCGGTTTCTTCGGGATTGAGGTAGAGCGGGGCGAGGGCGTAAGCGTTCCAGGCCAGGATGGCCGGCCAGAGGTCGGCCGAATAATACTCGTAAGGGTTGGGGCTGGCGTCTTTCTCCAGCGATTCCTTGGTGATGCCGTACCATTGGCCGTTTTGTTTGTAAACGTCACCCAGCCCATTGGCGATGGCGCTCAGCATGGAAGTGTTGCTGGTGGTTCCGGAAGCCTTCATGGAAGAACGGAAATTGTTCTTCTTGTTGTACACGAAACCGAAGTTGTAGTTGACCAGGCCGGTGTAGTTGCCTGTGTTGAATGTCAGCACCGTACCCACGTTGGAAATGGTCAGGGCCGAGTTCTTGGTGGAAGAGGAGTTGCCGAGGTAGCCCACGGATGAACGGCTTGTGGTCAGGCCCGGCGTAAAGGAGAACTGTGAGCATTGGAATACGCCTGAACCGGCAGGGTTGATGGCAAGGCCGCCCAGGTCACCGCCGAGAGCGGTGAAGGCGTTGCCCATGGCCATGGAGCGGGCGGTGCCTTCATAGTACTCCTGAGAGAAATTGAGGGCGTCTTCAGCGGTCTGTGCGAAGAGGCCCGCTGTAACTGTCAGAGACAGGAACAGAGTCGCTATCTTTTTCATGTCGATTGTCGTTAGAGTGTGGTGAATGAAAAGCGGGATGCCGGTTACCGGCGACCGCCGCCGCTGTGGCTGCCTCCACTGGAGGTATGTCCGCCGCCGGACCCACCGGAGCTGGACGAGCCGCCGCTGTAGCCGCCGCCCGACGAAGAACCGCTGTTGTAGCTGCCCGAAGACCGGGACGAGCTGCCGCTGCTGTAGCTGCCCGAGGAACGGGTGGAGCCGCTGGCGCCGGTGCGGGTCGGACGCGAATTGCCGCTTGTGCGCACCGTGCCGGTGGAGGTGCGGGTGCTTACGCTGCCGCCATTATTGGTCTTTCGGGTCGTGTACATGCCGCGGCTGCCGCTTCCGCTGCCCGTAGTGCGGTACATGCCGCTACCGCCGGTGCGCGGTGTATGGACCACCTGCGGCTTGCCGGATCCATGTCCGCCCGGGCCGGGTCCGGGACCATAACCGTGGCCGTGACCGGGACGGTCCCAATAAGGGTAGCGATAGGTCCATCGGTCGAATCCGTACCAGCCGGCATAGCCGAGACCCCAGTACCAGGGATCATAGTAGCCCCAGCTGTAGTACCAGGGGTTGTATCGGCCATAGTAATAAGGATAACCCCAGCCGTAATAGCTGTCGAGCCAGGCATAGCCCCATCGCCAGCTGGTGTAGGAATAGGGATAGGAACTCCACCAGGGATTGTACCAGGGCGTGTCCCAGCCGCCGTACCAGATCGAGTTGGTGTACCAGGGGCTGTCGAATTTGTGGAGACGCGACTCATAAGTCTCTCCGTCAAGCAGTTCGGTGACTACGTAAAGATTACCGTCCTCGTCTTTTGCTAGGTATTGATCGTACTGGCGCTGGCGCTCTTTTTCGCGCTGCGCTTCCATCGCGGCAACCATTTGGGCACGCGACTCTGCGGTTTGACGATGATAAATCCCGTCGGTGTACACCGATGAAGCATAGTACCCCGACGTACCACAAGAGCTGGCCAATGCCGCGATTGCGAGGATTACGAGGAATCCAAAGCGATTGTTTTTCATTTTTACCTCCTGTGTATGTTTATAAGTGTATTTTTCTTATTTTTGCGTCATATACATTAGACGGTTTTCTCGTCAGTATGTTTAAATTATTGCAAATATAACAATTTTTATACCAATAAAAAATGGCAGAGGCAGTATCCAACAAAGAGGTCACGAACCGGGAAGAGGATTATTCGAAGTGGTACAACAATCTTGTGGTCAAGGCTGACTTGGCAGAGCAGTCCGCCGTGCGCGGCTGCATGGTCATCAAACCCTACGGCTACGCCATCTGGGAGAAGATGCAGCATCAGCTCGACGCGATGTTCAAGGCCACAGGCCACGTCAACGCGTATTTCCCGCTGTTCATCCCCAAGTCGTTCCTGAGCAAGGAAGCGGAGCACGTGGAAGGGTTTGCGAAGGAATGCGCCGTGGTGACGCACCACCGGCTCAAAGTAGCCCCCGACGGCAAGGGCGTGGTGGTCGATCCCGACGCGAAGCTCGAGGAAGAGCTCATCGTGCGCCCGACCTCGGAGACCATCATTTGGAACACCTATAAGAATTGGATCAAGTCGTGGCGCGACCTGCCAATCCTCTGCAACCAGTGGGCGAACGTGGTACGCTGGGAGATGCGCACGCGGCTGTTCCTCCGCACGGCGGAATTCCTGTGGCAGGAGGGCCATACCGCCCACGCTACCTACGACGAGGCCGTGGCTGAGGCGCAGAAGATGGTGAACGTATATGCTAAGTTTGCCCGCGAGTTCATGGCGATGCCGGTGGTCATCGGGCACAAGTCTGAAACCGAGCGCTTCGCCGGCGCCCTCGACACTTACAGCATTGAGGCCATGATGCAGGACGGCAAGGCCCTGCAGGCCGGCACCTCGCACTTCCTGGGCCAGAACTTCGCCAAGGCGTTCGATGTGCAGTTCGCCAACAAGGAAGGCAAGCTCGAGTATGTATGGGCCACGTCCTGGGGCGTCTCGACGCGCCTGATGGGTGCGCTCATCATGTGCCACAGCGACAATAATGGTCTGGTGCTGCCTCCGGCCCTTGCCCCGATCCAGGTGGTGATGGTGCCCATCTACAAGACGGACGAGGAGCGATCATCGATCCTTTCCCGCATGGAAGAACTCAAGGCGGGCTTCGAGGCGAAGGGCCTCAGCGTGAAGATCGACGACCGCGACAACCTCCGCCCGGGCTTCAAGTTCGCCGAATGGGAGCTTAAGGGCGTGCCCGTGCGTCTGGTCATCGGTCCGCGCGACCTGGAAAGCGGCCATGTGGAACTCGCCCGTCGCGACACTTCCACCAAGGAAAACATTCCGCAGGAAGGTCTGGCGGAGCATCTCGTAGCCCTGATGGGCGAGATTCAGAAGAATCTCTACGCCAAGGCGCTGGCCTTCCGCGACGCGAATATCCGCAAGGTCGACACCTGGGAGGAATTCAAGGTGGAGATTGAGAAGGGCGGTTTCCTGCTCTGCCACTGGGACGGCACGGCCGAGACCGAGGAGAAGATCAAGGAGTTGACCAAGGCTACCATCCGCTGCATTCCCATCGATTCTTGTGTCTGCGAGGAAGAGGGTGTCTGCGTATACAGCGGCAAGCCTTCGCACCAACGGGTCATTTTTGCAAGAGCCTACTAAAGAACCGATATGATGAAGAGATTGTTGTTGGCCGCTGTCGCCGTACTGTCGGCCATTGCGCTGTTTGCGCAGGAAGCGCCTGCCACACCGGCGGATTCCCTCAAGGCGGAGTGGACCAAGGGCATTGCCACGACCATCGGCTTTTCCCAGCTGCAGCTGATGCAGTGGGCGGCTGGCGGCGCCGGGCAGCTCACGCTCAATACTTATGCTGACGCCTATGCCAACATGACCAAGGGGAAGTTCATCTGGGATAACGAACTGCAGGCCGGATACGGTTTCATCCAGAGTTTCGAGACCGGTTATAAGAAGAGCGACGACCGCCTGATCTTTGATAGCAAATTCGGCTACAAGGTAGTGGACAAACTCTATCTGTCGGCCGTGTATAATTTCAGGACGCAGTTCGCCAACGGCTATAGCGGAAACGACATCGTGTCGACGTTCCTGGCGCCTGCCTACACGTCTCTGGGTCTCGGTATCGATTATACGCCCGTTAAAAACATTTCCATCAACTTTGCCCCGTTGACGGGCAAGGTGACGATGGTACGTCCGGAGAACCTGAGGACTCGCTACGGCAATGCCGAAGACCAGTTTGCCCGGTTTGAGATCGGTGCCCAGCTGAAATTCGACGGAAAGCTCGAGGTTCAGGATTTCAAGGTTTCCACTTCGCTGGTACTCTTCTCCGATTATCTCAATAAGCCCCAGAACATCAAGGTCAACTGGGACGTAAATGCCGAGGCGAAAGTCTCGAAGTATTTTTCCGTGACGCTGCGCACTAACCTGATTTACGATGACAACGTGCTGGTGCCGAAGTTCTATAAAAAGACAACTCCGGAACATGTCGCGGGCGAGGCTTACCAGGGCCGCGGTATACAGTTCAAGGAGCTCTTCTCCATCGGGTTCTCCTACACGATTGGACAGAAGAAAAAGAAATAGCTTTCATGCAGGATCGCTTCGACAGCACGCTGGCGCGGCTTGTAGCCGGGCGCTCGGAAGGCCGGGTGCTGTTGGCGGTGAGCGGCGGTGTCGATTCGATGACGATGGCGGACCTCTTCTTGCACAGCGCGCTGCGGCTTCCTACGGCCGTGGCGCATTTCAATTTCCGTCTGCGTGGGGCCGACAGCGATGGTGACGAGGCGTTGGTGCGGGACTGGTGCGCCCAGCACGAGGTTCCGTTTTTTCGGCAGGAAGCCGATACAAAGGCCTATGCTTCGGCGCACGGTCTGTCGGTAGAGATGGCGGCGCGTGAGCTCCGATACGGTTGGTTTGCGCGGCTTTGCCGGGAGCAGGGCTTCACGCGCGTTGCCGTGGCGCACAATCTCGACGACAATGCGGAGACGCTGCTGCTGCATTTACTGCGCGGGACGGGTGTGCGGGGACTTTCCGGAATCCGGGAGGATGTTCCGTTGCCCGGAACGGAGGCTGTCCGCGTCATCCGTCCGCTGCTGGATTTCTCGCGGCGGGAGATCGAGGCGTATGCCGTGCGCGTCGGCGTACCGTTCCGCGTCGATGCGACCAATGCGGACACGTCCATTGCGCGGAACCGGCTGCGGCACGAGGTGTTTCCGCAACTGGAGAAGGTCAACCCCTCGTTTTTACGGACGCTCCAGACGGAGATGCGGCATTTCGGCCAGGCCGAACGGCTGCTTGACGGGGTGTTTGAGGCGGGCCGGGCCGCGTTGTGCCAGGAACGGGAAGGCGCGCTTTGCATCGACATTCCGACGCTGCTTCGGCAGGCGGAGCCGGGCTGGTGGCTCTGGCGGCTGCTGGAGGGATATGGGTTCAATGCCGATCAGCTGGCGTCGATCGAGCGTTCGCTCGAGGCCTTCAGCGGCAAGGAGTTTCTCTCACCCACGCACCGGCTGGTCAAGGACCGCCGGGAGTTGCGGGTCTATCCGTTGGCGGCCGGACCGGACGATTTGACGGCGCTTCTGGATGTGCGGACCTTCGCCGTGACGCCGGGATTCGATCCCAAGCAGAAGCCCGATGACGTCCTTTTCATCGACGCCGATCAGGTACGGCTTCCGCTTTCGGCCCGCGCTCCACGCGAGGGTGACCGCTTCCGACCCTTCGGGATGCGCCGCGGCTCC
>LUZC01000011.1 GCA_001603505.1 Bacteroidales bacterium Bact_11 | reverse complement strand
AGATATCCGTGATCAGGGTGATCTGTTTTTTCTATAATCCCGATCGTTTTCGCGTTCCATTATACCTTACGGAACCATGAAAACACAAACAGAAAATCAGTGTCCGGACCCCCCGAAACCCTTTGTACGGCGCCGTTCCGGGGCTGTGTGCCGGTGTACTTTTTTGTGCCGGTTTATTTGTATATATGCTATCAAACAAATTATTTGTCATACCCGGTGTTGTGTGCTATACTAATTAAAACAAAAATCAAATTGTTTGCGATTCGGAAGGGTTCCGGCAGGGCCGCGGCATCTTCCGGAACAGAGTATTTCCCGGCCCGGAACGGGCCGCGGAACCGAGGTGAAACCATTGAGAAAATTCAGGAAGCTGGTCATCGGCGGGATTGAGAGCAAGATCGTCCTGCTGATTATTGCCGCGATGCTGCTCCTGGCAGGGGTGTTCCTGGCCGTGACGCAGACGCAGAGCAATATGCTTTCGCAGCTGACCCGGGATACGACCGAGCGCCAGGTGACCGCCATGACGGGCACCACAGCCGCGATCATCGATACCGTGATTGAGGACAACCTGGACCGTTTTACGGACATGGAAGTGAAGCTCACGGACGAGATGTTCCGGGACGTGGCGGTCCGGGTGCAGATGATGGGCGACTACGCGCAGAAGCTGCTGGAGGATCCGGACAGCGTTCCGCGCATGCCGTATGTCCGGCCGGACGCGTCGAAGGACGGGGAGCTTTTCGTGAAAGCGCTGTTCGCCGAGGGCGTGGACGAGGCGGAAGTGAGCGACAAGCTCAGCGTGATCGCGAACATGTCCGATATGATGGTCTCGCTCTGTACCGCGTACGGGGCGGACAACATCTGGTTTTCCCTGCCGGAAGGCGCTACCCTGATGGCGGATACCGTCCCGAGCCAATGGATCCTGGAGAATGGTTCCTATGAAACCTACAACGCTCCGGAACGCTACTGGTATACCCAGGCAGCTGAAGCAGGTAAGCTTGTATTCTCGGATATCGAGACGGACCGGCGCACCGGGGAGATGTGCGTGACCTGCGCGCTGCCGGTTTATGGCGCGGACGGAACGCTGCTGGGCGTGGCCGGCGCGGATATTTACATCACGGAAATGCAGCAGAAGGTAGCTGCGTCCTCGCAGGACGAGGGTATTCTCCTGGTGGTAAACCAGGACGGCCATGTGATCATCGCCCCGGAGGACCAGGATGTCTTCCCGGTGCTGAAATCAGTGGAGGCGAGCGACCTGCGCGAATCCGCCAATACCGAACTTGCGGACCTGGTGCGGGATGCGCTGCAGGGAAAAACCGGCGTGCGGAATATCCGGCTGGATAACGGCGGGTACTATATGGTCGGCGCGCCGATGAACACGGTCGGCTGGGCGATGATCGCGGCCTTCAGTGAAGAGGTTGCCGAACAGCCCGTGCAGGCAATGCGGGAAAACTACGGGGAAATCCAGCAGGAAGCCACCGCGGCCTACCGCGCCAACAACGCGAAGGGCAAAACGATGATGTGGATCATCCTGGGCCTGCTGCTGGCCGCGATGGTAGGCGGCGCCCTGCTGGCCGGCAGGCGGATCGTGAAACCCCTGAACACGATCACGGAGCGGATTTCCGAAATCACGGGTGACAACCTGGAATTCCGGATGGAGGACGAATACCGGACCGGGGATGAGGTGGAGGTGCTTGCGAAATCCTTCGCGGACCTGACGGAGAAAACCCGGAATTATATTGACCAGGTGACCGCGGTCACAGCGGAAAAGGAACGGATCGGGACGGAACTGCATGTGGCCCGTGAGATCCAGAAGGGGATGCTGCCGGGCATCTTCCCGCCCTACCCGGAACGGAGTGAGTTTGACCTGTATGCCGTGATGGACCCCGCCAAGGAGGTCGGCGGCGATTTCTACGACTTCTTCCTGCTGGACAGCGACCACCTCGCCATGGTGATGGCGGACGTCAGCGG
>LUZC01000010.1 GCA_001603505.1 Bacteroidales bacterium Bact_11 | reverse complement strand
CCGTTTTCAGTGCCGAGGGAAAAAATCTTCCATGCACTGTTATCGAGGCTGGTCCGTGTGTTGTCACGCAAATCCGCACTGTCGAAACCGACGGTTACGAAGCAGTGCAGCTTGCCTATGACGAAATCTCTGAAAAGCACGCCAGCAAGCCCCTCAAAGGGCACTTTGAAAAGGCAGGAACCACCCCTAAGCGCAAGCTCGTGGAATTCAAGAACGACTTCCCGATGGAGCTCAAGCTGGGCGACACGGTTACGTTGGCCGACCTCACCAAGCGTGAGCTCAGATGGATCGACGTTACCGGCGTTTCCAAGGGTAAGGGTTTCCAGGGCGTTGTGAAGCGCCACCACTTCCAGGGCGTCGGCGGCCAGACGCACGGTCAGGACGATCGTCTCCGCCATCCCGGTTCAATGGGTGCATCCTCCTGGCCTTCCCGCGTGTTCAAAGGCATGCGCATGGCCGGCCACATGGGCGGGGACCGCGTGAAGGTCTTTAACCTTGAGGTCGTCAAGGTGATCCCTGAGAACAATCTCATTGTTGTCAAAGGTTCCGTTCCCGGAGCCAAGGGTTCTTACGTAATTTTGGAGGACTAAGCGCTATGAAACTGGATGTATTGAAAATCGACGGCACTGCTTCCGGTAAGCAGGTCGAACTTGACGACGCCATTTTCGGCATCGAACCCAACGATCACGCGATCTACCTCGATGTGAAGCAGTATCTGGCTGCTCAGCGCCACGGTACCCACAAGACGAAAGACCGCAGCGAAGTCGCTTTCTCCACCAAGAAGATGGGTCGCCAGAAAGGCGGCGGCGGTGCACGCCACGGCAGCATCAAGTCCAACATCTACGTGGGCGGCGGCAACGCTTTCGGTCCCAAGCCCCGCGACTACAACTTCAAGCTCAACAAGAAGCTGAAACAGCTCGCCCGCTACTCGGCCCTGTCGTACAAGGCCAAGGACAACGCCATCACGATGGTCGAGCCGTTCACCATGGAAGCCCCCAAGACCAAGGATTTCATCAAGATCCTCGACAATCTGAAAGCCAATGGCCGCAAGACCCTCGTCGTGCTTCCTGAGAATTCGAAGAACATTTACCTCTCGTCTCGCAACCTTCCTGAAGTCAAGGTCATCACCATTGACGAAATCAACACCTACACCCTCGTGGATGCCAACCATCTCGTGCTTGTGGACGGTGTGCAGGATATTCTCGTTGAAAGACGCAAATAAAACCTACGACAATGGGAATTTTAATCAAACCCCTCGTTACTGAGAAGATGACGGTCCTGGGCGACAAGCTCAACCGTTACGGTTTTCTTGTTGACCGCGATGCCAACAAGATTGAGATCAAGAAGGCGGTAGAGCAGATGTATGGTGTTTCGGTAAAGGATGTCAATACGGTGAACTACCACGGTAAACGCAAGAGCCGTTATACGAAGAACGGTTTAATGACAGGCCGGACGAACCACTACAAAAAGGCGTTCGTCACCTTGGCCGGAGATGACAAGATTGACTTCTATAGCAACATTTAAAGGCCATGGCAATTCGTAAGTTCAAACCGGTGACTCCCGGTACCAGAAATAAGGCGATCAGCGCATTCGACGAGATCACCTGCTCGACTCCTGAGAAAAGCCTCCTCCGTCCGCTCCGCGGAACCGGCGGTCGCAACAACCAGGGCAAAATGACGATGCGCTATATGGGCGGCGGACACAAGAAGATGTACCGTGTCATCGACTTCCTGCGTGACAAGGACAACTACACCGCCACCGTCAAGACCATCGAATACGACCCGAACCGCAGCGCCCGCATCGCGCTGGTAGTCTACGGCGACGGCGAAAAACGTTATATCATCGCTCCGAACGGACTGAAGGTCGGCCAGACCATCGCTTCCGGCCCCGGAGTTGCTCCCGAAATCGGTAACGCTCTGCCTCTGGCAGAAATTCCGCTCGGTACCCTCGTGCACAACATCGAGCTCCGCCCCGGCAACGGCGGCGCCATGGCTCGCAGCGCCGGCACGTTCGCCCAGCTGACCGCCCGTGAAGGCGGCCACGCCATCCTCCGTCTCCCTTCGGGTGAGACCCGCATGGTGCTGGTGACCTGCCGTGCCACTGTCGGTACCGTCTCCAACGCTGACCACAACCTGGAAAGTCACGGCAAAGCCGGCCGCAAGCGCTGGCTGGGCCGTCGGCCGCACAACCGTGGTGTCGTGATGAACCCTGTCGATCACCCGATGGGTGGTGGCGAAGGCCGTGCATCCGGTGGACACCCGCGTTCCCGCAAGGGTCTGCCCGCCAAGGGATACAAGACTCGTAACCCGAAGAAGACTTCCAGCAAGTTCATCATCGAAAGAAGAAAGAAATAACGGAATTAAACTGTATTAGATTATGAGTCGTTCACTTAGAAAAGGTCCGTACATCCAGGAAGCCCTGGAGAAACGCGTGCTCGCCATGAACGAGGGCACCATGAAGAAGGAAGTCATCAAGACCTGGTCCCGCGCCAGCATGATTTCCCCTGACTTTGTCGGCCACACGATCGCCGTCCACAACGGCACCAAGTTTATTCCGGTCTACGTCACGGAGAACATGGTGGGTCACAAACTCGGTGAGTTCGCTCCGACCCGTACCTTCAAAGGCCATTCCGGCAACCGTTAAAATTTTAAAAAGAGTACACAATGGGAGCTCGTAAAAGAGAAATGGCCGAAAGGCTGAAAGAGATAAAGAGACACACGGCGATTGCAAAGCTGAATGATGTCCCCACTTCGCCCCGCAAGATGCGCCTGGTCGCCGACCTGGTGCGCGGCGTCGAAGTCAACCGCGCTTTGGATATCCTCCACTATTCGAAGAAAGAGGCTTCCGTCCGCCTGGAGAAGCTGGTGCGCAGCGCCATTGCCAACTGGGAAGCGAAGAACGAAGACTCGCGCAAAGAACTGGAAAACGGCAACGTCTACGTGCAGACCATCATGGTCGACGGCGGCCGTCAGCTCAAACGTATCCGCACCGCCCCGCAGGGTCGGGCCGCCCGCATCCGCAAGCGTTCCAACCATGTGACGGTGATCGTCGGTACGAAGAATCAGGAACAACCCGTTGAAGAACCGGCACAGGAGGCCGAGCAGGCATAATTATGGGACAGAAAACCAATCCGATCAGCAACCGTCTGGGTATCATCCGTGGTTGGGACTCCAACTGGTATGGTGATTATCCGACACGCATCCTCGAGGATTCCAAGATCCGCGAGTACCTGAATGCCCGCCTGGCGAAAGCTTCCCTGTCGAAGATCGTCATCGAGCGTACGCTGAAGCTCATCACCGTCACCATCCACACCGCCCGTCCGGGTATCATCATCGGCAAAGGCGGCCAGGAGGTCGACAAACTGAAGGAAGAGCTGAAGAACATCTGCAAGAAGGATGTCCAGATCAACATCTTCGAGGTGAAGCGTCCCGAAGTGGATGCCAACATCGTGGCCAACAACATCGCCCGTCAGCTCGAGGGCCGCGTGTCGTATCGCCGCGCCATCAAGATGGCCGTCGCTTCGACCATGCGCATGGGCGCCGAGGGCATCAAGATCCAGATCAGCGGCCGCGTCGGCGGCGCCGAAATGGCCCGTAGCGAGATGTTCAAGGAAGGCCGTACCCCGCTCCACACCATCCGTGCCGATATCGACTATGCACTGGCTGAGGCTCACACCAAGGTCGGCGTGCTTGGTATCAAGGTTTGGATCTGCAACGGCGAGGTCTATGGCAAACGCGATCTGTCGCCGAACGCCGGTGTTTCCGCCGCTGCACAGGGTGCTGCCGGTGAACGCCGTGGCGGTGAGCGTCGCGAGCGCCGTGGCGGCCGTAGCGGCGAACGTCGCGGTGACCGCGGCGAGCGTCGCGGCGGTGAGCGCCGTGGACGTCGCGAGGAGTAATCCTTCCGTTCTCAATCTGAAAAGTGGCTGGTTATCCGGCCACTTTTTTTTATACCTTTGTAGCATACCGTCCGAAACTACCCGCATTATGAAAAGAATACTTTACGTGCTGGCCGTCCTGCTGCTTGCGGTCGCCTGCAACGCCCCGGCTCCGGAAGGCGCGCTGAAACACGCCACGCCCGAATCGATGGGCATGAATTCCGAAAAACTCAACCAGATCGACCGCGAAGTGGCTCTCGCCATCGAAGAGGGGAACATCCCCGGCTGCGTGGTGTCGGTGGTCCGCGACGACAAAATCGTCTTCCTGAAGGCCTATGGCAACAAGCAGGTTGTGCCCGATACTGTGCCGATGACGGTCGAGACCATGTTCGACCTGGCTTCCGTGAGCAAGTGCGTGGGCACCACGCTCTCGTTTATGCAGCTCGTAGAGAACGGCTATGTGCGCCTGACCGACGACGTCGATATGTACATCCCCGGATTCAAGCCCTGGATCGATCCTGAAACCGGCAGGAAGGTCGACATCACCGTGCAGGACCTGATGACCCACACATCGGGCCTGTCGCCCTACATCGCCACGGCCTCTTATCTGGCCCGCTTCGGCGAGAACAGCCCGGACTCGCTGATCTGGCACATCGCCAATGAAATCAAGCGCAACTTCAAGCCGAAGACCGGCTATATGTACAGCTGCCTCAACTTTGTGACGGTGCAGAACATCCTGCAGAACATCACGGGCGAAAAACTCTGCGACTATGCCGAGAAGAACGTGTTTGGCAAACTCGGCCTCAAGCACACCGGCTACATGCCGAAGGAGCGCCATCCGGAATGGATGCCGCTGGTGGCCCCCACCGAAGTGCAGGAAGACGGACAGCCGCTGCTGGGCGAGGTACACGACCCCCTGGCCCGTCTGGCCAACGGCGGGAACTCCGGCAACGCCGGCGTGTTCTCCAACTGCGAAGACCTTTCCGTTATCTGCGCCGCCCTCATGAACGGAGGTGCCATCAACGGCAAGCGCATCCTCAGCCCGATGACGGTCAACACGATGGCCGCCGTGCCGGAAGATAATGATCCCTGGATCGGACGTGCCCTTGGCTGGGATAACCGCAGCAGTGCGGCCGGCCTGCGCGGCGACCTCTTCAGCCGCACGCGCACCATCTGCCACACCGGGTACACCGGCACCTCCATCGTCATCGACCTCGAATCCAAAACCGCGGTGATCCTGTTGGCGCACCGTGTCCACCCTGTCGATCAGGGCGGCACCGGCAAACTCCGCGCCCGTATCGCCAACATCGTAGCTGGCAGCATTGAAGAATAATCTCATCTACGGCAAAGTGGCCGACCTGTTCCCGCGCGAAGGGACGGTCCTCGTGGCGGACGACTGGTTCCGCGACAAGGGCGTGCTCGAGGCGTGGGGTTGTCCGATCCTCTGGATCCATGCCACGGAAGAAGAAAAGACCCTCGCCACCGTGGAACGGCTGGTCGCCGGACTGCTCGAACTTCAGGCCGACCGCGACACGCTGCTTATCGGCGTGGGCGGCGGCATCACTACCGACATCACGGGGTTCACTGCCGCCGTTTATAAGCGCGGCGTGAAGTTCGGCTTCGTGCCGACCACCCTGCTCGCCCAGGTCGATGCCGCCATCGGCGGCAAGAACGGCGTGAATTTCGACCGCTACAAGAACATGGTAGGCACCTTCCGCCTGCCCGAATTCGTGTACATCGACACGGATTTCCTGCAGACGCTCCCGCGACGGGCGCTCCTTTGCGGTGCAGCGGAGATGCTTAAAACCTTCCTGCTGGCCGATGCCAAGGCCTACGATTCGGCCATCGGCTATTTCCGGAATCCCGGGCAGGAGCCACTCCCCACATGGCTCGTGCGGCGCGCCGGCGAGATCAAGTGCCAAATCGTGGAACAGGATCCGGAAGACCGCGGCGTGCGCCAGCTGCTCAACCTCGGCCACACTTTCGGCCATGCCATCGAGAAGGTTTCCTCCCAATACGCCCATGGAGAAGCCGTTGCCATTGGCATCGTGATGGCCGCACGCCTTGCCTGCAGGGAGAATATCCTCGACCCGAAAACGGCCGAACGCATCCGCGACGATTTTCAGGCCATCGGCCTGCCCGTGGAGCCGCCCGTTCCGGAAGAGAACCTGCGCGAAGCCATCCTGCAAGACAAGAAACGGCAAGGTTCGGCACTCCGTTACGTATTGCCCAAGAGAATCGGCGAAGCCACACTATGGGAATGCTCTGTTACAGCCTGAAAAAGGCCGGAAGGTTCTATTGCCAGTTCATGGCGGCCACCCGTGAAGACGCCGCCGTGGAAATCCGTCTCGACGAATGCACGCTCGATGAGGAAGACCTGCGGGAAATCTTCGCCATGCCCCGCAAGGCCATACTCATCGCCACCTGCCATATCTCTCTTCCCTCGCAGGCCGAAGATGCCGCCAGGCAGCTGACCACCGCCATCATCGCCGGCGCCGACTATGTCGACATCCCTCTCGATTTCCCCGAGAATTCCCGGCAATGGCTGATGAACCTGGCAATGAACCATGGCTGCAAGGTCATCGTTTCGTACCACAACTACACAGCCACCGATCCGGCCGAACGGCTGCTGGCCGTCGCCGAACAGGCCCGCCGGCTCGGCGCTGACATCATCAAGATCGTCACCACGGCCAACACATCGGAGGATGCACAGACCGTATTATCGCTCTACGACCATTTCGAGCCGGGGCGGCTGCTGGCATTCGCCATGGGAGAAGCGGGCGTCGATTCCAGGTTCCAAGCCCTGAGCAAAGGCGCTCCTTTCCTGTTTGTCTCCCCTACAAGGGAAGGAAGTACCGCATCGGGCCAGCCCAGCTGGGCCGATCTGCTCCCCGAATCAGAAATCAAGCTTTACGGTGAAGCGGCCCTGCCGGCTTCCAAAAGTGTCGCCCAGCGGGCCATTCTGCTGGCAGCCCTGACCACGGGCACCACAAAACTCTACGGGATTACCCATTGCAGCGACACGGATGCCGCCATCGATGTGGCCCGCGCACTCTACGCCGACATCATCCTCGACGGCACCACGCTCACCATCGAAGGACATCAGAACCTGCAGCGCGACGGCCTCAAGGTTCGCGACAATACGCTTTTCGTCGGGGAATCCGGGCTGCTTGCACGGCTCTGTATCCCGCTGGCAGGCCTCTCCGGCGAAGATATCCTTATCTCCGGTGAGAAAACCCTTCTGCGCCGCAAGCTCGACGACCACCGTTC
>LUZC01000009.1 GCA_001603505.1 Bacteroidales bacterium Bact_11 | reverse complement strand
GCTCACCAGCAGGCGTTCGATGCGCTCGGGCTTGAACACCCGCCGCTCGGAATAGTCGCCGAAGAGCGGCGTGATGATATCGACGCCGATTTCCGTGGCCTTTTCGGCGAACCACTCGAACCGGTCGATGTTCTTGGGCGGGCATACCGCCATGTGGAGCCGGTAGTCGTGGCTGCCATAGTTCTCCACCCACTCCTCCACGGTAAACCCCACGGCGCGGGGATTGTCGTCCACGACCGTGCAGCGGTACAGCATCCCGTGGCCGTCCACCACGTGGATCGTGTCGCCCGCGCGGTGTCGCAGCACCTTGACGCAGTGGCCCGATTCGTCGGGATCGAGCGTCCTGCCGCCTTCGGAAATGGTTTTTGAGTAGAAGAGTTCCATCGGAAGACAAAGATACGGTTTTTTTGTATCTTTGTATGTTATGGCACAAACGAAAACCCAACGATATGTCGCCCTCGACGTGCTGCGGGGGATGACGGTGGCCGGAATGATCCTGGTCAACAACCCGGGCAGCTGGGCCCACATCTTCCCGCCGCTCAAGCACGCTCCCTGGACCGGCTGCACGCCCACCGACCTCGTGTTCCCGTTCTTCCTGTTCTGCGTCGGCGTGGCGATGGCCTTCTCCTTCGCGAAATACGGCGACTGCCTCAACAGGCAGAGCGCATGGAAACTGGTGAAGCGCGGCATCCTGATCTTCCTCGTGGGCACGCTCCTCAACCTGTTCCCCTTCTACCCCACCTCGCCGCACGACGCCAGTTGGACCTTCGGACAGAACTGGGTGTACTGGATCCAGCACTACCGCATCTTCGGCGTGCTGCAGCGCATCGCGATGTGCTACGTCCTCGGCGGGTTCCTGGCCCTCATCCTCAAGACACCGAAACGCATTCTCCTGGGCATAGCGGGCGTTACCTGCCTCCACTGGCTGATCCTCTACGTATTCGGCGCGGAGCCCGGCTGGGCGACGCTGGAGGGCAACATTTCGGGCAAGATCGACGTTGCCCTCGTAGGCGAGAACCACGTATATCACGGCTATCAGGGATACCCCTTCGATCCGGAAGGTCTGCTCGGCGCCCTCTCCGGCGCGGGTACCGTGCTGCTCGGCTACTTCATCGGCCAGCTGATCCGCCATACGGAAGACAAGACCGAGGCCGTGGCCAAACTCTATACGACCGCCGTCATCTGCCTGGCGCTGGGCTGCATCTGGAGCATCTGGCTTCCCATCAGCAAGGCGCTGTGGACCGGCTCGTACGTGCTCTACGCCGGCGGCTGGGCCATCCTCTGCCTGGCGTTCTTCGTCTGGTTCATCGACGTGAAAGGAAAGGAAAAAGCCTTCACCCCGTTCAAGGCCATGGGCATGAACCCGCTCTTCGCCTTCGTGATGGCCGGCCTCATCGCCAAGACGTTCGGACGCGTCATCCACTGGACCCTGCCCGACGGCAAGAGCACCAACTGCCTGAACTGGTTCTACCGCAACTGCTGCGTCAGTATCTTCGGCGACAACGAATATGCCTCGCTGATGTATGCCCTCTGCTACGTCGCCCTCTTCCTCGGAATGGCGATGTGGCTCTATCGTAAAAAGATCATTATAAAACTATAATGGCCTACATCGGACTGATCTCCGACACCCACGGGTACTTCGACGAAAAGGTGCGCCGGTTCCTCGAACCGGTCGACGTGGTGTGGCACGCGGGTGACTTCGGCGACGGAGCCACCATGCAGGAAATCTCCGCCTTCAAACCGCTCGTGGGCGTGTACGGCAACTGCGACGGCTACGACGTGCGCGACTACCATCCGGTGATGCGCTGCTTCGAACAGGATGGCATGATCGTCCTGATGACGCACATCGGCGGCTACCCCGGCCGCTACGACTACCGGGCGCTGCGCCTGATCGAAGCCTACCGACCGCAAGTATTCGTGTGCGGCCACTCCCATATCCTCAAAGTCGTCCACGACCCCCACTACGACATGATGGTCCTCAACCCGGGGGCTGCCGGGATACAGGGCTTCCACCTCGTCCGCACCGCCCTCCGTTTCCGTATCGAAAACGGGCAGCTGAAAGACATGGAAGTCGGCGAATGGCCCAGAAATAATTAAAACACTGAAATACAACACAATCCGACAATATGAAACGACTGCTTTTCCTCTGCCTCGCAGCCATGCTGTTCTGCGTCGCAGCCCCGGCCCAGGAGCCGAACTACGAACTGGCCGACCGGTTTTCCGCCAAGAAGATCGGCAACATGGTCTACAGCACATCCATCCGTCCCAACTGGTTCAAGAACTCCGACAAATTCTGGTATGAGTGGAAGACGGCAGCAGGCACCGAATACTACATCGTGGATCCGGTGGCCAAAACCAAAGTCAAGGCCTTCGACATGGAGCGTCTCGCCATGGAAATCACTTCCATCGTGGGCGATCCGTTCGACGCGCAACACCTTCCGCTCCGCAAACTCAAGCTGAAAGACGACACCAAGTTCACTTTCGAGATCAAGAGTACCCAGATGGTGGAAAAGAAAGAGAAGAAGAAAAGCGAAGCCGACACCACGAAGGCAAAGCCCAAGGGCAAACCCCAGAAAGAGAACAAGATTTATCGTTTCGAATACATCCTTGCCTCCGGCAAGCTGGTTGACGTGACCGAGAATGAAGAGGAGAAGGATTACCCGATGTGGGCCTGCATCTCGCCCGACGGAACCAAAGCCGTTTATTCCAAGGGGTACGACATCTATTGGATGTCCATCGACGATGTGAAGAAACTGATGGAAGACGACAAGGATTCCACGGTGGTGGACCATCGCCTGACCTCCGACGGTACCAAGGACTTCTACTGGGGCGGCAGCAACTATCGCGGCGCCGAAATGAAAGACACCACCAAGCGTACCCCGAACTATGTGCTCTGGTCGCCCGACTCCAAGCATTTCGCCGTGGAGAAATACGACTTGAGCAAGGTCAAGGAACTCTGGGTCATCAACTCCGTGGCCCAGCCGCGTCCCACGCTGCAGACCTATAAATACCAGATGCCCGGAGAGCCCGGCCCCGTCGACCATCTTTTCCTCTTCGACATGGAAGACGGCAGTTTCCGCGAGATCAACATGGCCGCCTACAAGGATCAGGACACTGACCTCCTGCGCCGTACCTCCAAGAACGCCGACCAGTACGACGACTGGCGCAAAAGCATCTGGATGGGCGATAACGACGGTTTCTACATGATCCGTCGCAGCCGCGACCTCAAACGCACCGACCTGCTCCGTATCGACGTCAGCGCCGACAGCGCCCGTACCGTTGTCCATGAAACGCTCAACACGTATGTAGAGACGCGCAACCCCCGTTTTATCGCCGGCGGAAAGGAATTCATCTGGTGGAGCGAACGCAACGGCTGGGCACAGCTCTACCTCTATGGAGCCGATGGCACACTGAAGCGCCCGATCACCTCCGGCGCCTATCACGTGGAAGATGTGCTGGCCGTGGATGAAGCCACCCGCACCATCTATTTCCTGGCGATGGGTGTCAACAAAGACGAAAACCCGTACAACGGCCATGTGTTCCGTATCGGCTTCGACGGCACCGGACTCAAGCAGATCGACGCCGCCGATTACAACGCCTACTCCAACAGTTTCAGCGACGACGCCAAATTCTTCGTGAGCAACTACTCACGCGTCGACGCCACGCCGCAGGTTGCCCTCTTCGACGCGACCGGACGCCAGGTGCTGCATCTGCACGAGGCCGATTTCTCGCAGCTGTTGGCAGCCGGCTACAAGTTCCCCACCCCGTTCAAGGTGAAGGCCGCCGACGGCGTGACCGACCTCTACGGCTACATGTACCAGCCGTTCGATTTCGACTCCACCAAGACCTATCCGATCATCGACTACGTGTATCCGGGTCCGCAGGTCGAGGGCAACTTCGAGTACTGGTCGAAGAACTTCACCCGCACCGACCGGCTCGCCCAGATCGGCTTCATCGTGATTACCGTAGGCCAGCGGGGCGGTCATCCGAACCGTTCTAAGTGGTACCATAATTTCGGCTACGGCAACCTCCGCGACTATCCGCTCGAAGACCATAAGTACGCCATCCAGCAGCTGGCCGCCCGCAACAAGTTCATCGACATCAACCGCGTGGGCATCCACGGACACAGCGGCGGCGGCTTCATGTCCACCGCGGCCATCCTCAAGTACCCCGACTTCTTCAAGGCGGCCGTCTCCTGCGCCGGCAACCACGACAACAGCATCTACAACCGCTGGTGGAGCGAGCAGCACCACGGCGTGCTCGAAGAGATCACCGCGGCGGGCGACACCACCTTCAAGTACAGCATCGACAAGAACCAGGACATCGCAGGCAATCTCAAGGGCCATCTGATGCTGGTCACGGGCGACATCGACGACAACGTGAGCCCAAGCAACACGATCCGCGTGGTCAACGCACTGATCCGTGCCAACAAACGCTTCGAGATGCTTGTCCTTCCCGGACAGCGGCACAGTTTTGGTGATATGAACGAGTACTTCTTCTGGCGCATGGCCGACTGGTACAGCGAGTGGCTGCTTGGCAAGTCTCACCGTGACCAGGTGGACATCCGGGAGATGAACAACGATTAATGCCATGAAAAACATCCTGATCCTGTCCCTGATGATTTCTTTCCCCTTTTTCGGGTCCTGCGCCACGCAGAAACCCGTGACCAATGACGACGAATCCAAGCCGATCGTGCTGGACGAGCACGAGACAACCTATGCCGCTGCCGGCAACGATTTTACCTTCCGGTTCCTGTCCCAGATCGACTCCGTCGAACAGAAAGACTGGTTTGTATCGCCGCTGAGCCTTCAGTTCCTGCTCGGCATGGTGCTGGACGGTGCTGACGGCGCAACCGCCGACGAGATCTGCCAGACGCTCGGCTATCCGGCCGGAGAGACCGAAGCGATCGATGCCTATTGCCGCAAGATGCTTTCGGAACTGCCCCGGCGAGACAAAGCCACGAAGCTGACGCTGGCCAACGCCATCTTCTTCAACAAGCAGATGGAAATTAGGCCATCCTACCGGAAACGCGTGGAAAAAGCCTACGACGCAGAAATAGAGAGCCTGGACTTCAAGAATAAGGACAAGACACTGGGCATCATCAACGGTTGGTGCGACAAAAAGACCAACGGCCTGATTCCCTCCGTTCTGAGCGACGTGGATCCCGACATGTTAGCCTATCTGCTCAACGCCCTCTATTTCAAGGGAACCTGGATGTATCCGTTCAATAAGAGATCGACACAGGAGGAAACCTTCTATCTCGAATCGGGCGAAACGAAACAGGTTCCGATGATGAAGAAGGAACGGAAGTTCTCCTATAGTGAAAACGAAATCTGCCAGCGCGTCCGCCTTCCGTATGGTGAAGGCGCCTTCACGATGTATGTGCTGCTGCCCAAGAAGGGACATTCGGTGGCTGATATCATCGCTTCGCTCGATGCCGACAGTTGGAAGGATCTCCGCAAACGGATGTACAGCGACACGAAGATCAATCTCTGGCTGCCGCCTTTCGAAACCAGATACCACATCAGGCTCAACGACATTCTCTGCGATATGGGCATGCCGACGGCTTTCAGCAAGATGGCTGATTTCAAGGAGATGTCGAAAGATGCCCTCTGGCTCGATTTCGTGCAGCAAGACGCCGTCATCAAGGTAGATGAAGAAGGCTCCGAAGCCGCTGCCGTCACCGTCGGTGGAATGATGGGGGCTACCGCCATCCCCGAACCGCCGAAGGTCATCGACTTCCACGCCGACCATCCGTTCCTCTACATGATTGTGGAGGGCAACACCGGCTCGATTCTTTTCGCCGGAAAATATACGGGAAAATGATGCACACGCCACGCAAGGAATGAGGCTTTTCCGCATTTGGTATAGCAGAACATACGACGGATGATTCCGCTCTCTGCAGAGAAAGAGAAAGCCTTGATAGATGCGCTTCGCAGGGGGGAACCCGCTGCGAAGCGCTTGTTTTACGAGTTGTACCACCGCTATCTGGCGGCGGTCTGCAGTCGCTATGCCCCAAAAGACGAAGATATCAAGGATCTGCTGCAGGAGGTGTTTATCCGTATCTACACACGTATCGACACGTTTGAGAACCGAGGTACCGGTTCCCTGAAGGCATGGTGCCGCCGGGTTGCCGTCAACGAGGCGTTGCAGCATCTGCGGGCCGCCAAGCGGCTGGCTACCGTGCCCCTCGAGAATCTGGGCGACCTTCCGGAACCGGATGAGTCGCCCGATGTCGCCGCCATACCGCAACACGAACTGCTCGACATGATCCGCCGCCTGCCCGACCGCTACCGCACCGTATTCAACCTGTATATTTTCGAAGAAATGAGCCATAAAGAAATATCCACCTTGCTCGGCATCGCCGAAAGCTCTTCCGCTTCCGACCTTCACAGGGCAAAGGCCCTCCTGACCAAGTGGATCCACGAATATCGGAAAGCCTTATGAAAGATTCCTGGAGATCATCGTTTCAAGACCGGCTGAACGAATATGAACTGGATGTGCCGGCAGACTACGCAGTGTCCGGACGCCGTGTAGTCTGGCCCTGGCTACTGGCATCCGCCGCTGCCGTTGCGGCGGTCTTCCTGCTGCTGCCCGGCCGCAAGAAGAGTCCCGACCTGCAATACCCGTCGGCCTTCATGGGCGAACAACCCGTCACCCTGCTGGCGGAAAAACTGTCCCGTCCCCGGGCGATACCCGAATCATCCCGGCGTCACCTCTCACAATCCCCGGATTTTATTTCGAGCTCCCTCCTGCTGGAGAATCCCGTCGAAACGCCGTCTTTCCCGCAACGCGACGACGTCCCTGCCCGGGACGACGATATGCCGGAAACGCTGGCAGAATCCACGCCACAGACGACAACCGGACAACACGCCTTCTGGCCCGAAGAACCGGACAACCCCGCCCGGCGCTGGAGCGCCCAGCTGTTTACACAGTTCCAAACCCGCAACGGATTTGCCTCTGCGGGATTACCGGCCAACCAGACCACATCTTCCACTCCACCCTACGATATCGGCGAGATCGAAGTGTTGGCCAATGCCCTCTCGAACGCCATCTATGCCAACGCCTTTTCAGAGAAGGACGAATGGTTCAAGACACTGGAAAACTATCTGTGGGACTACGATCTCCCCATCAAGGCCGGCCTGTCCCTGCGGTATCAAATCACCCCGGTCTTCGGCCTGGAAAGCGGCATGGACTATAGTTTCCACCACGGCCGCGGGCAGAAGGTTCCCGGAACCCTGCAACAAGAGACCCGCTCCTACAGCTTTCATTACATCGGCATACCGCTCAAGGCATCCCTCAGGCTTGGCCAATGGAACCGTCTGCAAGCCTACGCGACGGCGGGAGCCGAAGCCGAATGGCTGGCTGCCGGATGCTTCGTATCAAAAGACGGTCAAAAAACGGTTGCCGTGTGCGTCAACGAGCATCCTTTCCAGTATTCGCTGATGGGAGCGGCAGGCATCGACGTAAACTTGTCCTCCCGACTCAGCCTGTACGCGGAACCCGGTGTGTCCTGGCACTTCGCAATGAAAGGCACGCTCCCAAGTTACTACCGGGAGCACCCTTTCTCGTTCGACTTGCGGACGGGTTTGCGCTTTACGCTTTGAAGATGGTCACATCCGTGACAACCGCGGCAGGGATCGTCCGTACGGCGGCCCAGGATGAGGGCCAATACGAGCGCCGCGACGACCAGCAGAAGAACGATCAAAGTGGGGATGTTCATACGAGCATCTCCGCTATGTTATAGGCCAGCCAAGCCACCAGCCAGGCCAGGACACATTGGAACACCACCATCCAGACGGCCCTCTTTCCACCCAGTTCACGTTTGACTGCGGCGATTGCCGCCACGCAGGGCGTGTAGAGCAGGCAGAAAGCCAGCATCGCCACGGCCGTGACGGTCGTGAGCGCCGTCGCGACGCCGAGCACCTCCATCGTCGATACCACCGCCTCCTTGGCCAGGAAACCGGTGATCAGCGCCGTGACGATGCGCCAATCGCCCAGGCCGAGCGGCTGGAAGAGCGGGGCGATCACGCCGGCAATCTGCGCCAGCATACTGCCTTCGCCCCCCTCCACCATCTGCAGGCGGAAGTTGAAAGACTGAAGGAACCAGATGACGATCGACGCCACGAAGATCACCGTGAAAGCCCGCTGCAGGAAGTCCTTGGTTTTGTCCCAGAGCAGATGCCCCACGTTCTTGAGGCCCGGCAACCGGTAGTTGGGAAGCTCCATCACAAACGGCGCCGGCTCGCGGTCCGGACGGATCCGTTTGGAAATCAGCGCCACCAGAATGCCGACCAGGATGGCCGACAGATACAGGACCACCAGCACCAGGCCGCCGTGACCCGGGAAAAACGCCGCCGTGAAGAAAGCGTAAATGGGAATCTTCGCCGAACAGCTCATGAAAGGCGTCAGCATGACCGTGAGGCGACGGTCGTGGGCAGAAGGAAGCGTGCGGGTGCTCATCACGGCCGGTACGCTGCAGCCGAAGCCGATGAGCAGCGGCACGATGCTCCGCCCTGTCAGGCCAATCTGGCGCAGCAGCTTGTCGCTCACGAACGCCACACGCGCCATATAGCCGCTGTCTTCCAGCAGCGACAGGAAAAAGAACAGCAGGATGATGATCGGCACGAAACTGACCACCGTACCCACGCCGCCGAAAATGCCGTCGACCACCAGCGAACGGACAGCGGGAACCACGCCCCAACGCTCCATCCCCGTGTCGGCCTTCGCCCCCAGCCACCGGATGCCGTCGGCAAGCCAGTCCTGGAGCGGGGCGCCCAGCACGTCGATCGACAGCCAGATAACCAGCGAGATAACCGCCAGGAAGATCGGAATAGCCGTCCATCGGCCGGTCAGGATGCGGTCGGCCCGGCGGCTGCGCTGATATTCCTTGGTTTCGTGCGGCTTGACCACCGTCTTGGCGCAAAGCTTCCGGATGAAGGCAAAGCGCATGTCGGCCATCGCCGCGTTGCGGTCGAGGCCGCGTTCTTCCTCCATCTGCACGATGATGTGCTCGATCATCTCCTTTTCGTTCTGCTGGAGGTCGAGTTCCGCTTCCACCGCCGGATCGCCGTCGATCAGGCGGCTGGCCACATATCGCACCGGAAGGCCCGCCTTTTTGGCATGGTCTTCCACCAGGTGCATGATGCCGTGGAGACAGCGGTGCACGGCGCCACCGTGGTCATCCTTGTCGCAGAAGTCCTGACGGCCCGGCTTCTCCTGGTAGCGGGCGATGTGCACGGCGTGCTCCACGAGCTCCTCGATACCTTCGTTCTTGGCGGCGGAAATCGCCACGACGGGAAAGCCGAGCGCCTCCTCCATCTCATTCACACGGATGCTGCCGCCGTTGCCGCGGACCTCGTCCATCATATTGAGTGCCAGCACCATCGGGACTTCGAGTTCCATCAATTGCATGGTCAGGTAGAGGTTGCGCTCGATGTTGCCCGCATCCACGATGTTGATGATGCAGTGAGGTTTTTCTTTCAGGATGAAGTCGCGCGAGACGATTTCTTCCGAGGTATAGGGCGCCAGTGAATAGATACCGGGCAGGTCGGTGATGCGAGTGTCGGGATGACGGCGGATAACACCGTCCTTGCGGTCGACCGTCACGCCCGGGAAGTTACCGACGTGCTGGTTGGAACCGGTGAGTTGGTTGAAGAGCGTGGTCTTGCCGCAGTTCTGGTTGCCTGCCAGCGCAAAGGTCAGGACCGTGCCGGCGGGGAGCGCGTGTTCGTGGCTTTTGTCGTGGTATTTGCCACCCTCGCCCAAGCCGGGGTGTTCGTCTTCATGGGGTTCGTCGGGGGCCTTGACCGGATCGACCGGTTCAGCCTCCTCGATTTCGATTTCGGCCGCATCGGCCTTGCGCAGCGACAAGGCGTAGCCGTTCACCAAAAACTCCATCGGGTCGCCGAGCGGGGCCAGTTTCGTGAGTTTCAGCACCGTTCCGGGAATCACGCCCATATCGAGAAAATGCTGGCGCAACGATCCGCCGCCGCCTACCTTCACGATGCGCGCCCATCCGCCAACCTTCAGCTCATTCAGTGTCATTCTTGCTCAATTAATGTTGCAAAGGTCACCATTTTTCCCACAAGAGTCAATACCAAGAAATTGTGACGCCCATGGTTTTTTTTGCTAACTTTGTAGGATATGACGGAGATTATCATCAACGGAACGGGCGATCTGCCGCGGGCGGCGCGGGCCTTCCTCGACCATCTAGGCGACCACACCATCGTGGCGTTCCACGGACAGATGGGTGCGGGCAAGACGACCTTCATCACTGCCGTGTGCAAAGCGCTGGGTGTACAGGACGTGGTGAACAGCCCCACCTTCACGCTGGTCAACGAATACCGTAACGGCGCGGGAAAACCCGTCTATCATTTCGACTTCTACCGCATAGGCCACCTCTCCGAGGCGCTGGACATCGGCGTTTTCGAGTACTTCGATTCCGGGGCGCTCTGCCTGATCGAATGGCCGGAACTGATCGAAGAGATCCTGCCCGAAGAGACGCTGAACGTACAGATCCTGGTGGAAGACGCCGACACAAGAACCTTGTTATTTTAATGGATATGAAAAAAATCTTCCTGTTTGCGGCCCTGCTGGCGACATTCGCTTCCTGTGCTACGCAGCCGCGCGTATATGCCCCTACGCCCGACATCCTTCCCGGAGCGACGGATATTGGGGCATACCTGCCCTTGCTCGAAGGACAGCGGGTGTCGATCCTCTCCAACCAGACAGGCATGATTACCTCCGACAGGCACGTCCTCGACACGCTGCTTTCCCTCGGCGTGAATGTGGTGTCGATCTTTTCGCCGGAACACGGGTTCCGCGGCACGGCCGACGCCGGCGAGCTGGTGAGCAACTCGGTGGACGGCCCGACGGGCGTTCCCATCCGGTCGCTTTACGACGGCAAGGGCGGTGTCCCTTCCGACGAAGCCGTGGAGGAATTTGACGTGCTGGTGTTCGACCTGCAGGACGTGGGCTGCCGCTTCTACACCTACAACGTGACGATGGGCAAGATGATGGGTGTCTGCGCGCAGCACGGCAAGAAGATGGTTGTGCTCGACCGGCCCAACCCCATCGGCTTCTATGTGGACGGCCCGATCCTCGACATGAAATACAAGTCCGGTGTGGGATATTGGCCTATTCCGGTGTGCCATGGCATGACGCTCGGCGAACTGGCACTGATGATCAACGGCGAAGGCTGGCTGCCCGACGGCATCCGCTGCGACCTGACCGTGATCCCCTGCCGGAATTACACCCACCGGTCGCATTACGTGCTCCCGGTCAAACCCTCACCCAACCTGCCCGACATGCGGTCGATCTACCTCTACCCCTCGCTCTGCTATTTCGAGGCAACCCCGGTAAGCCTTGGCAGGGGCACAAGCGCGCCCTTCCAGGTATACGGGCATCCGAACATGCTGGGCTACCGCTTCTCCTTTACGCCCCGCAGCATCGAGGGCGCCAAGAATCCGCCGCAACTCGACCGCAAGTGCTACGGCGTTGACCTGCGAACCGTTCCCTCCGATGAGGAAGTCAATGCCGAAGGCATCAACCTCACCTACGTAATCGACGCCTACCGCAACCTCAACCTAGACGACCATTTCTTCCGTTCGTTCTTCGAATTGCTCATCGGCCGCGACTATGTGCGCAGGATGATCAAGGAAGGTGCCTCTGCCGACGAGATCAAGGCCATGTGGGCCGATGACGTGGCCAGCTTCCAGGAACAACGAAAACCGTATCTGCTGTATGAAGAATAGATTCATCCCGTTCCTCTGCCTCTTCACCGCGCTGTGGATGACCGTCGGTTGCGAAGATCCTCTCGGTGCCGAGCCGGAACCCACGCCGGAGCCGGAGGTCGATCCGGAAATCGTCGAGCCGGTGGTGGCGCGCAACAAGCCCATCTACGACGGCCGTCACGCCACGGCCTACGTGACCTACTACGGTTCCCTGATTCCCGACGCCTACATCGTGACGCACATCAACTATGCCTTTGCGGAACTCTACATGGTGGACGGCGTGTACCAGGGATTCAAGCTGCAGGGCAAGGAGGCCCGCTTCGAGAGCATCGTGGCGCTCAAGCTGAGTAATCCCGACCTGAAGATCTGCCTGAGTTTCACCCACGGCGTGTCGAACTCCGACAACAAGCAGGGCGGCAGCTTCTCGGCCCTGTCCAAGAGCGAATCCAACCGGAAGGCCTTTGCGGAAGACTGCCTTGCCTTCCTGCAGAAATATGGCATCGACGGCATCGACCTCGACTGGGAGTTCCCCGGCCTGTCGTGGAGCGGTGCGGAGTGCGACCCTTCCTGCGACACCGACAACTACGTGCTGCTGGTCAAACAGCTCCGCGAGACGCTGGGATCCGACTATGAACTTTCCTACGCCGGCTACTGCACCGACAAGGTGGCCGTTACCGGCGGATACCGCTACGTCGACATCAAGGGGATGGACCCATATGTCGATTATGTGAACATCATGACCTACGACCTCGACGAGGCGCCGCACCACCACTCCGCGCTGAGTGACTCCCGGGCATACAAGGACTGCGTGCGTTCGGTCCAGGCCTATCTCAACGCCGGCGTATCGCCGAAGAAACTGGTGCTGGGCATCCCCTTCTACGGACGCCATTCCTGGAGCCAGAAGCCGACGGCCATCACCTACAAGAGCATCCTTACCTACGACCGCACCAAGTACCGCCGCAACCAGTGGGACGAGATCGCCCAGTGCCCCTATGTGGAAACCATGGGCGGCGACTTCTTCTGCGGCTACGACAACCCGCGCAGCATCGCCATCAAGGGCGACTGGGTTCGCCAGAAAGGCATGCTGGGTCTGATGTACTGGGAATACGACCAGGACGACGCCAAAGGAACGCTCCGCACGGCCGTTTGGAACGCCGTCATGACGAACTAACCTCTGCATATGGCTGTCATCGGCATCGACCTCGGAGGAACGAAGATTGCGGCGGCCCTGTTCGACCGCAACGGCGAAATCATCTGCAAATCGTACCGGCTGCTGGAAGGCGCCAGTGGTTCCGCCGTGGGCGGGCTCGTGGCCGAAGCAGTCACGGACCTGCGCAGGCAGCGGCCCGACCTGCCGGTGGAAGCGGTGGGCGTGTGCGTGCCCGGCATCGTCTACTCGAAAAAAGGCACCGTGTGGGCGCCCAATATTCCCGGATGGGACGACTATCCCCTGCAGCGGGAACTGGAAGAGGCCATCGGCGATCCCTCGGTGCGCGTGGCCATTGAAAGCGACCGCACCTGCTACATCCTCGGCGAGGTCTGGAAAGGAGCTGCCCGCGGATGCACCGATGCCATCTATCTGGCTGTCGGGACGGGCATCGGCGCGGGCATCCTGCTCGACGGCAGGGTGATCCACGGGGCCAGCGACATCGTGGGCGCCACCGGCTGGATGGCACTGGAATCGCCCTGGCGCGAAGAATTCGGGCCCGTGGGCTGCTTTGAATACTACGCTTCCGGCAACGGCATCGGCCATCAGGCGCAGCTGCTGTACGCCGATCCGGCAAAGAGCAGCTACGACGTGTTCGCCGGCTATGGCAAGGATCCCGTCGCTACGCAGATCCTCGACAAGGCCATTCAGCTCTGGGGCATGGGGGCCGCCAACCTCGTGAGCCTATTCAATCCGCAGAAAGTGATCTTCGGCGGCGGCGTATTCGGTCCCGCCACGGCATTCATCGACCGGATCTACACCGAAGCCTGCCGCTGGGGACAGCCGATCTCCATGCGCGAGGTACGCTTCTGCGCGGCGGAAACCGGCGGAGACGCCGCCCTGCTGGGTGCCGCCTTCCTGGCCATCTGGGAAACAGAAAAGTAACAGGATATGACTGCTAAAACCTATAACACCACCGCCGTTTTCGTGGCCGCCTGCGCGGGAATGGCTTTTTTCGGGGTGACCATGCTTTCGCTGGCCCCCATCCTGGGCAAGCTCCAGCTCGTCGCGGGCGAGGGCGCCCTTTCCCTGCCTTCCACCATGTCGATCGGCATCATCCTGGGCACGGTGATCTTCGGGCCAGTCGTCGACCGTTTCGGCTACAAGTGGCTGCTGGTGATCAGTTCCGTCCTGGCGCTGGCCGGCATCCAGGGACTGGCGCGACTGGGCGATCTCTACCTGCTGCACGGATCGATTTTCTGTCTCGGACTGGGCGGCGGCATCCTCAACGGCCTGACCAACGCCGTGGTCGCCGATATCTACGACGATGACAAGCGCGGCGGCCGGCTCGGTGTGCTGGGTGCTTTCTACTGCATCGGCGCCCTGCTCTGGACCCTGCTCAACGTATTCCTTCCCGACTACAGCATCCCGTTGAATGCGATTTCGGGCGTGATGGCCCTGTTTATCGTGTTCTTCTGCCTCATCGCCTTCCCGGCCGCCAAGCCGTCGGAGAACGTGTCGCTGAGCAAGTCGCTGGGGCTGCTGAAGTATCCGGCGTTGCTGCTGTTCGCGGTCGTCCTCTTCTTCGAGAGCGGCTTCGAGGGATGCAGCGGCAGCTACACGGTGGAATTCTTTAACCAGACCACCCCCATGGGCACGAAGGCCGCCACACTGGCGATGACCTGGTTCACCATCGGAATGATGGCGGGACGCTTCCCGCTGGGCGCCATCCAGCGGAAGCTCAAGGCGATCGGCACCCTCTATACCTATCTGACCGTGGCGTTGGGCGGCGTGGTGCTCTATACGTTCTGCAACGGCGCTACGGGCGCCTGCATCGCCATGACCCTCATCGGATTCGGCGTGGGCGCCACGTTCCCGGTGGTGCTCAACTACATCGGCGGTGCGTTCCGCAGCCAGTCGGGCACGGCCATGTCGATCGCCATCTTCATCGCCCTGCTGGGACAGTTCACCTTCAACCGGCTCACCGGCAACGCCTTCGTGCTCGGCCGCTACGCCACCCTTCCGGCGCTGATGTTCACCGCCATCGTTGCGATGATGGTCATCGTGCCCATCGCCCTCAAATCTGCCAATAAGAACAACAAATAACGAACACCGATATGATTACCCAAAAGTACGCAAAAGAGTGGAAAAAGAACGCCATCGCCGTGATGGACAAGATCGAAGACACCCAGATGGAAAACATCCGCAAGGTGGCGGAAGTGATGGCCGACACCATCGAGGCCGGTCGCTGGATCCATACCTTCGGCTGCGGCCACGCCAACCTGCCCATCGAGGAGATGTATCCCCGCATCGGCGGATTCGTGGGCTTCCATCCCCTTTGCGAAATCCCTTTGACCTTTTTCACCCACATTGTCGGTGAAATGGGTATCAACCAGTTCCTGTTCCTGGAACGCACCGAAGGCTACGGCAAGACCATTATGAGCAGCTGGAACTTCGACAAGCGCGACTGCGTATGGATCTTCTCGCACACCGGCATCAACGCCGTCAACATCGACGTCGCCCTCGAAGCCAAGCGCCTCGGCATGAAGGTCATCGTGTTCGGCTCCGCCTCGGAAACCGGCGAAAAGGTTCCGCGCCACTCCTGCGGCAAGAACCTTTTCCAGATTGCCGACTACGTGGTGGATTCCTGCTGCCCGCTGCAGGACGCTTCCGTGAAGATGGACAAGGAGTTCGACAAGATCGGCCCGCTTTCGACCATGGCATTCGTTACCACCGTGTGGATGACGCTCGGCACCGTGGCTGAAATCCTTGAGCAGCGCGGCGTCAAGCTCTACATCCACCCGTCGCACAACGTGCCGGGCGACACCACCGCCCACGAACGCCTCGACGCCTGCATCAAGGAATACCGCACCCGCGTCGCCGGCGTGTAACCATCGCCTTCGGCGTCAATCGATCATCCGTTTCCGGTCGAGGAAGCGGAAGCCGGCGGCTTCGAGGAGATGCGCCGGCTGGATGTCGGTCGCACCTGCGAGGTCGGCGATCGTACGGGCCACCTTCAAGATGCGCGTGTAGGCCCGGGCCGAGAGGCCCATCCGGTCGAGAATCTTCTCGAGCGTCGTGCGGCATTCCGGCGACAGCGGACAGAACTGTTCCAGTTGCCGGGCGCTCATCGCCGCATTGGTAAAGATTCCCGTTCCTGCGAAGCGACGGGCCTGAATGGCCCGGGCCCGGGCCACACGCGCGGCAATTACCGCACTACTCTCCCCTGCTGCCGTGGCACCGGAAGCATCCGTCCGCCCGAGCAACTCCGCCGGAGACAGGCTCCGTACGAAGATCTGTAAGTCGATCCGGTCCATCATCGGGCCGGAAATCCGCGACAGGTAGCTTTCCACAGCCCCTCGCGGACAGGTACAGCGCCCAGAATCATCACCGTAGTATCCGCAGGGGCAGGGATTCATCGAAGCCACCAGCATAAACGAAGCCGGATACATCACCTTATATTTGGCCCGCGAAATCGTCACGCATCCGTCTTCCAGCGGCTGCCGGAGCGCATCGAGGATACTGCGCGGATATTGTGCCATTTCGTCGAGATAGAGAACCCCGTGGTGCGCCAGGCTGATTTCCCCGGGACCAGCCTGCGGCCCGCCGCCCACCAGCGACACCAGGCTCGCGCTGTGGTGCGGAGCCCGGAAAGGACGTTCCCGCATCAATCCTGAAAAGCCCGAACCCCGCCCTGCCACCGAATATACTTTACCCGTTTCAATGGCTTCGTCGCGCGTCATCGGCGGCAAGATGGATGGCAGGCAGGAGGCCATCATGCTCTTGCCACTTCCCGGGCTGCCGACTAAAATCAGATTATGGCTGCCCGAAGCGGCAATCTCCAGTCCCCGCTTGGCCACCGCCTGTCCCCTGACTTGTTTGAAATCATTCCGTGAAAGACACGGCTCCACCGCTGAAGGCATCGGTCGCACTTTGAGATGGGAACATTCCTCCGGGCGGGTCAACACTTCAATTGCCTCCGCCAGCGTGGAGACGGCATACACGTCGAGTTCTTCCACTTCCGCCGCTTCCTTCGCCGATTCCGCGGGAAAGATACACCCCCGAAACCCTTCCTCTCGTGCCTGCAACGCTACCGGAAGGATGCCGTTGACCGGCCTCAGACGACCGTCCAGCGCCAGTTCCCCCATGATGATGAAATCGCCGCACGAGGGTATTTCAATCTGCTGCGACACGGCCAGGATTCCCAGCGCAATAGCCAGGTCATATGCGGAGCCTTCCTTTCGGATGTCGGCGGGTGCCAGATTGACCACAAGCCTTCGCCCCGGAATCCGGAAGCCATAGGAAGTAAGCGCCGTGACCACCCGAAGCAGGCTTTCCCGCACGGCGCTGTCGGGCAGCCCCACCAGATGGATGCCGATTCCCGTGGAAGAAAGGTCTATCTCAACCGTCACCACCACCGCCTCAACCCCGATGCAGGTGGCGCAATAACATTTGTTCAGCATGATCCGTCCCTATTTGGTACGCCTGCAAAGATAAGCGGGACAGCCTACAAGAAAAAAAACGGTTAAAAGATTAACCGTTTATTATAAAAACCAAAAAAATGCGTGTTTCCCAGGAAAGAATCAGCCTTAAATCTTGAAGCGCAAGCCCACTTCAAACCGTGCCTGAAGAGGCTGCTGCGTGCGGATGCTGAACGGTTGGCTGTTGTCGAAGAAGTACACCAGGCTCGGATCGAAATACAAACCGAAACGCGGAACGAACCAGTATTCGGCACCCAACCCCGCTTTGGCCGACCACTGCAGGCCGCCCACTTTCTCGTGGAGCACGTTACTGCCGAACACATAGCGCTGCGACACGCATTTCTCGGCCGCTGCTCCTGCCGACACGTAGAAACCGAAATGGGGGGTCTCCACGAAACGGTAGGAAAGCGTCAGCGGAATGCCCACGTAATGGAGCTGGTTGTAGGCTCCTTCGTAGAGCACCTTGTCGACCAGCATGTCGTACTGCGACACCAGGTAAGAATAGGTCAGGCCCGTCGAAACGGAGAGCCTGTCGACGATCGGGATTTCCACCTGAAGACCCAGGCTCAGCGGAGAAAAGAACTTCGGAGAATCCGAATAGGGTTCCACCATCGACGATGCCCGGTTGCCGGTCTGCGACGAGGAGTGCATCGGACTGGCCTTGTAGATCAGGTCGTTGTCGGAACCGACCGTCGTAAGATTGGATAATATGGATATGTTGGATGTGTGTGTCTTGCGGGAAATGGCTTCGTCTTCGGCCGTCCAGAAACCGGCGGGAAGATCCGCTTCGGTAAGCAGATGATCCTGCGACGGCTGCGTCTCCTGATCCCGGACCTCTTCGGCCGCGGGGGTCTCAGGCGTTTCGGCTGTTTCGGCCGTTTCGGCCGTTGCGACCGTCTCTTCTTCGGAGACCATCGGCGGGACTACCGCCATGTCGGCGGGCTTTTCGACGACAGCCTGGGCTGTGACCTGGTTCCTGGTAAATGCAGCGATCTGCTTCTGAATCGGAAGCACGTCCACGGCCGGGGTTTCGGCAGCCGGTTGCTCCTGCTGCAGCGCATGGGCCGTACGTACCGGTGTTTCTGGCAACTTCCCGTCGCGCGGATCGCGGATGACCAGCAGGGCGATCGCCAGACCGGCAGCGGCAGCCACGGCAGCCATGGAGAAACGGCGCATCACCACGCGGCGATGACGTCGTGCCAACCCCTGGCTGATGCCTTCCCAGACATCGGGCGCCGCCTCAGTCACTCCTTCGAGTCGATCCCGAAGGATCTTGTCGAACTCAATGTTTTCCATTATATAACTTTTTTATCTTTTCTTGTAAAAGGCTTCTCGCACGGCTTGCCTGGGAGCGGGACGATTGCTCGGTGATGCCGAGGATCGCCCCCACTTCCGCGTGGGAGTAGCCATCCAGTACAAACAGGTTGAAAACACTTCGCAATCCGGACGGCAGCTGCGCCACCAGATCCAGAATCTCCTTCGTCCCGATCTGCTCCATCACGCCATGCTCCATCACCCCGCCCAACTCGGGCGACTCGGTGATGTCTTCCGTATACCGCAACGCATCCGCTTTGCGAAGATGCATCAGCGAGGCATTGACGAAAATCTTCCGCATCCATCCCTCAAAAGAGCCTTCTCCCTTGAAAGTACCAATCTTGTCAAAGACCGTCAGGAAGCCGTCCTGCAAAACGTCTCTCGCCTCTTCCCTGCCCAAATAACGGACGCAAACCGGGTACATGACCGATGAGTACCGCTCATACAGCATCCTCTGTGCGTTTCTGTCCCCACGGGTACAGGCGGCAATCAGTTCTGCCTCATCGTATTTCGCAGTTTCACTCATCGCTTGCCATAAATAGATGCAGAAAGGGGGCGGAATGTTGCGTCTCCCCGGAAAAAAAATTCTGGTTTGTTTTTTGTTAAGTGTTTTACCACTATTTTTGTAACGAATTTAGAAAAAAAGATGCATAGTCCAAGATTTTTGCGTGCGATAGTTTGCGGATTCGCCTTCCTGTGCGCATCCTTTGGCCTTCTGGCCCAGTCTTCCCAATACATCGACGCTTTGAAATATTACCAGCAGGGCGAACTGGAAGAAGCCTTGAAACTCTTCCGGCAGGAGGTGCGCGACAACCCCTCCAACGATGCTGCCTGCTACTACATCTCCTCCATCTGCGCGTCCGTCCCCGGCCGGGAGAACGAAGCCGAAACCTGGCTTAAACAGGCCGTCTCGCTCTCACCCGACAATTTCTGGTACCAATACACGCTCGCCATGCTCTACCTGCACACCGACCGGCAAGAACTTGCCGTTCCCATGCTCGAGCGTCTGGCGGCCGACTATCCGAAGCGGAGCGACCTGTATTTCGACCTGGTCAACGTATATCTTTCAGACAACGACATCGACAAGGCGGTCGGCATGCTCGACAAGATTGAAGCGCTGAAAGGCCACAACGAAGTGGTGGCCCTTACGCGCACCGAGTTGCTGCTGAAACGCGAAGGTTCCAACCCCGACAGCGTCTATACAGCGCTTGCCGATTATTACGAAGACTGCAAGACCCCCCGCATCGCCTCCGCGCTGGGCGACTATTATTCCGCCACTTACCGCGACTCGCTGGCATTGCACTATTTTGACGAGGCCCTTTCCCTGGATCCCGACTACACGCCTGCATGGCTCGGAAAGGCCGGCCTGTATCAGGTGCTGCGACAGTACGACAAGTTCTTCGACAGTTTCTCACATATACTGCGCGACCCCTATGTTCAGCCGGAAGCCAAGGCGGCACAGGTTGAACAGATGCTTGCCAACCCGCAGTTCGTACGTACCTTCGCCGACGACTTCGACCGGATGATGGTCGACCTGCATGCCGCCCATCCCACCGACGGCACCATCAACACCCTGATCGGCAGCTACTACTACCGGACGGGACGACCCGGCGATGCCATCGCGGTCATGCTTTCCAACATGGAGCAGCACCCCGAAGATCCCCAGGCCGCCTTCGATTTCCTGATCCTGCTCTACTACCAGCAGATGTGGCAGCCTCTTGCCGACCAGGCTACGGTAGCCATCCAACGCTTCCCCGACAGTCCTGACATGCTGCAGCTGCGCGCCATCGCCAACACCCAGTTGAAGGAATACCAGGCCGCCGTGGAAGACTATCAGGCCATTCTCGCCCTCAACCCGAAAGACACGACCGTGCGCAAGACCACGTATGCCTCCATCGGCGACGTGTACCACCGCCTCGGCGATGCGAAACAGGCCTACAAGCATTACGAAAAGGCCCTCAAGATCGATCCTGACTACAACCCGGTGCTCAACAACTACGCCTACTACCTCTCGCTGGAAGGTAAGAACCTGAAGAAAGCCAAGGAGATGAGCCGCAAGACCATCACCAGCGAGCCCGACAACCCCACCTATCTCGACACCTACGCCTGGATCCTGCATCTGATGGGCGACGACCTCGAAGCCAAATCCTATTTCAAGCACGCCATGCTTTACGGCGGCAAGGAAAGCCGCACCATCCTCGAGCACTATGCCACCGTGCTGCAGGCGCTCGGCGAGAAGGATCTGGCCAATATCTACTTCAACCAGGCCGCATCCATGAGCCAGGACGACTAAAACCCTGCCGATGAAAAGACTCCTGCTACTCCTTGTACTGCTGCTGACCGGAACCTCCGCTTTCGGGCAGCAGGACGTTTCGGAGCAGACCGAGCGCAAGCGCCGGATCGAGGAGGAGATCAATTTCATCGACAACCAGCTCAAATCGATCACCACCAAGCAAAAAGCCACCACCGAACAGCTGACGCTCATCCGCAAGCGGGTGTCGAACCGCAAATCGCTCATCAACGATCTCGACAAGCGAATCGCGGTAATCAACGACCAACTGACCGAGAAACAGCGCGGCATCAACCGGCTCCAAAAAGAACTCGATACGCTGGAGACTTACTACAACAAGCTCATCTATAACACCTACAAGAACCGCAATACCAAGGTTTGGTTTCTCTACATTCTCTCCAGCCAGAGCATCGGCCAGGGCTACCGTCGCCTTTCTTTCCTCAGGAGCCTCGCCGGGGAAGTAAGCACGCAGGCTTCCAAGATTCGGGAAAAACAGGAAGAACTGCGGAAGGAACGCGAACAACTCGCCGAAATGAAAAAGGAGGCACAAGCCGCCAAGGCGGAACGCGAAAAGGAATACCGCAAACTGGTGGAGGAGGAGAAGAAGTCGAAGGAAGACATGAAGCGGCTCTCCAAGAGCGAGAAGCAGTACCGTGCCGAACTGGCTGCCAAGAAGAAGGAAATGGACCGCCTCAACCGGGAAATCCAGAAGATGCTCAAGACCACGGTGGCCGAGCAGAAAAAAGACAACACAAAGGTCGACGAAGCCCTGTCGGGACAATTCGCACAAAACAGGGGCAAACTGCCCTGGCCCCTGAAACAGGGCGTCATCACCGAGCATTTCGGCGTACACAACCATCCGGTATATACCAACCTCAAGTTGCCCGACAATCCTGGCGTCACCTTCTCCACCACCAAGGGCGCCGATGTCTTCTGCGTTTTCGACGGTGAAGTACGAAAAGTATTCGTGATGCCGGGCTACAACCAATGCGTATTGGTGCAGCACGGTGCTTATTTCACCCTATATTGCAAACTGGCGAAGGTGGGTGTAAAAAGCGGACAGAAGGTGTCGACAGGCGACAAGCTCGGCACGCTGGAAGCCGATGGAAACCACTCCACGCTGCATTTCCAGCTGTGGAACGGCACGGAGAAACAGGACCCTGAGCGCTGGCTCAAGCGCTAGCGGAGGGCTTCGGGACTGTTATAGACCGGGCCCGCGTAGATTTTCAAATACAGCTCCCGCAATTTATTCGCCTCGAAAGAAGGATAACTGGCCAAATGGTGCTGCATCTTCTCCAGGAACTGTTCCCGCAGCCCGGGAGAGTATTTTCCTGCGAAACGGCTGCTCTCGTTGAGCAAGTCCCAGGCCAGGTAGTTGGTGTCCCATAACCGGTAGTTGCGGTACACCTGGGCGTCGATCTGCTCCACGATGGCCGCAATGTCTTCGCGGCGCAACGGGTCGTGGAATCCCGAGACATCGATGGGATGGCCGAAAGCCAGATGCACATCACCCTTGGGCTGCGTGATACCCGTAATGATGCTCTGCAGGTCTTCCCCTTGGGCCTTCACATAGGGAGAACCATCCATCGTGCGGTAGCGTTCCACCGCCTTGAGGATGTCACAGGGCTCCCATTGGTATGAAATCGCCAGCGGCGTGATATGCAACGCTGCCACCTGGGCCTTGGCACCGCCGTTCATCAGCAGCATCCGCACAAGCCCCTGGTCGGTTTTGTCGATGCCGTCTTTCGTGCGGCCGTTGCGCTGGGCGATCCAAAGCGATTCGCCGTGCGACACCACGTAGTTGATGTAGGCCGACAAATGGATCGACGATCTCAGGAAACTCCGTACGTCGCTCGTCTTGCGGTCGGTCTTGAACATCTTATTCGACATGCCGAAGTCGACCACGAACTGCGGGTCCATGAGGTTGCTGCCGAAAGTGATGTGGCAAGTCGGGATGTGGTACTCGTCGAGTACGATCTGATGGAGATAAGCATCCATCACGATGTCTCGATGGTTCGAGATATAAAGCGTCCCATAGGAAGGATCGATCCGGTCGGCACCCGACGAGGTAAAGCTTGTCATCGTCTTTTGAACGAGTGCGTTGCACATGGGCAGCATCACCTCGTGCTGGAACTGGTCGGACGTACGGATACGACGCAGTTTCGCCCGGAACGCATCGACGTCCATCCGCTCGTCGACGAACCGGAGGGCAGGCGTCAGAATGGGATCGGAGGCCATCCGCTCCATGGCGGCAGGAATTTCCGAATCGTAGTACGGACGGATATCGTCGAATTCTTCAGGAAGCTGGATCATAGGCGTTTACATTTTAGGGCGGAGGTCCACCACTTTTACGGGCTTGCGGCTTGCTTCCCGGTAGATGTCTTTGGCCAGCAGATCGGCGCGGCACACTTCAATGCGCGGAGCCACACGGATCTTGGCGCGGAACGTATTCTTGAGGTCGGCAATAAGGCCGGCATCGCGGTCGGGATCGGGCGCGGGAAGCCCGATGCGCACCAGCACGTCATCATTGCCCAGGTCGTTGAGACCGAGCACCAGCTGGTAGTTGGCAATCTCCGACGCGTTGTCGAGCACATCGATGATCATGGGCGGATAGAGCGTAGTGCCCTTGAACTTGATCATGTTGTTCTTGCGGCCCACCAGCGGCGTTAGGCGGTACGACCAGCGTCCGCAGCGGCATTGCTCCGTGATCTTGGCAGCCATGTCGCCCGTGCGGAACCGCAGCAGCGGCATGCCTTCCACGCCGAGCGTAGTGACCACGATCTCTCCCACCTCGCCGTCCTTCACGGGCTGGTCGTCCTCGCCGATAATTTCGACGATGATCAGCTCGGGATGGACATGGCCGCCGCAGCCGTATTCGCATTCGGCGAACGTGGCGCCCATCTCGGTGGAGGAATACGTGGCGTAGAGATCCACGTCCCATTTTTCCTTGATGCGGCGGCCCAGCAGGTTCAGATTGAAGTGCTGGTCGCGCATGCCCTCGCCGATGCCGATGATCTTCCGTACGCTGCTCGACCGGTAGTCGATCCCGTGGTCCTCGGCATACTGGATCAGGCGCGGGATGAAGGATGGCACGCACATGATGGCATCGGGGTGCAGGCGCTGGATGGTGTCCCACTGCAGTTCCGGGATACCGTTGCCCACGCGGATGATGCCGGCGCCCAGTTCCCGGATGCCCAGGAAATAGGCCAGGCCCGCCATGAACCGCTTGTCGATGGTAGTCATCAGCTGCAGGACGTTGCCCGGGCCAAGGCCGGCACAGGCAAAGGATTTCTTTTCATTGTAGGCCAGGCGCTGCAGGTCCTTGTCGGTGCAGGCAAAGGTTACCGGCTCGCCCAGCGTACCCGATGTCGTCACGTAATCGACAATCTTCTCCCGCGGGCAGCACAGGAAATCCCAATTGCGCAACTGCAGGTCCTTTTTCTCCGTAAAAGGAAGTGCCGTCAGGTCTTCCAGATGCCGGATCTTCGACACGTCGATGCCGTTATCGCGGAACATTTGCTGATAATAGGGAGAGTGTGCCTGCAGATAGGCCAGGGCTTCGTGAAGCAGGTTCTCCTGAAATACCCGGATCTCGGCAGGCGAGGCGAATTCTATGTCTTTATTCATCGTTCTTCTTCGTAATCAGATCGTTGAACCAATGCAGGAACGTGGCTTGCCACTGTTTCGTTTCATCGCTGAACTTTTCCGGATCGGCGCCGAAACCGTGACCGCCAATTTTATATTGTACGTATAAATGAGGTACTTTGTTTGCCGTAAGCGCAGAATCGAGCAACTCGGAATTGCGGTAATCCACAATCGGGTCGTCCACGCAATTGAGCAGGAATACCGGCGGCAGACCGGGATGTACATGTTTCTCGAGTGAGAGAGAGTCGCGGAGCGACAGGTTGTGCGTGCGCCCTTCGCCCAGTAAACCCCTGCGGGAACGCTTGTGTGTTTCTTCCCGGTCCTGCAGCGTAACCACCGGATAGATGGGCGCAACGAAATCAGGACGCAACGACACGCCAGCCTCAATTCCCTGCTTCGCCAGGAAATCGGTATCGGCAAGTTCCGCGGAAAGCATAACCAGATGCCCGCCAGCCGAAAAGCCCATGACTCCGACCCTGTCGGGATTTACCCCATACCCGGATGCACCCTGGCGCACCAGTTGAATGGCACGCTGGATATCTTCCATCATGTCAGGAAAACGATAACCATCAAGCATCCAGCGGCTATGAAACACAAAATTGAACCAGCCTCCCGTGCGGTACTGCAGCAGGAATGCCGCAAATCCCTCACGACGCAGCCATTCGGCCACCATCTCGCCCTCGTGCTCGACATCGAGCCAGAAATAGCTGCCGCCCGGGCAGACAATCACGGCGGGAGCAGGTCCCGGTATATCCGGCAAATAAGGCGTCAGCATCACTTCGCGCGCCCGGACAGGCGTGCCGCTCCAGATGCGGACCGGCTGAGCCGACAATTCGCAACTGAGCAACAGCCGCAGAAGCAGAAGCAGCAGAAGCAGGATTCCCCTAATTCTCATCGCTTCAACAGTATATCAGCGGCCACTGGAATGGTCGCAGCGGTTTGCAACACATAATGCAGGTTATCAGGCACGCCCTGGCAGCGAATCGCCGTCAGGTATTTCTCTTCATCCGTCTCGTAGGCATAGACTTCCTTGTCGCGGCGCGTCAGGGCCAGCAGCAGGGCGAATACGCCGAAGCCGCTGTTCTCCACAGCTACCGTGCGGGCTTCTCCGTCCAGCCGGTCGATCTGCTCGTACACGTCACGGCGAAGCACGGAAGCGCATTCCCGCTGGACATCTTCCCCTTTATACAGGTACTGGTAGCGCACAAACGGAGCAACGTAGGCGGCTGTCTCACGCTCCCGCCGGATACGGTCGTACTCGGCCGCAAAGGCATGTCGGTATTGCTTGACGAACGTCTTCACGTCGTCGGGAATGGATTCGGCGGGAATACGGCGCCCCACCTCCATATAGAGGCCGGCCTTGCGCAGCAGGTAGTCGTGCTTGGGCAGCGCATAGCCGAATCCGTGGATGTAGAACGGCAGGATATCCATGCCCAGGTCTTTCGCCGCCAGGAAGGCACCCCGGTGGAAGCGCTGGACATGGCAGTCCAGGCTCCGCGTCCCTTCCGGGAAAATGGCGATCGAATAGCCGCGCTCCATCAGCGACTTCACGTGTTCGCTGTGTTTTTCCAGGCCATAGGAAGCGGGATAGAACTCCGCCTTCCGGATGATGGGGCCATAGGCCCGCCAGGCCCAGTCGTTGGTCATGAACACCAGCTTCGGCTGCAGCGCCAGCAGCGCCAGCGAATCCAGGTGCGACTGGTGGTTGCAGATATAGATGGCCGGCTTACTGAAATCCTCACCATACGGATTGGCCAGCGTATAATGTGCTCCGGGAATCAGGCGGAGCGCAATCCTGCACATCCGCTGCAGGAAGCGGTGGTAGCGCAGCCGCTTGCGTTCCGAGTCCTTGCCGAACAGGAAATACACGGGTGCAACGATGCTGACCAGCAGCATGGTGGTTCCGAACACCAGGCTGATCCACCCCGTCGCAGCCAGGCCGCCGAGCGTAAACGGCACCTTGCGGAGCTCGCCACTGCGCCGGCGCGTCAGCCAGCGGAACACCAGCGGCGGAAGGTAGTAAGCCATCACCACTACGGTCAGCATCCCGATGACCGTCACATAGCCGAGCGAACGCATCGCCGGATGCCGCGCCACGACCAGTGCGCCGATGCCGATGAACATGATCAGCGCGGAAAGCATCACACAGTTCTTATAGGAAGGCAGGATCTTCTTGCCGCAGGCGTGTTCGTACATCAATCCTTCCGTGATGAAGATGGTATAATCGTCGCCCTGGCCGAAAATAAATGTAGCCAGAATGATATTGACGATGTTGAACTGCAGGCCGAACAGCTGCATGATGCCCAGGATCCACACCCAACCCACTGCCAACGGCAGGAACGACATCAGGCTCAGTTCCAGGCTCCGGAACGAGAGCCAGAGGAACAGGAACACGATCAGTCCGCAGAGGAAACCGATCTTATCGAAATCGTCGGAAAGGGCGCTTACCAGACGGTTGCCCACGTCGGTCGAACTGAAGCAGAAACAGTCATCCATCTGCTTCTGCCGCAACCTCTCCCGCAAGTGCTGCTTATAGGCATCCGCATCGGAGAGCGGCACCTGCACGTAATTGACGAGGTTGGTCCTTCCCTCTTCCGGGAGAAACATCGCCCCGCCGAGCAGGCGCGTCACCGGATCGAACCAATCCACCGGCCTCACATCCCATTTCTGAGCGAGTACCGTAAAAAACGGTTCAAATGCGGCGGCGGCAAAACCCCGCGCCTTCGCTTCCCGCTGTACACCCTCCTGCAGGTCGGGATGCCGCGAAAGGAAGTCGCGCCACAGCGAAAGGCGTCGCTGCTGCTCGGCTTCCGAAGGGAGAAAGGCAGCCAGCGAATGCACCGCGCCTCCCGCCTGCGACAGTTCTTGCACCAGCGCATCGTTGCAGGAGAGGGCCTCTTCGGCTGTCGCAGCCTGCGAAACGGCATATACCGTTTCGTAGCCCGGTATGCTTTCACCCATTTCGGCAAGCAACGCAAAACCACGTCGCTCGTCGGCCGTCATGTAATTGATGTGCTGCATGTCCGCATCGAACGAGATACGGCGGCTCAGGAACAGAAACACGACGGTCAGCACCAGAAACGCCGCGAACACGATCCGGCGGGTCCGCTGCGAAGGGTGCAGGTGGCGGTCCCAATCGAGCTTGATGGTCCTGCGCTCCTTTCGGGCCGAGGGCACAAGCACCGGCAGGAAAAAGAGCACGAAAAGAATGGTTCCCGCCAGCATCAGTGCGCCGATCGCCCCAAAGTCGTGGAGCGCATCGGCCTTGAGCAGCAGCAGCGAAAGGAATGCGCCCACCGTGGTGATGTTGCCCACCAGCAGCGGATTGATCTGGTCAGCCAGGGCCTTGCGCTTGTCGGGCTGGAATTTCAGGTGGTCCACATAGTGGAGCGGATAGTTCACGGCAATGCCGATGATCATCGAACCGATGCCCAGCACGATGATGGATATCGACGATTTGAACAGGGCGATGATTCCCAGGGCGAACGCGGCACCCAGCAGGATGGTCACCCCGATCCACAGCACGTCGGAGAAGCGCCGGAACGAGAAATACAGCACCAGGGCGATCAGCAGCAGAGCGATAGCCACCGCCAGCAGGCTGTCGCGCTTGATGCGGGATGCGTTCTCCACGGCCACCAGCGGCCCGCCCGTCGCAAACACCTTCACGCCGGGACATTCCGCCTCAACCTGCGCCGAGACGCCCTTCAACAAAGCCGACAATTCGGCATTCCGGCCTGTTTCGCTGCCGCCGAAAGGCGAATCAAAGAACACGACACCTGTCAAGCCATCGGCCGTAAAGAGATAGCCGTCCTCCATCCGGTTGCCCGCGGTGGGGTTCAATTCCGACAGGCGGCTGAGCACCGGGGAGAAGAGGTTCAGGGGATCATTCCGCAGCCATGCGGAAGAAAAGGCCAGTCCGGGCGCGTACAATCCGGCTTTGACTTCGTCAAGCCGCGTGGCGATGTAATTGGGCTGCGCCAACAGCGAATCCATCCGGGCATAGTCGGACGATTCCAGGAAATACGGCGTATGCGCCGCTATGAAATTGAAAACCTCCCAGGTCTGGTTGCCGTCGACCGACACCTGCAGGTCGGGCACCCAGCCTTCCGTGTCGGCTTCAGCCCATTGCCAGCCAAAACACTCCATCGCATCGATCAGGCGGTCGGTCTCCACCGGGGACGCCGTGTCTTTCGATTCGAAAAACACGGCAATCTTCTCCTGCCCGCCCAGCCGCATATAAATTTCGGAATACTTCTCTGCCTCCGCATCACGCGGCAGGAAGGCCGATATATCTTCCTGGTAACCCATCCGCGAGGCCGACAGCAGGAAGAGCGCCAACAGGACAGGGAGCATCACCCATACCAGCCATTTGCGCGCGGCAAGGAAATCGTGTACCCGGAGGATGGCTTCTTTCATCGGGACAGTCGGTTGATCAACAGTCTGGGATACCCGTACAGGAGCGCCAGTACACAGAGCACCGTGTTGAGCACGCTGATTCGGAAAAAGTCGCGGAACGGCCGGAAACTCGACACCCGTTCTTCGGCGGAAGGATACCACACCTGCACCGGCACCGGTTCCAAAGGCACACCCTTCCAGGCAGAAAACACCAGCAGCGTGAGTTCCGCCTCATAACGGGCGGTCAACAATTGCAAATTCGGCAAAGACCGCAACGGATAGGCTCGGTAACCCGTTTGCGTGTCGGGGAGACGGCGAAGGGTCTGCACCCGGAACCAGAAATTCGAGAACCGGTTGGCAAACGTATTGCCGCCCGGCATGTTTTCGGCCTGGAGATTACGGCTTCCCACAATGAGTGCACCGGGACAGCGTTCGATGGCCGCGAGGAATATCGGGATGTCTTCCGGAAAATGCTGCCCGTCGGCATCGAGTGTAATGGCGTACCGGAATCCCTCGCCCAGGGCGTATTGGAAGCCGGTCTTGAGTGCCATGCCCTTGCCGCAGTTGTGTTCGTGGGCCAGCACGGTCACCGGCAGGTCGGCTTCAGCCAGCAGCGATGCCGTCGCATCAGGGCTGCCGTCGTTGACCACGATTACCGGAAGCGACCAGGCCAGCGCCCGCCGCACCACATCGACCACCGTGCCTGCATTGTTGTAGGTCGGAATGATTATGCAGATATCCTTCTGATCCTTCATTCCTGTCCGCCGAGCGTCAATTTCATTTGGGCACAAAGCGTCTCGCCGCTGACAACCCGCACGAGGCATGCGCCGGGAGCGGAACCCGCCAGCTCAAAATCCAGTTCAGTAACCTCATCCGGAATCACCGGCTTCAGGAACCGGATGTCGGCAGCCGTGCTGACATCCGCCGCCACACCAAACACCTCCGCCGCCAGTTCACAGGCCATCTCCACCAGGCAGGCGCCCGGTGTCACGGGAAAACCATTGAAATGGGCGGCATAGATGGCGCTCTGGGGCAGCAGCAGGACATGCGCCGTACCTCCCTGTTCCGTGGAACGGACTTCCTGAAGTTCGTATAGTTCGTTGCGCAGCATAGGCATCAGGGCTTTTGGAACAAATCATCGGAAAGGGCCACGCCTTTTTCCAGGTTCTGCAGATGAATCTCTGTGAGGTCACCGCCCTTTTCGGAAAGCAGGACACTGCGCAGTTCACCGGTATCAGGACGGGTGAGCAGGGTGATGCGGGCAAACAGCTGACCGAGGTCGCGACGCAACGGCACCAGGTCGATCTGCCACTGACCGGGTGCGGCATACACAGTGACCACAAAATCGTCTTCGTTGATCAGCCCTTTTCCGCTGAGTTTCGACAGATTGCGCATCAGGGCCTGCTGCCGGCGGTCGCCCGCGTCCAGGCCGTTCATCACGAACACGCTGGCGTGCGGCTGCTCCACCTCCCATCGCACTTTTTCGGGGAAAACGAAGGCGGCGCGACCCTTGCTCACAAGGTCTTCCGTCAGCAGGGCGCTGTGTCGCACCTGCGTGAAACGAAAGCGAAGGCTGGTCTGCAGGTCGTTGGCCTTCAACACAGCGGCGATGGCCTTGGCCCGGGCATCGCCTTCCAGCTTTACCGGCGTCTGCGCCGGCAGCGGAAACATACAGCCCAGCAAGGCAATTACCAAAAACAATCTCTTCATCGCAGCATCATTTTACCATCAGGGCACAACCCGCCATGATGAGCAGCACGCCCACCCATTGGGTCCAGCCCACCTGTTCGTGAAAAACCAGCAGCGCCGCAAAAACGCCGAACAGGTAGCTCAGGCTCGACAGCGGATAGGCGATGCTGAACGGGAAATGCTTTAGAATGTACAACCACAGTACTGTGGCTACGCCAAACGAAAGGCCGCAGCCCAGATACCACCAGTTCGTCAATTGCGCGCGGAAGAACGACCACGACCACTCGAACGGGCCGGAAGCCGCTAGGCCCAGTTTCAACAGGACCTGACCTCCGCACAGGAAGAGGCTTTGCAAAATCGCCAAGGGTACTATTTTCCACATACGCTTTTCAGTTCTGTCGTTGCTTGGGTCGTTTCATGATCATTCACGAACCGTACCATTTCCAAATGCTCCTTCCGCAATAAGTCCACGGCATCGCAGATACCCAGTGCGGAAAGGCAGAAGTTGTCGCCGTATCGGGCCATGCACGCCGACCGGGTGAGATGCCCGGTCGCAGCCGGGGAACACAAGGTCACGGCGGCGAGTTCACACAGCGCCCCCTCGGGCGATGTGCCCAGCACCATCGAAACGGCCGTTTCGGACAGACGGCCGTCGGGCAGCACAGCACCGGTACGGCCGGTCTTCGCCAGGATCGCCGCAAAATCGGGCGTCATCTCTTCGAAGGCACCCACCAGGGCATTCTCCAGCAAACCCATCTGCAGCTGCACAAACGCATCGAGCAGCGCACTCTCAAAAGAGACGGCACCCTGTGAATACGTGGCATTGTAGCCGTGGCATCCCAGTCGGATGGCAATCAGCGAACCGATGGTGTTGTGGGTAGACTGCATGAAATGCGTCGGGCGCAGCGGCTGGTCGGAGATGCCTGTCAGCGACTTGAGGAAATGCTCGGTATTCTCGATGCAGCCCAGGCCGGTGCCGGTAATCACGGCATCGGGGACAGCAAGGCCCGCCTGCGAGAGCGCCTGCTGCGAAGAGGCCAGCGCCCGCTTCATCAAACGGGACATGCGCCGCGCCTCCATCACGCTGAACATCCCGCTGTAGTCAGGATCGGGATGACAGGCGGAGATTCGCGCCAGCGACTTGACATATACCTTGCGTTCCATGCGTCAGCCGATTTGAGAGAACAACAGGGAGGAATCGTTTCCTCCGAATCCGAACGAATTGCACAGTATGTGCCGCAGCCGGACACCCTCTTGCAAGCTGACGACCGGCCTCAGGCAGGCCTCGTCGGGCTGCTTCCAATTCAGGTTGGCCGGGATGAATCCGTGCTCCATGGCCAGCAGGCAGAACACCGCCTCGATCGACCCCGAAGCGCTTGTCGTGTGACCCGTGAACGGCTTGGTCGAAGACACCGGAGGAAGCGAGTCGCCGAACACGCGGCGGATGGCCGTGCTTTCGCTGGCATCGTTGTTGGGGGTCCCGGTACCATGGGCGTTGATATAATCCACTTTTTCGGGACCGATACCAGCGAGTTCCAGCGCCCGACACATGGCCCGGTACGGACCTTCTCCGTTTTCCGACGAAGCCGTCTGATGGAAGGCGTCGCACGCATTGCCGTAGCCGGAGAGCCACGTCAACGGCTGGGCTCTCCGCGCTTTCGCGGAGGCTTCCGATTCCAGCACCAGGAAGGCAGCTCCTTCGCCCAGATTGAGGCCGGCACGGGTCCGGTCGAACGGCCGGCAGGGCGCGCGATCCACGATCATCAGGGAATTGAATCCGTTGAGGTGATAACTGGAGAGGCTCTCCGTGCCGCCGACAACCACGCGGGAAGCCCGTCCGGCACGAATGAGATTGGCACCCAGGATCACCGCATTCGCCGCCGAAGAGCAGGCGGTCGAAAGGGTCGTCGCAAAAGAGAATCCGCCAAAATAGGCGGCGATGGCATCGGTAGAGGCGCCACAGTCGTGGATGGCAACGTAGGCGTCATGGTCGTGGCGGTCCGACAGGAATTCGCGGTAAAACCGTTCGGTGCAGTCCATCCCACCGACGGTGGTTCCGGAAATCAGAACGGTCTCGCGCAGATCGTCGCGCTGCAGGCCGGCCTGTTCGAGCGCCTCCTGCAGGGCCAGGATTCCCATCAGGCTCGTGCGGGAAACGACGGCATCGGCGGGCAAGCCCAGCGACGCCCTCATGGCATCGTTGCTGAGCGGCACCTCGCCGACCAGGAAATCCGTGTCGTCCGTCGTCAGATAGCGGACCGGCGCAATGCCGGTCGTCCCGGAGCGCAGGGCCGGGAGCGACTGTCGCTTTCCGATTCCGACGGCGGACACCACGCCCGCACCTGTGATGGGAATGGGAATCATGCGGTTACTTCTTCCGGTTTTTGGCGATATAATCGGCCATCACGGCCACGGACTGGAACACCTGCTTGCCTTCGGCGGGACTGGTGAGCCGGATTCCGTAGTTCTTCTCCATCAAGACAATGAGTTCCAGCACGTCGATCGAGTCGAGGCCGAGGCCGTCGCCGAACAGCGGCGCATTGTCGTCAATCTGGTCGGGGGTCATCCCTTCCAGGTTCAGCGCTTCGATGATCTGAAGTTTGAGATTCTTGATCAGTTCTTCCATTATCGTAAGTTTGGATTGATTTGTCGGAGGGTTTCTTCGCAGAAAGGAAGCCCGTCGGGCGCATCCTGCTGCACCAACATCATGAAAGCCTCGAAATGATCCGGATCGGGCGCTTCCGCCCAGCCGCAGATAGCCGAGGTTGTGATGCGGTCGTCGAACGCGGCGCGTACGGCCGCGACAAAGTGTTCCGGTGAGAACGACGACAGTTCATAGGCCGTCGTGTCGCCGGCATATTTGTTCCGGATGGCGATCTCACCGGTCACAATGTTCGCCAATGTATAGACGAACAGTGCGGGACTGGGGAAATACTCGCCTTCCGCGATGGTATGCTGATAATTGCGGTCGTTGCAAAGCGGACCGGTGCGGCTGAAGAGCAGCACGGCGCGGTCTTCGCGCGGATCGAACCGGCCCGGTTCGTCTTCGACCAGCAGTTCGGTGGCGACTACGCCCAACTTCGAGAGGAGGTCCATCTTGAAGAACTTGGGATAGTCTTTTACATGTAAGCGATAAAGGTCGGTCAGCAGGGCGAGGCCCTTGCTCTCCACGGGAACGGGCACACCGTTGAGCCACGCGGCGTCGGGACGGATGCTTACATAGCGTACAATCTTCATCGCGCACCTCCTTTTCTGAACAACATCGCCGCATTGCAACCGCCGAATCCCGACAACAGTTTGATGAAGGCCCGTTTGTCGGTCGGACGGTTCTCCCGGCTCACATTCACAGGGCAAGACACGCCCAGCTCCTCGAACCCCATCGTACCCGGAACGACGCCGGCATCGACCGCCTGCATCGAAACCAGCGATTCGAGGATGCCGGCGGCACCCATTGTATGGCCGAACACGCCTTTCAGCGCATTGACAGGCACCTGCGAAAGACCGGCGCGGTTGAGTGCAATCGACTCCATCTCGTCGTTGTAAGGCGTAGAAGTGCCGTGGACATTCACGAAGGCCAGTTCCTCGACGGTACAGGCCGGCAGGACATAGCGCAGGGCGTTGTAACTACCCTCGCCCGTCCGGGAAGGCCCGGAAATATGGTTCGCATCGTTGCGCGTGGCCCCGTCGACCAATTCCCATTGGCCGGCCGCCACCGCATCGGTGCGGGAAAGAATCATTGTCGCGGCCGCCTCGCCCAGGTTCAGGCCTTTCCGGGCCGCGTCGAACGGCTTGCAGGGCTCCGGGGAAAGGGCCTTCAGCGACTGAAAACCCGACACGATGAAGCGCGACTGCACCTCGGCACCGGCCACCACCACCTGGTCGCACTGGCCGCAAAGCAACATGCGGCGGGCATGAATCAGCGCGGTAAGACCGGAAATACACGCATTCGACACCACCAGCGGCGGATTCGGCTGCCCGAAGAATGCAGCCACACGGTCGGCTGAAACCGAAACGGGGACGCGCTCCTCTTCCTCGCTCAGCGCCTCCACGTTGCCTTTGATGGAAGAAATCACGAAGGCGACGCGGGATGATGCCGGGTCGATGCCGGCACGCTGCACGGCATCCCGGATCGACAGGATCAGGATTGTTTCAAATAGATTGTATCCGGAAACACCCTGCGAAGCAGCCTCGGAGAATACGGCCTTGCGGTCAAATAGAGATGCGGCGAAGGGCTCTGGGATGCCGAAAGTCTCCCGATGCGGGGCAACGCCGCTGCGACCTTCCACCACGGCCAGGAAATTCTCCCGGGCGGTGAGTCCCAGCGGGGACACGATATTGCCGGACAAGGCGATGACACGGGGCTTGCTCATAGTTCCATCTCCTTGTCGGTAAGAGCCGTCTTGAGCGACGCTGAAGCAATCGGCACACCGCCGCAGCATACTTCCACATCGGTCAGGGTGATGCCGAAAATATCCTCGCGGAAATAAACGGTCGTTTCCAGCAATTCGCCGACAGCAGGATGACGCTCGACCTTGAGCTTGCGCACACTGCCGATAAAACCCACCTTCACCGGAACATGAAGAATGTACCGGCAGATGTAGCCGATCCGCGCCGCGCTCGACTGGGCCATGTGTTCTACCAGCCCGGCCGTACGGAACACGCCGTTCTCCACAAAAATGCCCGCTTCCGGAACCCGGAAAGTCGTCCGCGTCACAGCTTCGTCGTAATGCACGAGCTTGTCGACAAAGAGGAAAGGAGCCCTTTGTGGAAGCACATTGCCGATGGGAATCCGGTCGAACCCGATCATTGCCAGAAATCGTAAAAATTAAACCATTGCGTCGGATAGCGGCGCACCACAGCCTCCAGTTCCCCGGCAAAACAGGCCGCCAGGGCCTCCGCACGCTTCCGTGACGGAGCCTCCGGATCGGATGCCACCTCGAGCGGACGGACGAACACCCGGTAGCGGCGCAGTCCTTCCTTCATCACGAAAACAGCCAGCATGGCCACTTCCCGTTGGGCAGCCAGCATGAACGGCCCTGCCGGAAACTTCGCCGGTGCCCCCATAAAAAGACAGGCGATGCTTTTCGACGAACCGTGGATGCGGTCGCCCGGCATGCTCACCACTTCGCCGTCGACGAGTGCAGCATTGAGCACGAACAGGTGCGACATGTCGGTGGCCACCGGAACCATCGCGATGTTGGACGAATGGAACATCTCGGCACGCTGCTGCATCACCGTCGCCGTCTCGCCCGAGAACACCAGGGCGTGAATCCGCTTCTTCTCGGCCCGGAGCGAATAGCCGGCCAGCTCATAATTGCCTACATGGCTGCTAACCTGGATGAAACCGGGCTCGGCATCGGCCATCGCCAGATACCGGTCCATTCCCTCAATCTGAAGGTCGAACCGGCGTCCAGCATAGAACGCAAAACGGTCGAGTACCACCTGGCCCATCCTGAATTCGTTGGCATAGACGCTGAAGAACGAACCCACGGCACTCCTTCCCACTCTCCGGCGGAAGAACCGGTATGACGCCCGGTAACCACGCCGGTCAAACAGCATATAGAAAGGAATCACCAGCGACATCACACCATAGCAAAACCACAACGGGATGAAGCGGAAAAGCTTCACCAACGCCCGCTGCATCCACGGCATGCCACCGGTCGATCCGCGCCAGTCGTTATGGGTGTACTCCTTCAATGGGCTCAGTTGCTATCCGATCCGCGAAAGAATGAATCCGCAGAAGTCGTCGAAGGTCTTGAGGTCCTTGAAATCCTCGGGCTTCATCTTGAAGCCGAACTCCTGTTCTACCAGCACGACGATGTCGACCACTTCCAGGCTGTCGATGCCCATGTCTTCTTTCAGACGCGCCTCGTCGGAAATTTTCTCCGGCTCGATTTCCATCTCGTCGATGAGGAAAGACCGGACTTTCTCTTTAATCTCGTTGATATCCATACTATTCAAAAACTATTTCTGTTGTTTCAATTTGCAAATCAGGATGGTGTGGCCTTGTCCCAGGCCATCGTGAATGGATTCGACCTCCAGGCCGACGCGCGCCAGAATCTTCAGGAACTCGTCGCTGTGGTACATCTTGCTGTTTCCGTTGGCCATCGCCGTAAAATACAGGCTCGTCATCGTCAGGCAGAATGAAGCCGGTTCGAAGCTCTGGCGGTCCCAGAAGGTCTCCATGATACACAGGCGCGTTTCGGGACGCATGATCGCAACGGTCCGGCGCAGGATGCTCCCGATCTGCTCCACGCTGAAGCAGTCGAGGAATTGACTCATCCATACAATGTCGAACGGCTCGGCGGCAGGCAGGGAGGCCTGCTCGTCGAGCAGGTTCACACCATAACCTGTGATGCGGTCGGCACCCGGCTTCCCCGCCGTCTGCTCCTTCATCAGACCGATCTGCTGCGGCAGGTCGGCAATCGTCACGAGCACTTCGGAATCATAGTCCACGCACTGGAGCGCCCACCGGCCCGTGTTGCCACCTACGTCGAGCAGCCGCTTCGGATGGAATGAGAACACAATCTTCAGCGCCTCCTCGAAAGAATGGTCGGAGTAGAAGTGATCGAAATCGAACCAACTCTTCTGAGCCTTTTCAGGCAGCTTCGACAGGCCTTCATAGATGGTCGGCCAGTCGCCCAGCGCTTCCAAACCGGCCGGACGGCCTTCGCGCAGCGCCTCGTCCAGCTTGTAAAAACCCAGGTAGTTCACATAGTGGTTGAAAGGCATGTTGACCCGCGTAGCCGGATCGTTGAGCAGAAACCAGCCTGTCTTGGAAATCCGGAAGCGGTCGGTTTCGGGATCCACCAGCACCACACCGGCAGACAGACCGGCTTCAAGCAGGACACGGGCCGCATACTCGGAGACCGACGTCTTTTCGGCGGCCTCTTCAATGGTCAACCCCTCATCGGCATCGCGCACGGCATCGAGGATGCCATAGTCCACCAGCAGGCGGCAGGCCTGGAAGACAATCGGCCCAAAGGCAATGAATTCGGCAAGCCGCTGCGCCTGACGGGCGCTGAGCGTTTCTTTCGTATAGTCGACCAAAGATCTGTTAAGATGCATGTTTCTTAAGTTTGGTTCAGGTATGTATTACAGTAGATTGCGTTTTAAGAAATCTGTCGCCAGCGCCACGGTCTCGCGACGTTTCCGGCTCAGGATATGGTTGTCCCCTTCCAGCAGATGCAGTTCGCTGTTCTTGTAAACCTCGTGGTAGCGCTCGCTGTAGGAGAAGGGCACGATGCGGTCGGCCGTACCATGGATCAGGCACACGGGGCCTTCATAGGCAGCGCTCCTTTCGTAGATCGGAAGCGTCTGCGCCACGATGAAATAGCCTCGGCCCACCTTGTGGAACATCACCCGAAGAAAAGCCGGCGGATCCTGGGGATTGTAGTGCCTGTTCATCAGCACGCCTTGGAGGGCATCGTCGCGCAGAACCGCTGCAGGCGCGAGCTGCACCACGCAGGCCACTTTCTCCGCGCCCAGCGTACCGGCCAGCATGCCGGCCACGACACCGCCCTGGGAATGGCCCAGCAACGCCACCTTGCTCACAAAATCCAGCCCGGCAGCATAGTCGTACACCGCTTGCGCATCGGCAAGTTCCGTCAGGACCGTCATGTCGCAGAACTTCCCGTCGCTGCGCCCATGCCCGTCGAAATCAAACCGGAGTGAGGCGATGCCCGCTTCCTCCAGCGTGCGGGCTATGCTCTTGAGCGGTTCCAGGCGCTTATTGGCCATGAAACCGTGCATCAAAACGACCAGAGGGCACTTCCCGCCATCCGGAAGAAAAGGCTTTTGTAACAATGCGGAAAGCCGGCCGGCGGGACCTGGGATCAGAATGGTTTCTTGCATGCTTGCTCTTTTCCTAATATAAGCTACAAATGTACTCATTATTCTGGAAAAAACCGAAAAATGCTTACCTTTGTCCTCAATGTCGGAAAACAAAGTCATCATCGTAGGGGCCGGACTCGGCGGTCTGGTGTGTGGGAAACTCCTTTCCCGCAGAGGCCTGCAAGTCACCCTTCTGGAACAGGGAGGGCAGGCCGGCGGCGCCTTGCAGACCTTTGTCCGCGACGGCATCCGTTTCGATACGGGATTCCATTCCGTGGGCGGGCTGGGGCCCGGAGAGCCGCTGGAGATTATCTTCCGCCGCCTCGGCCTGGAGGACCTGCCCTGGATCCAGATGGAACCCGACGAAATCATTGGCGGCACCGGCCCGTTCCTCCGCCTTTCTTCCGGCTGGGAAGACGAGCGACAGCACGTTCTCGGTCCGTACAACACGGGCATCTGGCGGCTGGAGGGAGGTGGAAAGACCCTGATCGACGCCCTTGTCCGGGGGCAGGACATCCTGTTCCATAAAAAAGTGACGGCATTGGAAGACCATGTCGTCACCTGTGCCGACGGAAGCTCCTACCGGGGCGACATCGTCGTGGCCGCCATCCATCCACAGGTAGTCCTCGGCCTGCTGCGCGACCCGGTCCGTCCGGCCTATCGCAAGCATATCAAGAGCATGGAGAACGGACCCGGCGTATTCACCGTTTACGCAAAGCTCCTTCCCGGGAAGCTGCGGCAGGTAAACCACAGCATCTTCCTGGACGACCAGGTAATGATCCATTTTGGAGAGACCAACGGTGACGGGTTCGCCCGTTCACTCAGCCTGCTCACTTTCGAGACCCCCGATCAGGTCGGGGGTGATGCACTTCATGCCCGGCATGACCGGGCATCTCAGGCCGAAAGCCTCATCCTTAAAGCCGCAGAATGTCTCCCGGGCCTTCCCGAAGCCATCGAAAAATATTGGACCAGCACCCCGAAAACCTGGGAACGCTATACCGGCACCCCGGGCGGTACGGC
>LUZC01000008.1 GCA_001603505.1 Bacteroidales bacterium Bact_11 | reverse complement strand
GGATTGGCAAAGGTTTCGGTCCCCACCACCCGCGCGCCGATCATGGGGGCAAAGCGCAGGTGTGCCTTGTAGATCTCCTGGGTCCTTGCCCGGCGTTCCGGGTCCGGGTCCGCAATGTTCAGGTAGCAGCCGAGCACCGCGCACTCCAGGCCGGACTTGTCAAAATCTTTCCGCACGCTGCGGGCGTATTCCGCCGTCAGTTTTTCCGGCGCCTCCTCCATGGAGAAGTCATCCAGCACCTTGCTCAGCGCCACATGTGCGCAGGTAAAGCCCTGCGCCTTCGCAAAGGTCAGGCGTTCCTTCAGGGAACCGGGTTTCGTGTCATGCAGGCGAATACCGATATTCATTGGTTTCCTCCGTTCCGCGACGGCGGTCATTTCAGGAACTTCGCGCATTCGGGGATGCGGCGCATTCCTTCAACCACCAGGGCGCAGATCCGGTCCGCGCCGTACGCGTTGAAATGGGTCTTGTCGTCATGCCCATCCGGGAAGTCCGGGTTTTCACCCGGTGCCAGGCGCACAAACAGCTCCGCCGTCTTTTCCTCCCCCAGGGAGAGGTACAGCTCCCGGCTGTCCTTTTTCAGGTCGATCAGGGGAATTCCCTTCTCCTCCGCCAGCTGCCGCACCGCCCGGGGATATTCCCCGTGGGTGTACAGCATGGCGCCGCCGCCCACGAAAAAGCGGCGTGAAACCGGCGTCAGCAGCACGGGCTGCGCACCTTTGCCCAGCGCGGCTTTGCAGTAGTTCCACAGGTTTTCCGGATAGGTGGTATCCGGGTCCGTATGCCGCTCATCGTCCTTTTCGTCGTTGTGCCCGAACTGGATCAGCAGCAGGTCCCCGGCGGAAAGTCCCTTTTCCACCGGGTCCCACAGGCCTTCCTCCCGGAAGGAGCGGGTGCTGCGGCCGGAAAGCGCGTGGTTCTTCACCTCCACGCCTTCCCTCACATACTTCGGCAGCGCCCATCCCCAGCCCCGGAACGGCGGCCGGTTGTCCTCCACCGTGGAGTCGCCGATAATATAGATCGCGGGCATATTACCAGTCCTTCCAGACCTGGTTCAGGTCAATCACACACACCTGGGCGTTCCCGTTCTTGTCCGGATTGGAGAACAGGATCTTGTCACCCTTCCGGTTGAAGGAGGGATGCTGGTGGTCCGCGCCGGTCTTGCAGCTGCCGGTGGAAGCGATGAACTTCTGCTTCCCGGTAGCCCGTTCAAACAGGACCACGCCTTCCTGCACCGTGGTGCCCAGGTAGCTGATCCGGTCTGCGCACAGCCACTTGTGGTCCCGGCTGATGCAGGGGTGCAGGATCTGCATGCTCTGCGCCGCCACGTCAAAGTGCCGGCCGTCCTTGTCCCCAATGATGATGTTGCCGGTATGGAACTCACCCTTGGTTCCGTCCACGAACCCGGCGGGATCCAGCTTCATGACCGCCATCTCCGTGCCGTCGGAGGACCACACCTCGTGGGTGATCCACTCGCTGGGATGCTCCACATAGTAGGGCCGCACATACCGTTCCTTCACATCGAACATCCAGGTGCGCTGGAAGGCGTCGCCTTCCGTCTCATGGATGTAGAAGATCAGGTTCTCGTCGGTCGGGCAGATCTGCGCGTGGCCCAGGCGGTAGTCGCTCTGGTATACCACTTCCGCTTCCTTGCCGGGATCCATGATCACCAGGCCGTAGTATTTATTGGCCAGGTGGTAGCTGCATGCGATGCGGCCGGAATCGGAAGCCGTCAGGTGGCCGGTAATCTGGCCGCCCTTCGGCAGGTCGCCGATCTTCGTCATCTCCATGGTGGACAGGTCCACGGCGTACACTTCCGTCTCATTCTTGCAGGTGTAGCCGATGTTCTTTTCCCGGTCCGTGGCAAAGCCGCGGAAGGAATAATCCGTCACCCGCTCCAGCTCGCCGGTTTCCACGTCCGCCCGGTAACAGCCGCCGGACAGTTCCTTACCGGCGTCCGCCATCTGCTGCTTCATAAAGAAGAAGTATTTGTCATCGGTGGAGAAGTTCTCGCAGGTAAAATAAAGCTTGGCATTCCGTTCCGGGCCGTTGGTGTAGCGGCGGATTTCATAGCCGGTTACCGGGTCGCGGTAGATTTCCATAGGTGTTTCCTCCTTACAGTGTCATGCCCTGGCCCCCGGGAATCCGGATGGCGGGCTGGTCGTTTACGGATATATAGCAGTCCCTCGCGTTGGGATTATATACAAAGCTGTTGTCCGCCGCGAACTGCAGGCGGGCGAAATCATCCATGCAGTCCATAAACTCGATATTCGTACAGTACCAGATATCATCCTTGCCGCCCATCATTTCGCAGAAGGATTCCATCAGGTCCCAGTTGTTCTTGTCGTTGAATTCGTAGCTGTGTCCCCACACATACATCAGGTACAGGTATTGCTTTTTGAACAGGCCCAGGAACTGTTCTCCCAGTTCCATCAGGCGGTGGTTGTGGTGGCAGGTTGCCTGCCAGCGGTACGGATTCTCCGGCAGCCCAAAGCTGTCGGAAGACCCGACCACGCGGGAATAGCGGATTCCCAGTGAAGGCAGAAGGTTCTCGATGTCTTTGGTTACCGAGCCGTTCGGATAGCTCAGGCCCCGCACGGGATAGCCGGTATACTGCTCCAGGAACTTCCGGTCCTCCAGCACCTCCTGCGCCACCTCCGGCAGCGGGCAGCGGGCAATCGTCGGGTGCGTCACGGTGTGGCACGCCACCTCGTGTCCCGCGTACAGTGTGGAAATCTCCTCCGGCATCACCCGGTCTCCCCGGTCAAACAGGCCGCTGTTCAGGTGGAAGGTCCCCTTGATCCCGTTTTTGTTGAAAATCTCCACCAGGCGGCGGTCATACGAACGGCCGTCGTC
>LUZC01000007.1 GCA_001603505.1 Bacteroidales bacterium Bact_11 | reverse complement strand
CAGATGGAGGCGGAAAAGGCATGAGTTACACGGAAGCAAAGAAACGGTACGCGGCGCTCGGCATCGATACGGACGCGGCAATGAAGAAGCTGAAGGACGTTCCGGTTTCCCTGCACTGCTGGCAGGGGGACGACGTGCGCGGATTCGATACGGATCCCTCCAAGCCCCTGACCGGCGGCATCCAGACCACCGGCAATTATCCGGGCCGTGCCCGGACGCCGGAGGAGCTGATGGCGGACCTGGACAAGGTGATGAGCCTGATTCCCGGCACGCCGAAGATGAACCTGCATGCCAGCTACGCCATCTTTGAAAACGGCGAGTGGGCGGACCGGGACAAGCTGGAGCCGAAACACTTCAAAAAGTGGGTGGAGTTCTGCAAGGAACGCGGCCTGGGCTGCGACTTCAACCCCACGTTCTTCTCCCATCCGAAATGTGATCCGCTGACGCTGTCCTCCCCGAATGAGGAAACCCGGAAGTTCTGGATTGAGCACGGCAAGGCCTGCATCCGCATCAGCAACTACCTGGCGGAGGAACTGGGCCAGCCCTGCGTGATGAACATCTGGACCGGCGATGGATTCAAGGATATCCCCGGCGACCGGCTAGGACCCCGGGTGCGGTACCGCGAGAGCATCGACGAGATCCTGCGGGAACCGTATGACTTCAAAAAGGTAAAGCCCTGCGTGGAGAGCAAGGTCTTCGGCATCGGCGTGGAAGCCTACACCACCGGCAGCGCGGAGTTCTGCCTGAGCTACGCGGCGATGAATATGGACAAGTGCATCCCGCTGATGGACAACGGCCATTACCATCCCACCGAGGTGGTTTCCGACAAGATCCCGGCGCTGCTGGCGTTCTTCCCGGAGATCGCACTGCATGTGACCCGGCCGATCCGCTGGGACAGCGACCATGTGGTGCTGTTTGACGACGAGACGAAGGAAATCGCCCGGGAGATCGTCCGCTGCGGCGGGCTGGAAGGCCGGGTGAACATCGCGCTGGACTACTTCGACGCAAGCATCAACCGGATCGCGGCGTGGACCGTGGGATACCGCAACCTGCAGAAGGCGCTGCTGTTCGCGCTGCTGCAGCCGGCGGAGGAGCTGAAAAAGCTGCAGGACGAAAGTCGCTTCACCGAGCTGATGGCGGCCCAGGAAGAAATGAAGACCATGCCCTTCGGCGAGGTGTGGGATGAATACTGCCGCCTGTGCGGAAAGCCCGCGGACGGCGAATGGATGCCGGAAGTACTGGCTTACGAGAAGAAGGTTCTGGAGGCACGGGTATGAAGGATGTTATGACGGCTCCCTTTATGGTGGAAATGATCCGCACGGCGACCAACATGTACGACCATGGCTGGGATGAACGCAACGGCGGGAACATCTCCCTGATGCTGGAAGAAAAAGAAGTGAAGGAATACCTGGACCCGGGCGCGGTGCTGCGGACGATTCCGACGGGCTTTGAGGCGCCGGCGCTGGAAGGGAAGTATTTCCTGGTGACCGGTACGGGCAAGTATTTCAAGAACGTGCAGTACGCGCCGGAGGTCAACCTGGGCATCGTGCGCCTGCGGGACAACGGGCAGAACGCGGACCTGCTGTGGGGCTTTACCGACGGCGGGAAGTTCACCAGCGAGTTCCCGGCTCACATGATGAGCCATGAGGCACGGCTGGGCGTGGACGCGGAGAACCGGGTGGTCATGCACTGCCATCCCGCCAACCTGCTGGCGATGACCTATGTGCATACGCTGGACGAGAAGGAATTCACCCGCACGCTGTGGCAGATGTGCACGGAGTGCATCGTGGTGTTCCCGGAGGGCGTGAACGTGCTGCCCTGGATGCTGTGCGGCACCAACGAGATCGGCGAGGCAACCGCGGAAAAGATGAAGACGGCGCGGCTGGTGGTATGGAGCCAGCACGGGATCTACGGCGCCGGCAAGGACCTGGATGAGACCTTCGGCCTGATCGAGACCGCGGAGAAGGCGGCGGAGATCTATATGAAGATCGCCCACCTGCCCCGGGTGAACACGATTACCGACGAACAAATGCACCAGCTGGAAAAGCGGTTTGGCATCAAAGCCCGGGAGGGCTACCTGGACTGAGGAGG
>LUZC01000006.1 GCA_001603505.1 Bacteroidales bacterium Bact_11 | reverse complement strand
ACGAGAAGCGTTCCGACATGAGCCGGATGCAGACGAGCCGTCCCGACCTGCTGACCAACAGCTCCGAGCCGAAGACCAATGCGCCGATCCATGTCGAGAAGAAGGTCGGCCGCAACGATCCCTGCCCTTGCGGCTCCGGCAAGAAGTACAAGAATTGTCACGGAAAAGAAGCATAATATGAAATATGATGTCATCGTCATCGGCGCGGGCCCGGGAGGCTACGTGGCCGCGATCCGGGCGGCGCAGCTCGGATTCAATACCGCGGTTGTCGAACGCAGCGAACTCGGCGGTATCTGCCTCAATTGGGGCTGCATTCCGACCAAGGCGTTGCTCAAGAGCGCGCAGGCGCTGCACTACGCGGAGCGCGGCGCCGAATTCGGCTTTACGGCCGAAGGCGTGATGCCCGACCTGGCCGCCATCGTCGCGCGCAGCCGCGGCGTATCGGCCACGATGAACAAGGGCGTGGAGTATCTGTTCAAGAAAAACAAGGTGACGGTCATCAAGGGCAGCGGAAAAGTGCTTCCCGGCAAGCAGGTGGATGTGACTCGTTCCGAAGGACCCGTCGAGGTCTTCGATGCCGACCACATCATCCTGGCCACGGGTTCGCATCCGGCCGAACTGCCGTTCGCACCCATCGACGGCCGGAAGGTCTGGTGCTACTACCAGGCGCTGACGCCCGAGAAACTGCCCGCTTCTCTGGCCGTCATCGGCAGCGGCGCGATCGGCAGCGAGTTTGCCTTTTTCTATCGTTCGTTGGGAGTGGATGTCACGATCATCGAGTTCATGGACCGCGTGCTGCCTATCGAAGACGACGAAGTCTCCGCGCAGATCAGCCGTTCGTTCCGCAAGGCGGGCATCAAGGTGATGGTTTCCTCTTCCGTCAAGAGCGTCGACACCACCGGTGACCCGTGCAGGCTCACGGTCGAAACGAAGAAAGGGGAGGAGATCGTCGAAGCTGAGACGGTGCTCTCGGCGGTTGGCGTCCGTCCGAATACGGAAGGCCTGGGCCTGGAGGCGCTCGGCGTCGAACTTAACCGCGGGAAGGTGCCCGTGGATGCCTGCTACCGGACATCCGTTGAAGGCGTGTACGCCATCGGCGACATCATAGCCACGCCGGCACTGGCGCACGTGGCTTCGGCCGAGGCCATCTGCTGCGTCGAGGCGATCGCCGGTTTGAATCCGGCCCCTGTGAACTACGACAACATCCCTGGTTGCACCTACATCACCCCCGAGGTGGCTTCGACCGGCATGACGGAGCGCAAGGCGAAGGAACTGGGCATCGATTACAAGGTGGGCAAGTTCCCGTTCACGGCTTCCGGCAAGGCTACGGCCGCTGGCGCCCGCGACGGTTTCGTGAAGCTCGTGGTCGATGCGGCCACCGACAAGGTGCTTGGTGCCCATCTCGTGGGCGACAACGTCTCCGAGATGATCGGCGGCATCGTCGCAGCCCGCAACCTCGGAGTCACCGCCAAGCAGCTTGCCGCCTCCATGTTCCCGCATCCCACGATGTCGGAAGCGCTCATGGAAGCCGCTGCCGCGGTCCACGGCGAAGCGATCCATATCTAGACAGATGCCCGGTCGGAGCCGGGCATGACGAGAAAAAGTTGCCCGGGTTATGCCGGGCATCTTTGTTAGTGCTGGTAACGGAAGACCTGGCGGGTTTCTACGAGATGGTCGAAGTCGTCCGCATCGACCAGGGTCTTTCCTTCGATTTTCAGGATGGTGATTTTCCCTTTGTTTGCCAGCCGGTAGAAGGTCGTTGTGCCGATGTGGAGAATATCGCAGACCTCCTGCCTCGTGTAAAAACGTCGGTGCTTCTTTTTCTCATCCGCGATGGCCTGTCTGGTTTCTTCATAAACTTCCCTGACGATGGCCCGGAGCAGGTCGCGGAACGCATCCATGAGAATTTCAGTACTGTTCATTTGTTCCAAATTTTAAATCAGGTTTAAAATTTGGAATGACAGAGAAACGATGGCCGTGTCTTAGTTGATAAACAGCAGTTCCCGGTATTTCGGCAGGGGCCAGAGGTCGTTGTCGACGATTTCTTCGAGCTTGTCGATGGGGCGGCGGATGGCTTCAAGGCTCTCCGCGATGGCGTGGTAGGCGAGCGCCTTCTCGTAGTCGTTTTCGAGGGCGTTGGCTTTCTTGCGGGCTTCAACCATGGCGTCGACTTTCCATTGAAGGTCGGAAATGTGCCAGGAGATCGATTCAATGAGGCGGGTGGCCACAGAGGCGTGTTCCCGCCAGGTTTCAGGGAACGCCTCTTTCATTCGCGTGACATTCTCGAGCAACGCATTCTGGTAGGCGATGGCGGCAGGGATGACATGGTTGACAGCCATCCGTCCCATGACACGCGCTTCAATCTGGATCTTCTTGGAATACATGTCCCACTTGACCTCATTGCGGGCTTCCAGCTCTTTGGGCGAGTAGATGCCCAGCGATGTGAACAGGTCGATGGATTCCGGCGTAGTGAAGGCCTTGAACATTTTGGGAACATAGGTTTCCGTATCGAGGCCGCGGCGGGCCGCTTCCTTTTTCCACTCGTCGGAGTAGCCGTTCCCGTCGAAGCAGACTACGTCGATGACCGAGCGGATGATGGGCTTGAGGGTATCCATCACGGCGATTTCCAGCGGTTTGCCTGCGGCGAGTTCCTTGTCGAGGTCGCGCTTGAAGAAGCCCAGCTGCTGGGCCACGGCTGCGCTGAGCACGGTCATGGCGCCGGCGCAGTTGGCCGAGGAACCTACCGCGCGGAATTCGAAACGATTGCCCGTAAAGGCGAAAGGCGAGGTGCGGTTGCGGTCGGTGTTGTCGAGGAAGATTTCGGGGATTTCCACGATGCCGACCGAGGTGCCTTTCTTGCCGGCGATCTCGATGGGTGTTCCGGACGGCAGTTCAAGCAGCTTGTGCAGGACTTCCGTCATGGTGCGGCCCAGGAAGGCCGAGACGATGGCCGGCGGGGCCTCGTTGGCGCCGAGGCGATGGGCGTTGGTCGCACTGGCAATGCTGGCCTTGAGCAGGGCGTTGTGCCGCTGAACGGCAGCCAGGATATTGACGAAGAAGGTGATGAACTGGAGGTTGCCTTTCGGGTCCTTGCCCGGTGCCAGGAGCATCGTGCCCTTGTCAGTGCCGAGCGACCAGTTGTTGTGCTTGCCCGAACCGTTGATGCCGGCGAAGGGCTTTTCGTGGAGCAGGACTACAAAATGGTGTTTGCGGGCCACCTGGTTCATCACGTTCATGATGATCTGGTTCTGGTCGTTGGCCAGGTTGCATTCGCCGTAGATGGGCGCCATCTCGAATTGGTTGGGCGCCACCTCGTTGTGCCGCGTCTTGATGGGGATGCCGAGCCGGTAGCCTTCGATTTCGAGTTCGCGCATGAAGGCGGCCACGCGGCTGGGCAGCGCGGCGAAATAATGGTCGTCGAGTTGCTGGTTCTTGGAAGAGGCGTGCCCCATCAGCGTGCGTCCGGTGAGGATGAGGTCGGGCCGTGCAGAATACAGGTCTTCGTCGACAAGGAAATACTCCTGCTCCCATCCCAGATAGGAATGAACCCGCGAAACAGCGGGATCGAAGAGCCGGCAGATGGGCAGGGCGGCGTCGGAGACGGCTTTGAGGGCTTTCTTGAGCGGTGCCTTGTAGTCGAGCGCTTCACCGGTATAGGAGATGAAGATGGTGGGGATGCAGAGGGTGTCGCCCTGGATGAAGACCGGGGAGGTCGGGTCCCAGGCGGTGTAGCCGCGGGCCTCGAAAGTGGCGCGGATGCCGCCGTTGGGGAAGGACGATGCGTCGGGTTCCTGCTGGATGAGCGACTTGCCGCTGAACTTCTCGATCATCCGGCCCCGGGAATCATATTCCAGCAGGGAATCGTGCTTCTCGGCGGTGAGTTCGGTGAGGGGCTGGAACCAGTGGGTAATGTGCGTCACACCATGGCTGACGGCCCATTCCTTCATGCCGTCGGCCACGCGGTCGGCCGTGTACAGGTCGAGCGGGCGGCCGTTGTCGATGCAGTCGACGAGGGCATCGTAGATTTTGGGATCGAGATACTTGCGCATGGTGTCGCGGTTGAACACCAGCTCTCCGAAATAATCGGACGGCCTTTTCAAAGGGGTTTCCACGTCCAGGGCTTTCTTTTTGAAAGCATCCTGGACGACATCGAATCGAAGTTTGCTCATGGAATCGGCAGGCGGGATTTACCGGATGGTTCTGCGGATGTTGTATTTGTTGCGTTCGTTGGCGTTTCGGGCAATCATCTCGCCAAGGAAGCCTGTAAGGAAGAGTTGTGCGCCGAGGATGACGGCCACGAGCGCGAGGAAAAAGAGCGGCTGGTCGGCCACAGGGCGGAAGGGCGCGCCGTGGGATTGAGCAACGAGTTTGGCTACTATCAGCCAGATGGCAAGCACCGCTCCGACTAAAAAAGTCAACGTGCCGATGGCGCCGAACAGGTGCATCGGCTTCTTGCCGAATTTCTGGAGGAACCAGATGGAGAGCAGGTCGAGGAATCCGTGGATAAAACGGTCGAGGCCGAACTTGCTCTTGCCGTATTTGCGGGCCTGGTGGTGGACCACCTTCTCGCCGATCTTGTCGAAGCCCGCATTCTTAGCCAGATAGGGGATGAAGCGGTGCATTTCGCCATACACTTCGATGTTCTTGACGACCTCGTTGCGGTAGGCCTTCAGGCCGCAGTTCATGTCGTGGAGCTTGATGCCCGTGACGCGGCGGGCCGTGGCATTGTAGAGTTTCGAGGGCAGGTTCTTGGTGGCGACGTTGTCGTAGCGCTTCTTTTTCCAGCCGGACACCAGGTCGTAGCCTTCTTCACGGATCATCCGCATCATCTCTGGAATCTCCTCGGGAGAATCCTGCAGGTCAGCGTCCATCGTTACCACGATGTCGCCGCGGGCCGCTTCGAAACCGCAGTAAAGGGCAGCGGATTTGCCGTAGTTGCGCCGGAAACCGATGGCACGGATCTGCGGATATTTTTCGGCCAGTTCCGTAACCACTTCCCACGAGCGGTCGCGGCTGCCGTCGTCGACCATGATGATTTCGTAGTCGTAGTGGTGTGGGGCAAGGGCCCGGTCGATCCATTCGACCAGCTCGGGCAGCGATTCTTCTTCGTTGAAGAGGGAAATGACGATTGAGAGGTCCATCAGGGTCAGAAGTTAAATTCGTCGTCGTTGTTTTCCCGCATCTCTTCGTCCGTGAAGACGCTCTTTCGGCCGGCTCTCGAAAGAATGGCGCTGAAGATAACGCCCAGCAGCGAGCACCAGAGGAAGGTCGAGATGCAATTGATCTGAGCGTAGTTGTCTTCCATCTTGAGCATCAGGTCGGTGAACTCATCGGGCATGGCGGAGCCCATTTGGGAGATGCTGGAATAGGTCTGTTCAAAAACCTCAGCCACGGAGCCGGGGAACAAGAACTGGAATTCCACGAATGTCCAGACGGCACACACCAGCGCGGAACATACGCACACGATAACGCCGTAGCCGAAGGTCGATTCGTCGGGGTGGGAATCGCCGTAACGTTTCAGGATGACGCGGAGCAGCCAGATGCTGCCCACCAGCTTAACCAGCCACAGCAGGGTGCTGAGGAAGGTGTTTTCGGTCAGGAAGGTCAGGGTCGAAACGACGACGGTGACGGCTGCAAGGATGAGGCCGTCTTTAGCGGCCAGGGTCCATTTGGATGTTTCGTTGGGTGCTATCTGTTCCATAAACTACAAAGTTACAAATAATCCGCTTACGATAGCAGCTTTAAAGAGAGATTCGAACCAGTCCGCCGTAAGGCGGAAGGGCGCTGAAGCCTTCTTCGGGTGTGATAAGACCGGCATAAATCTGTGCAGCGACCAATACGCCGCCGTGTGCGAAGACAACCACGCGTTTCCAGGGCTGTCGCTTGAGTTCGTCCAGGAAGCGGCTCACCCGTTCGTACTGCTCGATGAAGGACTCACCGCCCGTAACCTTAGTATGGATATGGTCGGCAAACCAGACTTGCAGGTGCGGGTCGGTGATCTCGTCGAACAGTTTCATCTCCCACTCGCCGAAATCGATCTCCATGATGCGCGGGTCACGTTCCGCGTCGGGATAGCCGCAGTACGCGGCGAGGTGGGTACAGCGGGACAGCGGGCTGGTGTAGGCGTGGTCGACGGGACCGCAGGCCTCCAGCGCGGCTTTCGCCAGGACCGCTTCTTCTTCGAAAGTCTCTTTCAACGGGACGTCGGTCTGTCCGTAGCAGGTTCCGGGCGGAACGTCGGGCGCGGTATGGCGGATGAGGATGACTTCCATGTCAGAAATAGGACAACGCGGCCGTAAGAAAGAATGAGAGTTCTGACAGGAGGAACGCCGCACCGCAGCAGTCGCCGGTATAGCCTTGGATCTTGCGTTTCATCAAAAGGGCGAGCAGTCCTGTGACAGCGAGGGGCACGGCCAGCATCCACCAGGTGCGCAGCGGCAGCAGCAGGAAGGCCGGCATCAGTCCAAAGAAGAAGCAGAGCAGCAACTCGGGCAATGTCATCCTTTCATAGACGGTCTTGTTCTTGGCCGTTTCCTCCGTGCGGGCATAGGGCAGGAAATTGATCAACTGTGCGGCGCAGCATTTGCCCCAGCAGTCGCCGATGAAAACGATGCAGCAAAGGTGGCTGAGCGGGAATTCGTACAGGATTCCCGATTTCGGTTGCGCAAAGGCATCGATAAAGAAAGTAGGAAAACAGATCAGCAAGGCGAAATAGAGAATCAGCCCGATCACGCCGTAGGTGCCGATGTGCGAGTCCTTCATGATGGCCAGCGTACGCTCGCGGGAGGTACCGCCGCCGAAGCCATCGATGAAATCGGCGAGGCCGTCTTCGTGGAGCGCGCCGGTCAATAGGAGTCGGACGATGATGGCGAAGATCCAAGCCAGGGTAAGGGGCATGGAAAGCAAGTCGGCGCAAAGCAGGAGCACACCGACCGTCACGCCGCCCGTGAGCCAGCCCATCAGCGGCCACAACGGGACCACGCGCTTGAATTTGTCCGCAGGAATCTCCCGGATCCGCCAGAAAGGCAGGCGGGTGAAAAAGGTCAGGGCAGCCAGCAGTCGCATCGCTTAAAAGTATTTTGTGATCTCCGCGCTGCGGAAATCGTCCATTTCGTTGATCATCCGGACGGCCGATTCGACGACGGGGTAGGCGCAGATGGCGCCGGTGCCTTCGCCCAGGCGCAGCCCGAGGTTGAGCAGGGGTTTCGCCCGGAGGAAGTCGAGTACGCGCTTGTGCCCCGACTCGTCGCCGCAATGGCCGAAGACGGCGTAGTCCAAGACTTCGGGATAGAGCTTGGAGGCGGCCAGCATGCAGTTTGTCATGATGAAGCCGTCCACGAGGATCACCATCCTGAGTTCCGCCGCCTGCAACATGGCACCGATGGCCATCACCATCTCATAGCCGCCGAACCAGCGGATGATGTCGCGGGGCGAACCGTCGCCCGCGTAATTGTCCACGGCGCGCTGCAGCACGTCGAGTTTGTGCCGGATGCCGGCGTTGTCCAGTCCGCTCCCGGCTCCCACGCATTCCGCGAGCGGGATGCCGGTGAAGAGCGACATCCAGATGGAGGATGGGGAGGTATTGCCGATACCCATCTCGCCGAAACTCAGCACGTTGCTTCCTTCCGAGAAGCACTGGCGGACGACTAGCGCACCTCCCGCGAGGCACTGGTCCCTCTCATCCTCGGTCATAGCCGGACCGTGGAGGAAGTTGCGGGTGCCGCGGTCGACCTTCAGGTCGATGATGCCACGGTCGCGCGGCAAATCGTAGTCGACGCCCGCATCGACCACCTTGAGCGCAAAGCCATGCTGGCGGCAGAGGAAGTTGACGCCGCCCGTACCTTGCGGATGCGTGAAATGGCATACCTGCTGCCAAGTCACTTCTTTCGGGGCGATGCTCACGCCTTCTTCCACGATGCCATGGTCGCCTGCGAAGATGATGTTCTGCGGGTGCCGCAGCGTTGGCGTGAGTGTCTGCTGGATGAGCCCGATCTGCAGGGCGATCTCTTCGAGCCGCCCCAGCGAGCCCTTGGGCTTGGTGAGATTGTCGATCTTCTCCTGCAGGGCGGGACGGATGGCCTCGCCGGGCTTTTCGATATGGAAGTAGCCACGCATACTATCCTTTGATTTTGACGGGAATGCCACACACCATCAGGATCACTTCATCGGCGCGCTCCGCGGCGTACTGGTTCATCCATCCCTGCATGTCAGTGAACTTGCGCTGGATTTCGTTGTCGGACGTGCCGCCCATCCCGATTTCGTTGGTGACGAAAAGGAAAGTGGCGTCCTGGGCCGTGAGGCGGTCGAATTCGGCCTTGGCGGCTTCGAGCGCCCGGTCCACGTCGCTTTCCAGGTCGAAGAAGAAGTTGGTGCACCAGAGCGTGAGGCAATCCACCACCACCACGCGTCCCGAGAGGTCGTGCCGGCTCAGGGACTTCTCTTCCTCGAGATTGGTCCACTGCGGACCGCGCCGGGCCTGGTGCCGCCGTACACGCTCCCGGAACTCTTCGTCCCAGATTCGGGCAGTGGCCAGATAGACAGGATTTTCCGAGAGTTCCAGCGCCAGACGCTCGGCGTAGGAACTTTTCCCCGAACGTGATCCTCCGGTGATGAGTACAACGCGTTTCATACTGCAAAAATAGTTTTTTTCGAAATATTTGCTATCTTTGCGGGATGATTTCGGTGTCCGTTTTTCCTGCCGGAAACACGGATGAAAAGGGAATCAGGTGGGAATCCTGAGCAGACACCGCTGCTGTAAGTCCCGTGAATCGCTCCGACACTCTGCAGTCACTGCCGCAAGGTGGGAAGACGCCGGAGAGGGGACAAGCCAGAAGACCTGCCGAAATCATTGATTTTTCGAGCCGCTCGGGTAATAAGGGCTCAGTGAATCGATGGGTTTCAGACATAGTTGGACAATGATCCTTCTGGCTGTGAGCCTTTGCGGGACAGCCTTTGCACAGGACTCTTTGAGGGTGTCCGGCGCATTGGACGATACGCTTGCGCTCCAGCAGTCGGTGGTGACGGCCAAAAGCCAGGAGCAGCTGCTCCGGGAAGGCGCCTTCGCCGTAGGGGGCGTCAACATCCGTCTCCAGGCCAGCACGCTGAGCAGCATCGCTTCGGCCATCGATCGCACTTCCGGCATCCGCATTCGCGAGGAGGGTGGTGTAGGCAGCGATTTCGACCTGTCGATCAACGGGATGTCGGGCAATTCCATCCGTTATTTCCTGGACGGCATGCCGCTTGATGCCAAAGGCAGCGGCATCACGTTGGCCAACCTGCCGGTCAACCTGATCGAGCGGGTTGAAATCTACAAAGGCGTGATTCCCGCCAGCCTTGGCAGTGACGCACTGGGCGGGGCCATCAACATTATCACCAGGGGACAGCATCGCAACTACCTTGATTTTTCCTACGGCATCGGTTCTTTCCACACCCACAAGGCCGATTTCAGCGCCAGCTACACGGGAAAGAAGACGGGCCTTATCATCCGTCCCGTCATCAGCGCGAATTATTCCAAAAACGACTACATCATGCGCGACGTGAAGGTGCGTAATGCCGAACGCACGGCGTTCATCATCACCGATCTGCCGCGCTTCCACGACGACTACCTCTCGCTCTTCGGGCAATTGGAGGCGGGAGTGGCCGACCGTTCCTGGGCGGATGTCTTTTTCGTATCCGCATCGGTGTCGAAGATTGACAAGGAGATACAGACGGGTGCCACGCAGGACCATGTCATCGGCATGGCAGAGCGCCACACCGAATCGGTCAACGTGTCGGCCCGTTACGAGAAAGCGGATTTCCTGACGGAAGGGCTCAGGGCACAGTTCACGGTTTCGCACACTTGGGACCATTCCCAGACCATCGACACCACCTACCGGCGCTACTATTGGGACGGTACCTATATCGACGGCTCCTATAGCGAGATCCGTCGCCGGGGCAAGACCTGGCGCCATTACCGTCGCCCGCTGACCGTGGTGCGCGCGGGTCTGGGCTACCAACTTGCCGAGGGGCACGACCTGTCGCTCAACTACCAGCTCAACCGGATGGGCAACAAGCAGACCGATGCCTGGGACAAGGACTTCGAGCCCACCAGCGACTGGCTTTCCAAGCATGTGGTCAGCCTGTCGTACGACCAGTCTTTCTTCGACGGACGGATGCGGAACGCTTTCTTTGTCAAGGATTACGTGAACCATTTAAGGGTGGGGCAGACCGAGCTTTCCTCGACTACCGGCTCAGCCGTGGTCGATCCGGTAAGCACGAAGAACTACCTGGGCGGCGGCCTGGGCAGCCGCTACGAGATTTCCGCGCCGGTGTCGATCAAAGGATCGTACGAGCACAGCGTGCGTCTTCCGATCTCACGCGAAGTGCTGGGCAACGGCTCTACGGTATATCCCAATCTCACGCTGGAACCCGAGGAAAGCGACAATTTCAATCTCGGCGTGTTCGGAGCGTGGGACCTGGGCGGCGGACATGTGCTTTCTTATGAGCTCAACGGCTATATGCGGCTTGTAGACAATTTCATCCAGGCTATGGTGGCCGAGACGGAGGGCATGATGCAATATGTCAACGTGGCGGCCGTCCATATCAAGGGTGTGGACGGGGAAGTGCGCTACGACTGGGCCGGCAAGCTTCATCTTGCGGCCAATGCCAGCTACGATGACAGCCGCGACATGCGCCGGTACACGCAGTCGGGCGACGAATCCATTACTTATCGCAACCGCACGCCCAACCGGCCGTGGGTCTATTGCAATACGGAGGCTTCCTATACTTTCCGCAACGTGGGGCTGCGCGACAGTCGGCTGCGCCTTTCGTGCGACTACCAGTGGGTGCACTGGTTCTATCTTACCTGGGCGGCCTACGGTTCGGCCAGTTCCAAATCGAAAGTGCCGACGCAGCACATCACCAATGCCTCGTTGCTCTATTCCTGGTGCAGCGGACGCTACAACGTGTCGCTGGAATGCACGAACCTGCTGAACGCCCTGGCGTTCGACAACTATATGCTCCAAAAGCCCGGACGGGCGTTTTACTTGAAATTCAGACTATTCTTATAAACCAACACATCTAACATTGACAATTGATATGAAAGAATTAAAAAAGTTTTTAACCATCTTCTCGATTGCGGTCATCTCGATGATGTCGATGGCAGTCAGCTGTGAAAAACCCGAACCGGAGCCGGATCCGGAGCCGGTGGTAAAGGATTACAATTTCGACCTCTTCGTGTGCGCCGTCAAGCACGGCGGCATGTCCCAGAACAAGAACGGTACGTATGTACGCAGCGTCACGTCCCTGACAGCCGACCAGCCGCGTGTCGAATTTACCGGTCAGGGGATCGACATCACGCAGGACTATACGCTGGAAAGCATCACTAAGGGCAAATATTACTATCAAGTGCCCCAGAAGTCCACGGGTGGTTTCGTAAAATTCCATATCATCCGCAGTGCAACGGGCGAAGAGTCCATCGTCGAAGATGCGGAGATTCCGTTCAAGGACAATGTGTTCGCCGCGCGCAAGTATACGCACGCCTGGCTGGCCGACAGCACCACGCTCGTGGTAATCGGCACGGCCGACAGCGCCAAGAAGATCATCTGGACCAAGATCGCGGATTCCGCTACCGGTATGTCGATCCTGAGCGAAGGAGCGTTCGACATCACCGTCCCGACTGGCTTCAACGCCTTCTCCACGGCCGGCCTGCTGACCTTCCGCAAAAGCGACCAGAAACTCTACTACTTCTATCTCACAAAGCCCAAATCCGGACAGAGCGACGCCGTCACGTCGAAGACCTGGATCGCCGTCATCAACCCGGCCAACATGCAGGTCGAGTCGAACACCGAAGTTCCGGGCGAGGTGATGATGGAGACGGCCGGCAGCGCCTACGGCGAGCTGATGCAGAACATGATTATGTATGATGAGGCCGACAACCTGTACCTGGCCGGCCTGGATGCCCAGGAAATGGGTGTCCTGCGCCGTATCCCCGCCGGTTCCAAGTCCTTCGACATCTCCTGGAACGGTTTCCCCAATCCGGAAGGCAAACTCCTGACCGTCCAGTATCTGGGCGACGGCAAGGCCCTCTGCTACTCGCGTGACGAATCGCTCGGCACCAAGACCGACAGCAAGAGCCACTTCTACTCGATCATCGACCTGTCGACCGGCACGCGCCAGCGCGTGAAATACAACGGCGTGGACCTGCAGTACTGCGGCGGCCGCTTCTCGCAGCGCAGCGTTGTCGTGAACGGCAAGGCCTACATCGGTGTGGGCGGTGAGACGGAAGGTGAGGCGGAAGCCACTTTCCCGACCATCTACATCTACGATTGCAAAACAGGAGCGGTCGAGAAGGGCGTGGAACTCTCCAAAGGCTTCTGTTTCGACATCATCCGCGCAATGGACGTTGAATAGACGATGAACCGGAAACCGCAGTTGCTGATTGGCGCCATGGGCTCTGGAAGTGGCAAGACCACTTTCACCATGGGCATTCTGCGGGCTTTGCAACGGCAAGGCCTGCAGGTGCAGCCATACAAGTGCGGTCCCGACTACATAGACAGCCGTTTCCACGCACTGGCAACGGGGCGTGAAACGGTGAACCTCGATACGTGGCTTGCCTCGACGCAGCACGTCCGGGATCTCTACGCCCGGTACGCCTCCGGCGCCGACGCCTGCGTGGTGGAAGGCGTGATGGGCCTCTATGACGGCTACGACCGGATGCGGGGCAGCAGCGCTGAGATTGCGTTGCTGCTCGACATACCGGTGCTGCTGGTGGTGAATGCACGGTCGATGGCCTATACCGTGGCGGCGCAGCTCTACGGATTGAGCCATTTCCATCCCGGATTGCAGTTTGCCGGTGTGGTGTTCAACCAGGTGGCCTCCGAGAATCACTTCCGCTTCCTGCAGCAGGCTTGCGACGATGCCGGTCTTCGCTGCTTCGGCTGGATCCCCCGCGACAAACGGCTGGAAATCCCGTCGCGCCATCTGGGCCTGACGCTGAGCGCTGCGAAGGAAATGGAACGGCAGATTAGAATGGCCGCCGACCGGGTGAGCGCCCACGTCGACCTGAAGGCCCTGCTTGAGGCGGTGCAGTGTGCCGCCCCGAAGCAGTCTGCGCGGCACAGCCGGCCGGCCGGAAACCTCCGGATCGCCGTAGCCCGCGACGCCGCGTTCAATTTTGTTTACCAAGATAATGTGGAGCGGCTTGCCTCTCTGGGAGCGGTGACTTTCTTCAGCCCGCTCGCCGGCGATCCGCTGCCGGAAACCGATTTTTTATATCTGCCAGGCGGATATCCTGAACTCTTCGCTGCGGAATTGTCGTCAAAGTCCGATACGATGGCGCAGATCCGCGGTTTCGCCGAATCGGGCGGACGCATTCTGGCTGAATGCGGAGGAATGATCTATCTTACACAAATGATAGTGGGGGTGGAAAAGGGCCCCTTCCCGATGTGCGGTGTACTGCCATGCGCCGCCTCGATGGAGGGGGCCCGGCTCCATCTGGGTTATCGTAAGATCGTGGATGAGGCGGGAAGGACGTGGAAAGGCCATGAATTCCACTACTCCCGCCTCGACAATCCCGCGATGCTTCCGTCGGTGGCCTTACAGTTCAATGCCCGCGGAGAACGCGTAGATACGGCGCTATACCGCTATAGGAACGTCTTTGCGGGGTATACCCATTTTTATTGGGGAGAAAACGATATAATGCAATTATGGGAAGCATGAGGAAAATTGTTCTGATTCTGGTTTTGGCGGCGGGGCTGCTGCCGCTGGCGCTTTCCTGCCGGAAAACCGGTCCTGCCAGACCCGACGCTCTGCAGGGGGCGAAAGTGGGCTTGATAACACCGCAATACGCAGAAGGTTTCAAGGTGTCCTATACGGAAGACGGGTGTCTGGTGGATATCCAGGACCCGCGGCGGGAAGAAAGTGAGTCGTTCCATTATTTCCTGGTGCCCCGGGGCTCCGGGGCAAAGGCTCCGGAAGGATATGAGCGGCTCGAAGTGCCGGTGGAAAGGGTGGTCTGCATGACCTCGCTGCAGCTCTCCAATTTCATCTGCCTGGATGAACTCGACCATGTGGTCGGCGTGACGAGCACGCGGCATCTTTTCAATCCGGAAATGAAACAACGGCTGGCCGACGGCCGTACGCAAAAGATCGGCATCGAAGGCAACTTCGATAATGAGGTCATCCTGGGCATCAACCCCGACGTGATTCTCATCTCCCCCTTCAAGCGCGGTGGCTATGAAGCACTCCGCGGCGTCGACATTCTCCTCATCCCGCATTTGGGCTATCAGGAAACCACGCCGCTGGGACAGGCCGAGTGGATCAAGTTCACAGGTCTGCTCACGGGTGAGGAAGAGAAGGCCAATGCCACATTCGAGGCCATCGAACGCCGTTACAACGACTTGAAGGCGCTCACCGCCGACGTGGCCGAGCGACCCGTGGTGCTGAGTGGCGAACTTCACGGCGGCAACTGGTACGTGGGCGGTGGCCGCAGTTTCCTGGCGCAGATCTTTCGCGACGCCGGCGGGGAATACTTTCTGCCCGACGACGAGAATTCGGGCGGCCTGAACCTCGATTTCGAGACGGTATACAGCCAGACGGCCCACGCGCATTACTGGCGCATCGTCAACAGTTACGCCGGAACGTTCTCCTATGATGCGCTCAAGGCCGAGGACGCCCGCTACGCCGACCTTTATGCATTCCAGCATAAAGGGGTGGTGTACTGCAACATGCGCGAAAAACCCTTCTATGAAAGCATGCCGGTCGAACCCGATGTGGTGCTGGCCGACTTGATCCATATTTTCCATCCGGAACTGCTCCCGAACGACTATCAACCCGTGTTCTACGAGCTCCTGAAATGAAACGTTCCGTGGTCATTGGTATGGTTGCGCTGGGGGTGTCGATCCTCCTGCTGTTCTTTCTGAACCTGTTGCTGGGCTCGGTGTCGATTCCGGCCGGCCAGGTTTGGAAGGCGCTATGGGGCGGGGAGATCGACAACGCCATCTGGCAGAACATCGTGCTGAAATCTCGGTTCCCGCAGGCGCTTACGGCGCTGGTGGCGGGTGCCGGACTATCGGTGGCCGGTCTTCAGATGCAGACCGTGTTCCGTAATCCGCTGGCCGGTCCGTCGGTGCTGGGCGTGAGTTCGGGTGCGAGCCTGGGCGTGGCCTTCGTGGTGCTGCTCTCCGGAAGGCTGGGCGGCGTCGCCCTGAGCCGTCTCGGCTACATGGGTGAATTCGCAATGACGATGGCCGCTATCGTCGGCGCACTGGCCATCATGGCGCTCATCGTGTATGTGGCGCAGAAAGTACGGGGCAACGTGACGTTGCTGATTATCGGCGTGATGATCGGCTACGTGGCCAACGCCATCATCGGCGTGCTGAAGTTCTTCAGTGCCGAGGAAGACGTGCGGGCCTACGTGGTATGGGGCCTGGGCAGTTTCGCCCGCGTGTCGGGCGGCCAGGTGATGACGTTCGTGATCATCATGGCCGTGCTGCTGCCCCTGTCGTTCCTGCTCGTCAAGACGCTGAACCTGTTGCTGCTCGGCGACGGCTATGCCCGCAACCTGGGCCTGAACATCCGCCGGGCGCGCATCGGGGTCATTACCAGCGCTGGCGTGCTGGTGGCCGTGGTCACGGCCTACTGCGGCCCGATCGCCTTCCTGGGCTTGGCCGTTCCGCATCTGTGCCGGGGCATTTTCCGTACTTCGGACCATCGCGTGCTGATGCCCGCCTCGCTGCTGGCAGGCGCCGCGCTGGCCCTGCTGTGCAACCTCATCGCTCGCATGCCGGGCTTCGAGGGCGCGCTTCCCGTGAATTCCGTCACGGCGCTTATCGGCGCGCCGGTAGTGGCGGTCGTACTGTTCAGAAGAAGAAAGGAGGATACGGGCGAATGACACGCGAACAGACCATCCGGATCGTGAACCTCTCGATCGGCTATGCCGGCAAACACGGTGTCAAGGTCGTTTCCGAGGGGATTACCGATACGCTCCGCAGCGGGGAACTCACATGCCTGCTCGGTGAGAACGGCGCCGGCAAGTCCACGCTGCTGCGCACGCTGTCGGGCTTCCTCCCGCCGCTCGCCGGCGAGATCACGATTCTCGGCAGGCCGCTGCGTACCTATCGCGAGCGCGACCTGGCCACGGTCATTGGCGTTGTACTGACCGAAAAGACCAGCATACAGAATATGACGGTCGAGGAACTGGTGGGTATGGGACGCAGTCCATACACGGGTTTCTGGGGGCGGCTTTCCGAAGAAGACCGTCGCAAGGTGAAGGAGGCGCTCGATATGGTGGGCATTGCTTCCCTGCGCGACCGGATGGTGCAGACGCTCAGCGATGGCGAGCGACAGAAAGTGATGATAGCCAAGGCGCTGGCGCAGGAAACTCCCATCATCTTCCTCGACGAGCCTACGGCCTTCCTCGATTATCCGAGCAAGGTGGAAATCCTTCACCTGCTGCACCGGCTGTCCCGGGAGATGCACAAGACAGTGTTCCTGTCGACACACGACCTGGAACTCGCTCTCCAGATCGCCGACCAACTCTGGCTCATGGCCAAAGGGCGCGGCGTGACGGTCGGTTCCCCGGAAGACCTTGCCCTCGACGGCACGCTCGACACGTTCTTCAACCGGCCCGGCGTGGCCTTCGAGAAGCAGACAGGGCTTTACCGCATCGAATCGGTGTATCGCGGCGAAGTGGGACTGGAAGGCGATCCGGTGTGCTGCGCCATGGTGCAGAAGGCGCTCCGCCGAAACGGCCTCCGTGCCGATATGGGCACCTCTCCTGACGGCCGCACGATCACCGCGGCTCCGCATGCCTATACACTTCGTACCGCCGACGGTCTCGTGCGCCGGACCAGTTCGATTGCCGGGCTGCTTGAACTGATAACTGAATCTATGTAATAAATCTGGATAACTATGTTTAAAAACTTTACAGGTTTTAATCTGGTCGATTCGCTCCATAAGATGAATGTGGAGTTCCGTCAGCAGATCAAATGGCTTAAGAAGAAAACAATTGAAATGATCGCCATCGCTGCGGTTACGCTGGTGATATGGTTCCTTCCGACCTCGGCTTTCGGCATAGACGGGCTGACCATCGTGCAGCAGCGCATCATCGCCGTGTTTGCGTTTGCCACGTTGATGTGGGTTTTCGAGGTGGTTCCATCATGGGCTACCTCCATCGCGATCATGGGACTCCTGCTTTTGTTCGCTTCGGATTCAGGTGTCAAGTGGCTCTGCAATCCGGAACAGGTGGGCGCTGTGCTGAGTTACAAGGGAATCATGGCCTGCTTTGCCGATCCGGTCATCATGCTGTTCATCGGCGGCTTCGTGCTGGCCATTGCGGCCACTAAGACGGGCCTCGACGTGCATCTGGCCAAGATCCTGCTGAAACCCTTCGGTACGAAGAGTGAACGGGTGCTGCTGGGCTTCCTGCTCATCACCGGCCTCTTCTCCATGTTCATCAGCAACACTGCGACGGCGGCCATGATGCTCACCTTCCTGGCCCCTGTGTTCAAACAGCTGCCCGCCAACGGAAAGGGCCGTATCGCCATGGCCCTCAGCATCCCTGTGGCAGCCAATCTGGGCGGCATCGGAACGCCCATCGGCACGCCGCCGAACACCATCGCCTTGAAATACCTGAACGATCCGGAAGGCCTGAATCTGGGCATCGGTTTCGGCCAGTGGATGCTGATCATGGTTCCGCTCGTGGCCGTGTTGCTCATCATCAGCTGGTTCGTAATCAAAAAGATATTCCCTTTTACGCAGAAGACCGTGGAACTGAAGATCGAAGGCGAAATGAAGAAGGATACCAAGACCCGTATCGTCATCGTCACCTTCATCGTCACGGTACTCCTTTGGCTGCTCGATTCCTTTACCGGTATCAATACATATACGGTGGCGCTTATCCCGTTGGTCGTGTTTTCCGCTACGGGCGTCATTGACCGGCGAGACCTTGAGGAAATCAACTGGTCGGTAATCTGGATGGTGGCTGGCGGCTTCGCCCTGGGCTATGCCATGAACGTGTCGGGTCTGGCTTCACTGGTGGTCAAAAACATTCCGTTCGGTTCGTTCTCACCGGTGCTGATCCTGATTCTGTCGGGCCTGCTTTGCTATGCGCTATCCAACTTTATTTCCAATTCAGCTACGGCAGCCCTGCTCATGCCTATTCTCGCGGTTGTCTGTACGGCGATGGGCGACAAGCTCGATGCCATCGGCGGCACCGCTACGGTGCTGATCGGTGTGGCTATCGCTTCCAGCAGCGCCATGATCCTGCCCATCTCTACGCCGCCGAATGCACTGGCCTATGCCACGAACCTTGTGCAACAGAAGGACATGGCCAAGATCGGCCTGATCGTGGGCATCATCAGTATCGTTCTGGGGTATGCCTTCCTCTATGTATTCGGCTCCATGCATTTGCTTTAACAGAAAGAGATGAAGGTCCGGGCAACATTTTTTCTCGCCTTGGCCCTGTGCCTTCCCGGCACGTTGGCCGCGCAATCGTATCTGCAGGACACGATTCCGGAGGTCGTGGTCACGGCCACCGGAACGAGCCACCTGCTGAAAGACGTGCCCGTCCAGACGGAGGTCATCACCGCGAAGATGCTGCAGAACTATGCCGGCAGGTCGCTCGAGGATATCCTCGGCGGCCTGACGGCTTCGTTTGCCTTCAACGAGGATGACATGGGATCGCACCTGCAGTTGAACGGACTGGGCAACGGTTATGTGCTTATCCTGGTCGACGGCAAGCGCATTCACGGCGACGTGGGCGGCGAGAACGACCTGGCCCTCATCGATCCGCAGAACATCGAGAAGATCGAAATCGTCAAGGGCGCCTCTTCCGCGCTCTACGGCAGCGACGCCATCGCGGGCGTCATCAACATCATCACGCGCAAGCACCGGCAGGAAGGTCTCCTGCTGGAGGATGCCACCCGCGTGGGTTCCTACATGGACCTGCGCCAGCACAACGCCATCGGCTTGAAATACGGGAAGTTCAGTTCACTCACCAACTTCCAGTTGCAGCACTCCGACGGCTGGCAGAACACCTCCGTGGAGCATACCACCGGCACCCAGCCCCCCGTCACCGATTCGCAGAACAAGACGGTGAACAAGCATACCAACGCCCAGGTGGGTGAGCAGATCTCTTTTGCGCCCAACGACCGGCTCGAATTCTACGCCGGTGGAACCTGGTACGGCAAGCGCATCTTCCGGCCCAACGGCAAGTACGCCCAGTACGACGTCCATACCTACGACCTGCAGTACCGCAACGCCTCGGCTTCGGCCGGTGGCAAGTGGAAGGTCAATGAAACCGATGTGGTGTCTTTTGACCTCGACTGGAATCGCCACGCCTATATGTACTACTTTACCGCGACGACGCTGGTAGAGGACTACGAAAAGAGCAAGGGAACGCTCTATTATCCCTATTACCCCTATCTGGAAGGCCAGACGGAGATGCAGAGCGACCAGCGCCGCACGATGGCCAGCGTCAAGGGCGTGTTCTCGCTGCCCGGCGAAAACCTGCTCAACACGGGTGCGGAATACCGCTACGACTGGCTGCGTTCTTCGACGCGCGTGGAAGGTGGCACGGCCCACGACTGGACGGCCGCCGTGTATGCACAAGACGAGTGGAAGCACCCCTTCGGCCGCAACCTGCTGCATGTTGCGGCGGGGGCACGCCTCACCTGGAACGGCCAGTTCGGCGTGAAGGTCACGCCCAAGGTGTCGGTGATGCTGGGCCTCGGGCTTCCCTGGCGCCTGCGCGCTACGTGGAGCCAGGGCTTCAAGACGCCCACGCCCAAGGAACTCTACTACCGCTACGTCAAGCAGATGAGCGGCACCTATCTCTATCTGGGCAACACGGGCCTGCGCCCGCAGACCAGCAACTATTTCTCGCTGGGCGGAGAATATACGCTCTCCGGCCTGAGCGTCAACGTGACGGGCTACTACAACCGCGTGAAAGACATGATCACGCTCGTGACCATTCCCAACTACCAGGCGCCGGCCGAGTACATCATCCAATACGATCCCGTGAAGACGCGGCAGTACCAAAACATCGAGGATGCGCGCACGATGGGCGTGGACATGAGCATCCGCTACGGGTTCCGCGACTGGGCCTTCGGCCTGGGGTATAGCTGGCTCGACACCGACGCCAACCAGTATGACGCCGAGCATGACCGCATGCGACAGGTTACCATCGACGGAACGGCGCACCATAAGGGGAATTGCTTCGTGACCTGGAACCATCGCTTCTCGCCGGACTATCGCCTGGGAGCCGGGCTCTACGGACGGATGTCCTCCACGCGCTATTACCAGGACGATGGCAACGGCAAGGGCTACCAGATCTGGCGCATCGCCACCAACCACGATCTGGGCCACTCCAAGCGGACGACCTGGCGCATCGAGGCGGGCGTCGACAACATTTTCAATTATGTGGACCGTACTCCCCACGGTCTGCACCTGGGCACGACGACGCCCGGCACCACGGTGTATCTGGGCATCACGGTCCGATTCAATCAAGGAAAGAAAATTCGCGACACATTCAATTCGACCATAAACAACAATTACAATTCTAAGCAGTATGAAGAAAACTAGATTCCTGGCAGCCGCCCTGCTGGCGGCACTGACGTTCGGACTCGTGGCATGCGATCCGATGAACGAACAATACAACTACAACGCCTACCAGAGGGCGGTGAACGAGACGGTGAAGAGCCAGAAGAAGAACAACAAGGTGATTCTCCTGGTTGCTTTCGGCTCCACCTGGCAGCAGGCTTTCGATGCGTTCGACGCGACCGTTGATGCGTACAAGAAGGCTTTCCCCAGCTACGACGTGTTCCTTTCTTTCTCATCGGCCATCTGCATCAACCGTGCTGCCGCCGGTGAAAACGCCGCCGACGGCGCCGAGGTGCGCAACTATTACGCTCCGCCGTTCTGGCTCACCGCTTTTGCCCAGAAGAACGTGATGTACAAGGAGATCGTGGTCCAGTCGCTGCAGGTGATCCCGGGCGAGGAATACACCCGCGTGATCAACTACATCAAGGACTTCGCCAACAACGCCAACGGCGACCTTGACGACGACTATCTCTCCAGTGTCATCCTGAAGCTCGGCGTTCCCCTTCTCCAGGAAGAGAACTCCGATGTGAAGGCCGTCGCCCAAGCGCTTGACGCCCTCTACAAGAACCAGGCGTCCAAGGATGTCGTCGCCTTCATGGGCCACGGCAACCCCGACTCCTACGACACCTACAAGGCGAACATCCGCTACACGCAGCTCGAAGAGGCTCTGCAGGAGATCAACCCGCACTACTTCGTGGGCACCGTCGACATGATGGAGAACTTCAAGCCCCACGTGTACGAGCGCATGGCCGAGGCAGGCCTGAACAAGGGTAACCTCAAGGTCTATCTGCATCCGCTGATGTCGATCGACGGCGACCACGGCCACAACGACATGGCCGGCGACGACCTGCCCGAGAAGTTCGCAGGCAAGTCCTACACGTTTGCAGACCTGATGGCCGAAGCCAACGAAGAGGGTGAGGTCGAGGACTGCAGCTGGAAGGTGTTCTTCGGCGCCAACGGCTCCGGCTTTACCTGCAACAACTCCACGATGATCGAGAAAGGCCTGCTCGAACTGCCCACGATCCGCCAGATCTGGATGAACCACACCCAGAACGCCATCAACGGCGAGCCGCTCGATTACTACCACTCCAAGAATCCGGAGTAGCAGTGAAGCGCTGGGTTCTTTTATTGGTGGCGGTTCTCGTTTCTGCCTGGGCCGTTTCTGCACAGGACGGCCGGTCAGCCTTGCTGATGGTCCATTTTGGCACTTCATACGATGAAACGCGGGCCAAGACCATCGACGCCATCAACGCGAAAGCCGGCGAGGCCTTCCCGGACTATGAGGTCCGGGAGGCCTGGTCTTCGCGCATCATCATCCGCATATTGAAGAAGCGCGGCGTTGTAAAATGCACGCCGGTCGAGGCGCTGATCCGGCTTCGCGCCGACGGCTATAAGCGCGTGATCGTGCAGAGCACCACGCTGCTCGACGGTGCCGAGATGGACCTGCTGCGCCGAGATATCGCCAGCGTGGAGAATCTGTTCGACGAGATCCGCATCGGCAAACCGTTGCTCTACAGCGTGGACGACTGCCGGAAAGTAACGGATATCCTGGCCGGGCGCCATCAGGATGCCGCGGACGCGAAAAAGCGGTCGCATGTCGTGCTGGTGGGGCATGGCACCTATACGCCGGCTACGGCTACCTACAGCCAGATGGACTATCTGTTCACGGAGCAGGCCGGTCCGCTTTTCCACGTGGCGACCATTGAGGGTTATCCTACCTTCGACACGGTGCTCGGCCGGCTCAAAGCGGCAAAAGCCCGCAGCGTGACGCTCGTTCCGCTGCTGTTCGTCTCCGGCGACCATGCCACGAACGACATCGCCGTGGACTGGAAGGAAGCCCTGGAATCCGCGGGCCTGCAGGTGGACTGCCGCCTGGAAGGCCTTGGCGAGATTCCAGAGATTCAGGACATCTATCTTGAACATATCCGCGCCTGCCTATGAACCGGATCTACACCAGGACGGGCGACAAGGGAACGACCGGCATCCACGGCGGAAAGCGGGTGCCGAAAGACGATATCCGCATCGAGGCCAACGGTTCGCTCGACGAGCTGAACTGCCAGATCGGGGTGGTTCGATCGATGTTGGGATGCCCGGTCAAGCCGGGCATGACGGAAGGTGGGGAGAAAGGGACTTTTGATGATATTTTGCATGAGGTTCAGGCGAACCTGATGGTCGTCATGAGCCAAGTGGCCACGCCGTCGGATATCCGCGACAAGAACCCGAACCCGCTGCCGGACAACCTCGTGGCCGGCTGTGAGGCCACAATGGACGCGCTCACGGCCGAATCCGGTCCCAGCTGCCATTTCATCCTGCCCGGCGGCACCCCGCTGGCCGCAAACCTGCAGATGGCCCGCGCCATTTGCCGACGCGCCGAACGCCGCCTCTGGACCCTTCACCGCGAGGATCCGCTGCCGGAAGCCATCCTGCAATACATCAACCGCCTCTCCGACCTGCTGTTCCTGATGGCCCGCTGCGAACTCGACCGGCAGGACTGGCCCGAAGAACGCTGGCAGGCTTTCGCATACAAGAATCAGAAATGAAAGAACGCCTCCATCCCGTGATGCTGGCCGGCACCGGCAGCGACGTAGGCAAGAGCATCCTTGCCACGGCCTTGTGCCGTATCTTCAAGCAGGATGGTTACACGCCCGCACCCTTCAAGGCGCAGAACATGGCACTCAACTCGTTTGCCACGCCCGACGGGCTGGAGATCGGCCGGGCACAGGCTGTCCAGGCCGAGGCGGCTGGCGTACCCTGCCATACCGACATGAACCCGCTGCTGCTCAAGCCACAGAGCGACCATACTTCACAGGTGGTGCTGAACGGCCGGCCCATCGGCAACCGCGACGCGTACGACTATTTCCGAAAGGAAGGGCGTTCCGAACTCCGCGAAGCCGTGTATGCTGCCTACGACCGCCTGGCGGCGCGATTCAATCCCGTCGTAATGGAAGGAGCCGGCAGCCTTGCTGAAATCAACCTCCGCGATTCCGACCTGGTGAACGTGCCGATGGCGTTGCATGCGGGCGCGGACATCCTCCTGGTGGGCGACATCGACCGCGGGGGCGTGTTTGCGAGTGTGTATGGCTCCATCATGCTGCTGCGGCCGGAAGAACGGAAGTATGTGAAAGGCATCCTCATCAACAAGTTCCGCGGCGACCTGCGTCTCTTTGAGGAGGGACGCAAAATGCTGGAAGACCTGTGCGGCATCCCCGTGCTGGGCGTGGTGCCGTACTACCATGATATCCACATCGAGGAAGAGGATTCCGTGGCGCTGGCGGCCAAGTCCGCCGCGGCGCAGCGGGGCAAGGTCAACGTGGCGGTGGTACTGCTGCGACATATCAGCAATTTCACGGATTTTGGTGTGTTGGAGCGCGATCCGCGGGTGCATCTGTTCTACAGCAACAATGTAGATGAGCTGGCCAAGGCCGATGTGATCATCCTGCCAGGCACTAAGAGCACCCTCGACGATCTTTACGAGCTGCGGCGCAACGGCGTGGCGCAGGCAGTCTTGCGTGCCCGCCGCGAAGGCGCTTCGGTGCTGGGCATCTGCGGCGGCTACCAGATGATGGGCGTGCAGATCCGCGATCCGCACCACGTGGAGGGCTCCATCGAAGCGATGCCTGGCCTGGGCCTGCTGCCGATGACCACGGCGATGCTGCCCGGGAAAGTCACGCGCCAGGTTCACTTCACGCTGTCGGATGGAACGGGCGGCCCGATGGAGGGTTATGAAATCCATATGGGTGAAACCCTTCCCGAAGAGGGAAGTGGCTACGCGCCGCTCAACAGGCTGGAAGACGGCCAGCCGGACGGCTGCATCGTGGACGAAAAGTGCATGGGCAGCTACATTCATGGCATCCTCGACAATCCGGCTTTCATCGACAAACTGCTGGCACCGCACGTTGAGAAACTGACCGAAGCGGCTGCCGCATTCGACTACCACGCCTTCAAGGAGGAACAATACGACCGCCTGGCCGACCATGTCCGCCGATATGTCGATATTCCGTTGTTGTACAAAATCTTGAGCGAGGAACGATGATACAGGGACACGGCGACGACCGTTATCGGTTCCAAAGGGAAATTCGAGCCGATTTCAGCTCCAATGTCTATGGATATGTGGATCAGGAGGCCTTGCTGGCGCATCTGTGCGGTCGCCTCGACGTCATCGGGCACTATCCCGAACCAGAGCCCTGCACGCTGGAGAAAGAGCTGGCCTGCCTGCTGGGCATCGATCCGGCATCCGTTTACGTCACGGCAGGCGCCACCGAAGCCATCTACCTCATCGCCCAGGCATTCGCCGGCAGCCGATCCACCGTTTTCCAGCCCACTTTCAACGAATACGCCGACGCTTGCCGCATATACGGACATACAATCAGTAGCGAGCCTAGTTGCGGGTGGTTTTTGGGGCCGCGAGCATTTTTTCTGCGTGCGGAACGAAAAACCAGAGCAACGGAGCGAGCGATGGTATGGCTCTGCAATCCGAACAATCCGACGGGCACCGTCATACCGAAAGGCGACCTGAACAACCTCATCGACGGGAATCCCGACACCGTTTTCGTCATCGATCAGTCCTACGGTTTCTTCACGCAGGAGGCCTTGCTGACCCCCGCCGAAGCGGCAGGTCGACCTAACGTCTTTCAACTTCACTCCATGACCAAGCGCTATGCCATGCCCGGCCTCCGGCTGGGCTATGTCACCGCGCATCCGCAGCTGATCGAAAAAATCCGCGCCGTGCGCATGCCCTGGTCGGTCAACGCGCTGGCCATCGAGGCAGGACGCTATCTCGTGGCGCATCCCGATACGGCACCCATCGACTTGAAGGCCCTGCTCGCCGAGACGCAGCGCCTGCGCGCGCGTATCAACGCCATCCCGGGTGTTACCGCCGAGCCGACGCAGACCCATTTCTTCCTCTGCCGTCTTGCCTGCGGAAGCGCCGCCGATTTAAAGCAGCGGCTCGCTGAAAACCACGGCATCCTCATCCGCGACGCCTCCAATTTCGAAGGCCTCGACGAGCACTGTTTCCGCATCGCCACCCAGACGCCGGCAGCGAACGACGCCCTGGCCGCAGCCATACAAACCTGTCTGAACCGCTGAATATGGTCCGACTCTTCTCCCTCCTCGCCGGATGGCTGCTCGACCTGATCTTTGGAGATCCGGCCCATCTGCCGCATCCCGTAGTGGGCTTCGGCAAGCTGATCGCTGCCGGGGAGAAGCGCTGGAACAAGGGGGCGCACCGCCGCCGCAAGGGCGCCTGGCTCACCCTTGTGCTGGTGCTCGGGACTTTCGTGCTCACGGCTGCGTTGCTCTACGGCAGTTGGAAGTTGGGCCGGGTGTTGGGTATGGGCGTTTGGCTGGTGCGAATCGTGGAGACTTTGCTGATCTTTTTCTGCCTGGCTGGCACGACGCTGATCCGCGAGGTGCGCGAAGTGTTCCGAGCGGTGGACCGTTCGCTGGAAGAGGGCAGGGCGCGGGTAGCCCGCATCGTGGGCCGCGATACATCCGAGTTGACGCCGCAGGAGATTCGTACGGCCGCCCTTGAGACATTGGCCGAGAACCTGAACGACGGCGTCATCGCCCCGCTTTTCTGGCTGGCGCTGCTGGGCGCTCCGGGGATGATGGCCTACAAGATGATCAATACGCTCGATTCGATGATCGGCTACCGCAACGAACGCTATCTCGAATTCGGTCGTTTCGCCGCGCGGCTCGACGACGTGGCCGGATGGGTTCCGGCGCGCTTGACGGCCTTGCTGATGTTGCTGGTGGCCGGTCGGCCGGGCCTGCTGCCTTTCGTCCGCAAGTACGGCCGGCAGCACTTGAGCCCCAATTCCGGCCATCCCGAGGCCGCGCTCGCCGGTATCCTCGACTGCCGTTTCGGCGGTCCGCACAACTATTTCGGCGAGGAGGTCTGGAAACCCTTTATCGGTGAAAACGACCGGCTGCTGACCACGGACGATATGACCCGTGCCATCCGCATCAACCGCGGCGCAGAAATCCTGATGGTCCTGTTGACCGCATCGTTCTGGATGGCCGTCTATGCCGGCAGTCTACTATTGTTGACAAGTGTACAATGAATACTATGCATACTCCCAAAATCATCGTCGCCGGCATCGGGCCGGGAAGCGCGGACGACATTACGCCTGCCGTGCTTGAGGCCGTCCGGCAGTCCGACATCATCATTGGCTACAAGTATTATTTCCAATTCATCGAACCCTTCGTGCAGCCGGGCACCGAGTGCGTGGATACCGGGATGAAAAAGGAGCGGGAGCGGGCCGAGGAGGCCTTCCTGCGGGCGGAAGAGGGGAAGACCGTATGTGTGGTGAGTTCGGGCGATGCGGGCATCTACGGCATGGCTCCGCTTATCTGGGAGATGAAACGCGAGCGCGGGAGTGACGTCGAAGTGGAGGTCCTGCCAGGCATCAGCGCCTTCCAGAAGGCTGCTTCGTTGCTCGGTGCGCCCATCGGCCACGACCTCTGCATCCTTTCGCTGTCCGACCTGATGACGCCTTGGGACAAGATCGAGCGGCGCATCGTGGCCGCTGCCGTGGGCGACTTTATCACGGCGGTGTACAATCCGAAGAGCAACGGTCGCTACTGGCAGCTCTATCGCCTGAAGGAAATCTTCCTGCAGCACCGCAGCCCTGAGACCTCGGTGGGATTCGTCCGTCAGGCGGGCCGCGACGACCAGCAGGTGACGCTCACCACCCTGGGGGCATTCGATCCCGAGCAGGTGGACATGTTTACCGTGGTGCTCATCGGCAATTCGCAGTCCTACATTTATGAGGGCAGGTTCATTACCCCGCGCGGCTATTACCGGGAGACCGGCGATACGGGTGCGAAAGGCATCGGGCAGGAAATCATGATCGAGAGCTTCCGCACCATTGAGAAGGAGCTGCGGCATCCTGATATCCCGTTGGGCCGCAAATGGGCGCTGCTCCACGCCATCCACACTACGGCCGATTTTGATATGGAGAACATCCTGCGGGTGGACGACGGTGCGATGGAAACGCTCTATGCGGGTTTTGCGGAAGGCCGCATCAAGGCCGTCGTGACCGATGTGACGATGGTGGCGGCGGGCATCCGCAAGGGAGCGCTGCAGCGGCTCGGCGTGGAGGTGAAGTGCTATCTGCACGATGAACGGGTGGCTGCGCTGGCGGCGGAACAGGGGATTACCCGCACACAGGCCGGCATCCGGCTGGCGGTGGAAGAACATCCCGACGCACTCTTCGCGTTCGGCAATGCCCCGACGGCGCTGATGGATCTTTGCAGTCTCATCCGCAAAGGCAAGGCCGTTCCCGCGGGGATCGTCGCCGCGCCGGTGGGATTTGTGCACGTGCGCGAAAGCAAGCACATGGTCAAGCCTTTCAAGGACATTCCCAAGATTATCGTCGAGGGACGCAAGGGCGGCAGTAATCTGGCCGCTACGCTGGTCAATTCGATCCTGTGTTTCAACGACGCGGAAGCGTTAAAACCCGGCCGCGATGTGTAGTCAGCATTTCATCGTCATCGGTATGACCGACGCCCAGGAGGTCTGGTTCCCGCCGCAGGTTCGCGCTGCCATTGCTGCGGGACGCGTGTTTTCCGGGGGAAAGCGCCACCACGAAATCGTCTCTCCGTTACTGCCGGAAGGGGCTCTGTGGATCGACATCACCGTGCCGCTCGACGCGGTATTCGCGAGGTACGCCGGGCATCCGGAGGTAGTGGTATTTGCTTCGGGAGATCCCCTGTTCTTCGGATTTGCCAATACCATCCGCCGTAAGCTGCCCGACGCGGAACTTACCGTTTTTCCTGCATTCAATTCGCTGCAGCTGCTGGCGCACCGGATGCTGCTGCCCTATGCCGATATGCGGGCCGTGTCGCTGACCGGACGTCCCTGGGAAGCGTTCGACAGGGCGCTGATCGAGGGCGAGAAACTGCTCGGCGTCCTGACCGACCGGCAGAAAACGCCGGCAATGATTGCCCGACGGATGCTGGATTACGGCTATGAGAACTACCGGATGACGGTTGGGGAATGTCTGGGTAATGAAGAGGAGGAGCAGGTCGGGTCTTTCTCCGTGGCTAAAGCGGCGGAGGCGGAATTCGCTTTTCCGAACTGCCTGATCCTGGAACAGACTTCGCTGCGTCCGCATCCGTTCGGCCTGCCGGAACGCGATTTCGAGTTGCTCGACGACCGCGTGAACATGATCACCAAGATGCCGATCCGGCTGCTGACGCTCAGCCAGCTCGACCTGGCGCGTCGCCGGTCGTTCTGGGATGTGGGCTTCTGCACCGGATCTGTTTCCATCGAAGCGCGTCTCCAGTTTCCGCAGCTGACGGTTACGTCATTTGAAATCCGCGAGGCCGGCCGGGAGCTGATGGAGAAAAACGCCCGCAAGTTCGGCGCCCCCGGCATCGACGTCCATATCGGCGATTTTCTGGAGGCTGACCTCGGCGGCCTGTCCGCCCCGGACGCCGTCTTCATCGGCGGCCACGGCGGCCGGCTCGCCGACATGCTCCGTCGCATCGACGAAGTGCTCCTGCCGGGCGGCGTCATCGTCTTCAACGCGGTCAGCGACCAGAGCCAGGAACTCTTCCGTGAGGGCGTTGCCGCCATCGGTCGCCACATCACGGGCGAAATGCATGTGACCGTCGACGCGTTCAATCCCATTGTAATCCAGCGTGCCGAATGAAAAAGACAGCCATCATACTTGTTTCAGAATCCTCGCTCCCGTTGGCGCAAAACATAGCGGCGGGGGTTGATGCCGTAATCTATTCGAAGAACGAAGTGCCCGGGTGTACGGCGATAAGGTCGTACGGGCCGTTCCTGAAACAGCACTGGACCGAATTCGACGCCGTCGTTTTCATCGGCGCACTCGGCATTTGCGTCCGCAGCATCGCGCCGTGCCTCGTAAACAAATACCGAGACCCTGCCGTGGTCTGCGTCGACAGCACCGGAAAGTTCGTCGTTCCCGTGGTTTCCGGCCATGTCGGCGGCGCCAACGACCTGGCCCGCCTATTGGCCACTCTTATCGGAGGCGAAGCCGTCGTTACCACGCAGAGCGACAACGAAGGCCTTTGGGCGCTCGATACCCTGTGCCGCCAGTTTGGCTGGCAAACAGATGCAACGCCTGCCCAGATGAACCGCGCCATCTTTGCCTTCGTGGAGAAGAAGCCCACGGTCCTGCTCCTGGAAGTGCGCGATGCAGGCACGGACTATCTGGAGCGTACCTGCCCGGAACATGTGCGCATCTGCTATCGCCGCGAGGATTTGAATCTGACCGATTCGGCGCTTCTGATAGCCGTCACTCCTTTCGTCATGCCCGATGTGCCGGGTGCTCCGCTTGCCCTCACTTACCGTCCGCCCGTACTTCATCTGGGTTTCGGCTGCCGGAAGGCCTGCGATCCGAACGGGATACCCGATCATATCGTTGCGGCAGTGCAGCAAGCCGGCTTCTCGCCGCTGTCCATCGCCAGCATCGGAACCATCGAGCTCAAGAAGGATGAACCGTTGTTTCAGGCCCTGTTGGCCCGTCTTCCACAGGCGCAGGGGACCATTTATCCAACGGAGACGCTGGCTGCCGTTGCGGTGCCGAATCCATCTGAGAAGGCTTTGGCCGCCACTGGAAGTGCCGGCGTGGCTGAAGCAGCGGCTCTTGTCGGCTCACACGGCGGTCCGCTAAGGATCGAGAAACAGAAAGGAAGGCTTACCGAAGGCAACGACTTTACCTTCGCCCTGGCGCAGGATGCATCCTCCGTCCGCAGCGGCCATATCGAAATTGTGGGCGCCGGGCCGGGAGATCCTGAACTGGTGTCTGTGCGCGGCAAGCGTTTCCTGCAGCAGGCCGACCTGATCCTTTACGCGGGCAGCCTTGTGCCGGTGGAACTGACTTATTATGCAAAGCCGGGTTGTACGGTGCGCAGTTCTGCTTCGATGGAACTGGAGAAGCAGTTTGCGCTGATGAAGGAGTTTTACGACAACGGACTGCTCGTCGTGCGACTCCATACCGGCGATCCGTGCATCTACGGCGCCATCCAGGAGCAGATGGCTTTCTTCGACCGCTACGGGATGCACTACCACATCACGCCTGGCATCTCGGCCTTCCAGGCGGCTGCGGCCGCGCTCCGGTCACAGTTCACCATCCCGGAGAAGGTACAGACCATCATCCTCACGCGCGGCGAAGGGAGGACCCCGATGCCGGAACGGGAGCAGCTCCACAAGTTGGCGCAGTCGCGGAGCACGATGTGCATCTACCTGAGTGCCGCCATTGTGGAAGAGGTGCAGGCCGAGCTGCTGCAGGCATATCCGCCGGAAACGCCGGTGGCGGTCTGCTACAAGCTGACCTGGAAAGAAGAACGGATCTATCGCGGCGAACTGAAGGACCTTGCGAAGATTGTCCGCGAGAACAATTTGACACTCACGACGCTACTGGTCGTGGGCGAGGCCATCGGCAACCGCGAGGGCCTCTCGCGGCTCTACGCCCACGAGTTCAAACATTTGTTCAGGCAATAATGAAAGCAGGAATGTCTCTCTTTCAAGACTACGGCCCCTTCGGGGCCTATCCCTCCCAAGCGCCGGGCGCTTGGGCCCCTCCCACTCACGGCTGCGTGGGCGCAGACGGTCTTGAAAGAGAGACATATCCTGTTTTAACAAATAGTATAGAATGATTCTCATCCTTGGCGGAACAACGGAAGGAAGGCTCGCGGTGCGGGTGGCCGATGCGGCTGGATCGCCGTATTGGTATTCCACACGGGGCGACTTGCAGCAGATCGACTGCAAGCATGGCACGCACATCAGCGGCGCGATGGATGAGCCGGCCATGTCGGCGTTCTGTCAGGAACACGGGATCCGTTTGCTGGTGGACGCGGCGCATCCGTTCGCTACGGAGCTCCATCGGACCGTCGCGGCTGTGGCAGAGTCGCTTGATCTGCCCGCGGTACGCGTGGAACGGATTTATGAGATGCCCGGTCAAGCCGGTGGGATTCGCTGGTGTGACGACTATGCCGATGCCGTTCTCCGTCTGGAGGCCGACGGCATTACCCGGTTGCTGGCCTTGACCGGCGTGCAGACGATCGGCAAGCTGCGTGACTATTGGTCGAAGCACGACTGCTGGTTCCGCATCCTGCATCGTGACGAATCGCTGGAAAAGGCGCGGCAGCAGGGCTTCGATCCGGCAAGGCTCATGTATTACGAAGAAGACGACGAGGCAGCGCTCATCGCGCGACTGCGGCCGCAGGCCATCCTGACGAAAGAGAGCGGCGAATCAGGCGGTTTTTCGCAGAAGCGGGCGGCAGCGCGAGGGGCGGGCATACCATTGTATGCTGTCCGCCGGCCGGCCTTGCCTTCCGGATTTGAAGTGGTGACGGGTGAACACGGCCTGCGCAAGGCTATCGAGCGGCTGGTACCCGGCTTCTTCCCGCTGCGCAGCGGCTTCACGACCGGCGCCTGCGCCACGGCAGCTTCGAAGGCAGCGCTGATGGCGTTGCTGGGACAGGAGACGGGGGAGACGGTCGGGGTATTGTTTCCCGACGGCGAGCGTTTGTTCTTGCCTGTGACCGAAGTCCGGTGCCTGGACGCCCGTTCCGCCATCGCCACCGTCATCAAGGACGCGGGCGACGATCCCGATATCACCAACGGACGCGCTATCGTTTCTACCGTCGCTTTCAGCGACAAGCCCGGCATCCATTTCCTGCAAGGGGAGGGCGTTGGCCGCGTCACGCTCCCCGGCCTGGGCCTGCCGATCGGTGGCCCAGCTATCAACCGCGTGCCGCAGCAGATGATCTCGCAGGAACTTTCCGCCCTGTACAGCGGCGGCCTTGACGTCACGGTCTCTGTGTCGGGAGGCCGTGAACTCGCACAGCGTACCTTCAATCCGAAACTGGGCATCGTGGACGGCATTTCCATCATCGGAACCTCTGGCATCGTCCGTCCGTTTTCCAACGAGGCCTTCGTCGATGCCATCCGGCGTGAAGTCGAAGTGGCCATCGCTGTCGGCGCACAGCAGCTGGTCATCAATTCGGGGGCCAAAAGCGAGGCCTTTTTGAAGAGCCGTTTCCCTGAACTGCCGCCGCAGGCCTTCGTCCATTACGGCAACTTCATCGGTGAGACGCTGAGGATTGCCTCCGACCTGCATGTGCCTCGGGTGACGATGGGCATCATGCTCGGCAAGGCTGTCAAGCTTGCCGAAGGCCATCTCGATACGCACAGCAAGAGCGTGGTGATGAACAAGGCATTCCTGAAGGAAGTCGTCCTCGGGGCTGGCTGTTCGCCGGCCGCCGCCGAAGCCATCGACCGCCTTACGCTTGCCCGCGAACTCTGGACTGCCCTCGCGGAAGACGACGCCCGCCGCTTCTTCTCCGCTATCCTCTCGCGCTGCTATACCGCCTGCGCCACGGTCTATGACCGGGCATCTCTCACGATCCTGCTCCTTGACGAATTTGGCGCCATTTTCACCCCGCCCGCTTAGTCAGGACAGGACAAGAGGGAAAACAGGCTCGCCCTGGGATTCAACGAAAGGAATCTCTTTCAGAAGTGACAGCTGGCCGTCGCAAGGATTGCGGTGGTAGAACTGTACGCAGCGGCCGTTCTTGCAGCAGGCCACCATGCGGTCGCCGGGCAGGAAGAGGAAGTCGCGGACATGGCCGCCGGTGCGCTGGTATCCGATGCGCCGCACCGTTCCGTCCGACTGGACTTCTGCGATGACAAGCCCGTCGCCGCCATTGCGCAGCGATGCGTACAGATGCCGCCCGTCCGGACTCAATTGTATGTCGCCGCCTGCCTGCTCGGGGAACGTGGAATCGCCGACCGGAAGCCGCTGTTGCAGCACCGCGCGGTCTTCCGGAGAGGTAAAATCGGGCAACGAATAGACGAGCAGCTCGTTGCTTAGTTCAGTGATGACGTAGAAGTGCGACTCGCTCGGGTCGATGACCAGGTGGCGCGGACCGCTCCCCGCCGGGGCGGGAATGTCGAACAGGTGTTCCAGCCGCAGTTCACGCTTGAGGCGGTTGTCGCACAACGGACGGACCGTACTGTCGAACATCCGCAGTACATGGATGCAGTCGGCTCCCAGGTCTACCGCCAGGAGGAAGTTGCCATACTGGACCAGATGGTGGATGTGCGCGGCTTCCTGCCGCTCAGGCACGGGACCGCTTCCCGCGAAGCGGACCACCTGTGATGCGGGCTGGATGCGTCCGGCCTGAACCGGAAAGAGCGAAATGCTGCCGCCGGAGTAATCAGCCGTGAGCAGCGCTCCGTTATCCGGATCGCCGCATTCGTTGTAGTAGCCGGACAGATAGAGGATGTGGCAGGGATCAGGCTCGGTGCCGCGGATTTCCGACAGGCGGGTGACGGGCTTGCGCCGGAAGGAACAGACGCCCGAGTTGTCCCCGCTTTCCGTAACGGCAAAGAGATAGCGCCCGTCCTGCGACAGCGTCAGACTGGAGGAATTCTCCGACTCAAACTCTTGGGAGGACAGCACCTCCAACGTGGTGTCTTCCAATTTCAGCAGCCGCATCCGCTGCCCGTATGTTCCGATCATCAGTTCCATGGTACCGGACGTATTTTACTTTTTCTACAAAGGTATGCTTTTTTTGTCGATTAATAGGGGCACGGTAGCGTGTATCCTTCCGGAAAATTGGTTATATTTGCAGGTTAAAACGTTTTAACTGTAATCTATAATCAATTTGTAATGATCAAGATCACTTTTCCTGACGGCAACGTCAAAGAGTTCGAGAAGGGCACGACCGCTTACGAGATTGCGATGAGTATCAGCCCCAGACTCGCGAACGATGTGTTGTGTGCATCGGTAAACGACCAAGTCTACGACCTCGAACGCCCCATCCTGGAGGATGCAACCCTGAAGCTTCATAAATGGGAAGACCGCGAGGCGAAAGCCACGTTCTGGCACTCGTCGAGCCACCTGATGGCCGAGGCGCTCGAAGCGCTGTATCCGGGTGTCCGGTTCGGCATCGGCCCGGCCATCGAAAACGGGTTCTACTACGACGTGGACCTGGGTGACCGGCAGCTCGTGGAGGCCGACCTCAAGCAGATCGAAGACAAGATGCTCGAACTGGCCCGCCGCGGCGAATCGTTCGTCCGCACCGACGTGTCGAAAGCCGACGCCCTCAAGACCTATACCGAAAAAGGCGATCCCTACAAGTGCGAACTGATCGGCGACCTGGCCGACGGCACCATCACGTTCTACCGGAACGGCGATTTCACCGACCTGTGCCGTGGTCCGCACCTGCGCAATACCTCCGTCATCAAGGCGGTCAAACTGCTGAACATCGCGGGTGCCTACTGGCGCGGCGACGAGCACAATAAGCAGCTCACCCGCATCTACGGCATTACGTTCCCCAAGAAGAGCATGCTCGACGAATACCTCGTGCTGCTCGAAGAGGCCAAGAAACGCGATCACCGCAAGCTCGGCAAGGAGATGGAACTCTTCACCTTCTCGCAGAAGGTGGGCATGGGCCTGCCGCTCTGGCTGCCGAAGGGCGCCGCGCTGCGCGAGCGCCTGGAGCAGTTCCTGCGCAAGGTCCAGAAAGAATACGGCTACTTGCAGGTCATCACGCCGCACATCGGCAACAAGGACCTCTACGTGACATCCGGCCACTGGGCTAAGTACGGAAAGGATTCGTTCCGCCCGATCACCACGCCGCAGGAAGGGG
>LUZC01000005.1 GCA_001603505.1 Bacteroidales bacterium Bact_11 | reverse complement strand
AGAACTGTCACGCTCGTTTCGCAAAAAGAATCCCGGAAAAACATTCCATACCTTGTAAGCCCTTCATCCGGCGCATATAATACTGCCATTAGGCCATGCTGGCCAAACGGGAGTGGGGAAGAATGAAGCCGGAACTGGAAAAACTGTGTACGGAATATATCGCCAACCGGGATGCGGTGAAAAAGGCGTTCCGATGGGACAAGAGCGAACTGTTTGCCGTATGCGCCAACATCTTCTGCGCCAACGGGCAGGCCGCGGATGCCGACCGCCTGAAGGAGTGTTTCGGCGTAATCAAAAAGAACACGGGAGCCTTCTCCAGATTCAGGAGCCGGAAGATCCGGTCCATCCTGTCCGCGATGCTGGCCCTCGGTGAGAACCCGGAGGAACGGATGGCACTTGCCAATGACTATTACCGGATGCTGAAGCGGCAGTTCAAGGGCACGGAATACCTCGTGCTGACAGCGTTTTTGCTGACCGACCTGGCGGACCGGAGCCTGACGGAGGAAACCGCTGCGCGGGGCAGGGAAATCTATCGCCGGATGAACCGGCAGCACAGGATGCTGACCGACAAGACGGACAGTGTTTTCGCAATGCTGCTCGCTTTCTCCGGCCGGCCGGACGATGAACTGCCCGACGATATAGAGGCATGCTACCGCGTGCTGAAAGCCAGGGTCTCCGGCGGCGCCGCGCAGACCGCGGCCCAGGTGCTGGCCGTTTCCACCGACACGCCGGAGGAAAAGACGCAGCGGGTGCTCGACCTGTATGACGCGCTGAAGGAAGCGGGAATCAAATACGGCAGGTCCAGTGAAGTGGCGCCCCTGGCGGCCCTGTCCCTGGCGGACGCTCCCATTCCGGAGGTGGTGGAGGAAATCCGGGAAGTGGACGAATTCCTGGGCACGACGAAGCTCTATGGCACCAAGGATGATGACCTGGCGCAGCGGGCCATGCACGCGGTGATGATCGTATCCGACCAGTACGCGGGAACCAGCCAGGTGAACGTAACGGTGATGACCAACACGCTGGATATGCTGATCAGCAAGGCACAGGCCGGCCGCGTTTCATTCGTGATACATGCTGTTGAGGCGGTTGCTAAGTTCCTGATCGATTCGGGGAAATCATCTGACAAAACGGACAGCAGTACAGAAACGGAAACTCAACCGGCGGATACAGCAGACAAAACGGAAGAAAAGAAGGACTGAAAGAACAGGCACCTGCGTTGGCAGGTGCCTGTGTTGTTATTTGGCGGTGTTTCATCAGGAGAGGTCTTCAATCAGGTTTTCAGCCTCTTCGCGCATATCCAGCAGCAGGTTGGTTCTTTCCTTCCATCTCTGTTCCTGGAATTTGATCTCTTTCAGTGTGCTGATGATCTTGGCCTTGTAGGCTTTCAGCTCTTCCAGGTCCATGCTGTCCAGGTTGCCGATATCCATTTCGTCAATCTCTTCCGCAGAGAATACCGTATTGTCATTACCCATTGCCTGCTCATCTCCCCACATTTTTTCATTTTCGGACAGGGCGTCTTCCAGTTTCCCGTAAGGAACATAGAACGCATAGGTGACAGTGATTTTGCCCATGTGCACGAGCTGTTTCCGGAAGGGGATTCCGTTACGCGCCAGCCTTTCTGAAAGAACCGCGGCTTCGGGGCCGTTCACCGTGACCAGGAAACAGGGATCTTCGGCTTCGGGTACTTTGGTTTCACAGCTTCCGCAGTAGGAACATTGCTCCGCATCAGCAAGATGGCGGCATTTTGTACAGATCAGCTCCATGAGACTCCCTCCTTTACGGTGCATCTATTATATCAAATCGTATATAGACAGTCAAAGGATTTTGCGGCGCGCAGCAAAACCCGGCCGGTGCTGCACCGGCCGGGTGTGTGATGAAACCTATATGGGATTATTTGATGATGACCGTTCTGGTTTCCAGGGTTTCCCGCGTGGAAGCGCCGGAAACCGCGTCAACCGATTCATCCGGTGTGCCGATGAGCAGCACCGCCACCGCCTGCAGGGAAGGATCCACGCTCAGCTTTGCGCAGATCGCGTCGTGGTTCGCACCGTTCAGGGTCATGGTAGGCGATGAGATGATCTTCACCCCGTAGCCCAGGGAAGAGGCGGCGATGACCATGTTCTGGGTGGCGAGGCCGCAGTCAAAGTCGGCGTTCGGGGAACT
>LUZC01000004.1 GCA_001603505.1 Bacteroidales bacterium Bact_11 | reverse complement strand
CCGATCATGTCGTTCATGGCCTTGCTGATCTGCGACTGGATTTCCGCACTGAAGTTTTCGGCGGTGTAATTCATCAGGCTGTTGACCGCCTGGCGGATTGTCCCGATTGTGGAGGAAACAATATCCTCCGACTGGGTCAGGACCGGGTTGACCATGCTGGTGACCAGGCCAAAGAGCCACACCAGGATCCCGATGACCAGCGCCAGCAGCAGAAGAACCAGGATCAGCGAGGAGATACTCTTTTTCAGCTTCAGCTTATTGAAACAGAAACGGATCACCGGCTGCAGCATCGCAGCCAGCGGGACTGCCACAATGAAGGGGGACAGCTTGTCCCAGACCTGCGGAACGATCCAGTATGCGGCGAACAGGGTAAGCACAATAACGACTGCCTTGAATGACAGACGTTCAAATGCTTTCCTTTCTTCGCTCAGCATGCTTCGGCCTCCTTCCGGCCCGAGGAAAACCCCTGCTATCAATCATTTATTTTATTCCTTTTCCGGCGGGAAAGCAAGTATTTCCGCCCCGAGACAAAAGGAACGGCCGGCTCTTAAGGCCGGCCGGGAATGAATCCGGGATTACAGATTGACGAAGGATACCAGTTCCTCGCGGGGCGTTTTGGCGCGCTCGGCATTCAGTTCGTTGAGCATCAGCGCCACCTGCCCGTCCGGGGACTGCACCATTTTGCACCGCGCGGTGAGGGTGAAGTAAGTCTTGTTGTCCGGTGTGCGTTCGCCCTTGCACACCCAGCCGCAGGGGGCAATGTCGTTGGAGCAGCAGGTCATCGCGTTGCGGGCGAAATAGTAGAATCCCTTGGGGAAACCGGGACGCTTCCAGGCCTGGCCGACCAGCCGGACCTTCTTGCCGTCATACCGTTCGGGATGGTCCATGCTGTCCACATAGAAGATGCCGAACTGATCCTCCGCGATCTGGATGGTCTCCGCCTTCATGTCATAGGGCAGGTCTTCATCGCGGATGCCGTCGTCCACCGTGCCGTCGAGATTCTCGAAGAAGATGGTGGCGGCGTTGTTCATCGCGCGAAGCTGCTTCCGCCAGGAGCTCTTGTTGAAGTCCGGCCCGCAGCGGTTGATGGTGATCATATCAGCCGTCTTCATGGGATCGGTCAGGAGCTTGCGCATATTGGCCATGTAATTCTCGAAGGTGGTGCCATCCGCCGTGGTGACCACCTGCGCCCAGTCCCAGAGGCGGGGGAGAATCAGGGTGTCCAGCTTTTCCAGGCCCCACATGGAGTTGTACTCCATGATGACGCAGGAAGGCTTATGCTCGTTTTCCAGGTCCGCCAGGAGCTTGGAATTCAGCTCCTCGGAACTGTCGAGCATCACCAGGACGCCGTTGTTCTTCTCCAGGGATTTGGCATCCCATTCGGCTTCGCCGTCTTCACAGCAGATGACCAGGGTTTTGCCGCCGTTGGTAAAGCGCTCGTTGCCCAGGATCGTCAGCCCGAGAGTGGTTTTGCCGCTTTCAATGAAGCCGGTGATCAGGTAAACCGGTACGAATCTGCGAATCATAACTGAAACAGCTCCGTTATCGCTTTCTCGTTCAGGCTGGTACCGATGACGCACAGGCGGCCGGTATAGTCGGCGCTGCCATCCCGCATGTCGGTTTCGCCGGGGACATAGTCAAACTGGAACCATTCGCCGGCAGCATTCTGCAGAATGCCCTTGGCGCGCAGGACGCGGCCGTATTCCTCCTCGTCGGAGAGGCGGTCCAGCATGGCACGGATATCATCCTGCTCATAGCGGTGAGCGGTTTCCAGGCCGATGGTATCGAATACCTCATCGGCATCGTGGTCATCGGCACCGTGGTGGTGATGATGGTGATGATGCTCATGGCCTTCATGACCGTGGTGATGATGGTGTTCATGTTCATCCTCATCATCGTCATCGTCGTCGTCATGACCGTGGTGATGGTGATGTTCGTGTTCGTCCTCATCATCGTCATCGTCGTCATGACCGTGGTGATGATGGTGCCCGTGCTCGTCCTCATCATCGTCATCGTCGTCATGATCATGGTGATGATGGTGATGTTCATCTTCATCGTCGTCATCATCTTCGAGCGGCGCGAACCAGATCGGCTTGCCGTTCTCGATGACTTCCAGCATAAAGTCCGGCGTCATGTCATCCCAGGGGGTGGTGATGATCCGGGCGTCCGGATGGGCTTCGGCGATCAGCTGGCGGCTCTTTTCCACCCGGTCTGCGTCCAGCAGCTGGGTGCGGCTGAAGATCACGGTGGAGGCGCTCTTTACCTGGTCCAGGAAGAATTCGCCGAAGTTCTTCATGTACATGCGGCATTTGCCGGCATCGACCACGGTGGCGCTGCCGCCGACCTCAATGTCGGGGTGGCGCTCCTTCGCCTTTTCCACGGCGGAGAGGATCTCGCTGAGCTTGCCGACGCCCGTCGGCTCCACCAGGATCCGGTCCGGATGGTAGGTGTCGATCAGCTGGTCCACCGCGGCCTGGAAGTCCCCGGCCAGGGTGCAGCAGATGCAGCCGGCGTTCAGCTCGGTTACGGTGATGCCGACGTCTTTCATAAAGCCGCCGTCGATGCCGATTTCGCCGTATTCGTTCTCCAGCAGCACGACCTTTTCATTGCGGAGGCTGCCGGTCAGCAGTTTCCTGATCAGCGTGGTTTTGCCCGCGCCAAGGAAACCGGAAATAACATTGATTTTTACCATGCGATTCATCCTTCTTTCCCGCCTGCCGGCATATTTTTACCGGCGGCTTTCCTTATATAACTCACTTTTCCGGTTCATGTCAACAGTTTTGGCTCCTTTTTCCGGAATTCGTCACATTCGGACACGGCGGCCGCCTGTTTACAACCGGAAGGGGGAAGGATATAATATTCGGAAGGTGTGGAACCGAAAAGAAAAGAGGCGCATGGAACAATGGAACGCACGGAAGTCCGGGAGGATTCCCGGACGGCGATGCGGGTGGCCCGCGTGACGATGTTCATCAATCTGGCCCTGTCTGCCCTGAAGCTGGCGGCAGGCTTGATTGCGCGTTCCGGGGCAATGGTTTCCGACGCGGTGCATTCCGCCTCGGACGTGCTGAGCACGGTGATTGTGATGATCGGGATGCGGGCAGCCGGGAAAGCCTCCGACCGGGAGCATCCGTACGGACATGAACGGCTGGAGTGTGTGGCGGCGATCGTGCTGGCGGGCATGCTGCTGGCGACCGGCCTGATGATCGGCTACCAGGGAATCCGGACGATTGCCGAGGCGGACAAAACACCGCCGGCGGTGCCCGGAATGCTGGCCCTGATCGCGGCGGTGATCTCCATTGCGGTGAAGGAAGGCATGTTTCACTATACCCGCGCGGCGGCAAAGGAAACAGGTTCCGGCGCGCTGATGGCCGACGCGTGGCACCACCGGTCCGACGCACTGTCCTCCATCGGCGCACTGATCGGTATCGGCGGTGCGCGGCTGGGACTTCCGATCCTGGACCCGATTGCCAGCCTGGTGATCTGCCTGATGATTGTAAAGGCGGCATATGATATTTTCCGTGACGCAGTGGACAAGATGGTGGACCACAGCTGCGACGAGGAAACCGACCGGGCGATCCGGGAGAATGTGCTGAACCATCCGGACGTGGCGCATATCGACAAGATGATGACGCGGCAGTTCGGCAACCGGATCTATATTGAGCTGGAAATCTCAGTGGACGGCAGCATGCCGCTGCAGCAGGCGCATGAAATTGCTGAGACGGTGCACAACGATATTGAGCAGGCATTCCCGGCGGTGAAGCATATCATGATCCACGTCAATCCGACCGGTGAGCATACATAACCGGCGGAGGAAGGGCAAAGAAACGGCATATGGAATACCAGGTGAGAACAGAAGAGGACGGCCGGCGGATCCGGGATATCCTGCGGCGTTCCATGGAGGTCAGCTACTCCGCCATGAAGAGCGCCAAATGGGACGAAAGGATCCTGCTGAACGGCATGCCGGTGCATACGGATGCCCGGGTGCAGGCCGGGGATACGGTGACGTTTGTACCGGCGGAGGACAAGCCGGTATATACGCTGAAGCCGTATGACATTCCGCTGGAGATTCCATATATTGATGAACACCTGATGGTGATCGTGAAGCCGTCCCCGCTGGCCAGCCAGAGCAGCCGGAACCATCCGGACGATAGCCTGGAGAACGCCCTGTACAGCTGGTTCGGATGCCCGGAGGACTTCATTTTCCGGCCGGTGAACCGCCTGGACAAGGGTACCGGCGGGCTGATGGCCGTTGCCCGGACACCCCATATCCAGCACCTGATGCAGCGGCAGCTGCACGAGCCCGATTTTATCCGGCGCTACCTGGCGCTGACCGACGGCGTACCCACGGAGCGGGAAGGAATCATCGACCTGCCGATCGGCAAGGCGCCGGAGGCATCGGTCCGGCGGATCATCACACCGGACGGGAAACGGAGCGTGACCCGGTATCGGGTGCTGCGGGAGACAGAAGACGGCGGCGCCCTGGTCCTGCTGGAACTGGAAACAGGCCGGACCCACCAGATCCGGGTCCACCTGAGCGCAATCGGCTGCCCGGTGCACGGGGATTT
>LUZC01000003.1 GCA_001603505.1 Bacteroidales bacterium Bact_11 | reverse complement strand
AAGAAATGCCGCAACCTCATCCGGCGGCTCCATCACACCGCTCCGGACGCCCGCATTGCCGTTACCGGCTGCTACGCGCAGCTCAAGCCGCAGGAGATCCTCGCCATCGAGGGAGTCGACCTCGTGGTGGGGGCCCAGCGCAAAGGAGACCTGGTGCCGCTCGCGCTGGCCCTGTTCGAGGACGCGGCCGGCACGGATTCCCGCGGTCCGCAGGGCTATTCCTGCGACATCGACACCGTGGAGAACTTTTTCCCCGCCTACGCGTCGGGCGAACGCACCCGTTCGTTCCTCAAGGTGCAGGACGGCTGCGATTACCGCTGCGCCTACTGCACGGTGCCGCTGGCCCGCGGCCACAGCCGCAACATCCCCATCGAAGACATCGTGGAGCAAGCCCGTGCCATCGCAGCCAAGGGCATCGTGGAAGTCGTGCTCACGGGCGTGAACACGGGCGATTTCGGCAAAACAACGGGCGAGAGTTTCCTCTCGCTGCTACAGGCGCTGGATGCCGTGCCGGGCATCGAGCGCTACCGCATCTCCTCCATCGAGCCCAATCTGCTCACGGAAGAGATCCTGCACTGGATCGCCTCCGGCACCAAGTTCCTGCCCCACTTCCACATCCCCATCCAGTCGGGCTGCGACCGCACGCTGAAGGCAATGCGCCGCCGCTATACCGCCGCGCAGTTCGAGGACAAGATCGCACTCATCCGCGACATCCTCGAGAAGCCGGAAGAGCGCTATTCGCGCGTGTTCCTGGGCATCGACGTGATCGTGGGATTCCCGGGCGAGACGGATGAGGATTTCGACGAAACCTACCGGCTGCTGGAGCGCGTGAGGCCTGCGTTCCTGCACATTTTCCCCTATTCGCGACGGGCCGGTACGCCCGCTGCGGAAAGGCCCGACCAGGTGCGGGAAGGGATCAAGACAGAACGCGTCGCACGGCTGCAGGCGCTCTCGGACCGGCTGCACGCGGCGTTCACGGCCGCCAATGCCGGACGTCGGGCGCAGGTGTTGTTCGAGAGCACGATGAAGGGCGGGAAGATGTTCGGCTACACGGAGAATTATCTCCGCGTTGAACGGCCGTACGACAAGGAATTGATTGGGAAAATCGTTGATGTTGTCATATAAACTATTGCCTCCAGTGTTCGGGTATATGTCTTTCAGACCGACGCTTCGCGTCTCCCTCCCAAGCTGCGCTTGGGCCCCTCCCGCTATCAACCGCGGGTGGTTAGGGTCTTCAAGACATTTACCGCTCACACTTCCGGCAATAGTTTCTGCAAGATATTCTGAAGATGAATAGTATAACGTTTTTGGGGACTGGGACATCGCAGGGCATTCCGATGATCGGGTGCCCGTGTTCCGTGTGCACGTCGCCCGACCCGCGCGACAAACGCCTCCGCTGCTCCGCGCTCATCCGCTACGAGGGCCGCACTTTCCTCATCGACGCGGGGCCGGATTTTCGCCAGCAGATGCTCCGCGAAGGTATCGCGCACCTCGACGCCATCCTCCTCACCCACAACCACAAGGACCACACGGGCGGGCTCGACGACGTGCGTTCGTTCAACTATCTCGAAAAACGCTCCTTCCCCATCTTCTGCGAGGCCCACGTCTTCGAGTCGCTCAAGAAGGAATACTATTACGTGTTCGCCGAAAAACCTTATCCCGGTGCGCCGGAAATGGACATCCACCTGATCACCAGCCAGATGTTCGAGATCGACGGCATCCCCGTGACGCCCATCCGCGCCATGCACTACAAGCTGCCGGTCCTCGGCTTCCGCTTCGGCGACTGCGCCTACGTGACCGACGCCAACTATATTCCGGAAAGTGAATTCGAGAAGCTCCGCGGCCTGAAGGTATTCGTGCTCAACACCGTCAAGCGCGGCCACCACATCTCCCACTACGCCCTGGAAGAGGCCATCGACGTCTGCCGCCGCGTCGGCGCCGAAAAGAGCTACCTCACGCACCTTTCCCACATGCTCCCCCGCCACGCCAACCTCACGGAAGAACTCTCCGTCCTCCCCTTCTCCCTCCAGCCGGCCTACGACGGGCTGACGGTGGGGTTCTAGACCTGAACGATCCTATTGTCGGTGACGTACCAGAGCCAGCCTTCGACGGAAGGATAGCCCATCTGGCGGAGAAGCGTCATGTAATCACGGACCTGGCGCTTGTACGTAGAGATTTCCTTCCCGAACTTGTAGTCGATGACAATGACGCGCGAACCGTCGCGGGCGACCAGCACACGGTCGGGCCGGTGGATCTCGCCCGAAGCATCGACGATCGACACCTCGTTCATCACCCGATAGGTACCGTCGAACCAGTGGCGGCCGCCGCTCTGCCGCTCCAGATCATCATCCGTTTCCACGGACGCCATGGCACGATGCCGCTCGATACCCTGCAGGCGGACGGAAGGTTCATCGGCGAAATAGTCGCCGGCCCTGAATGCCAGCCGCAGACGCTGGTCGCCGAGCGGAAGGGTTTCGAAGGAAAGCTGCGAATCCGCAACCAAGGCAGATTGTTCCACATCGGGCCGGAATGCCTCCAACGGCCCGGAACACCAGCGGTTTTCTCTATCGAGCCGCGAAGCGAAATGCCGGTACAACAGGGAAGAAATGCGCTTTACCGTATAGTCCGAAGGATTTTCCGGAAGCGGAGCATACAGAATGAGGTGAGATTTTGCACGCGTGAAAGCGACGTACGCCATGTTGATGACATCGATATACTGGTTCACGCGTTCGCGCTGCAGGTCTCCCTGGAAGAGCGTGCCCTCCACCTGTTTGGTGGCTTTTATCGGAACCAGCCCGATGGGCGCCAGCGGGCCGGATGTCTTGCACCAGAGTGTCGGAATCTGTCTCGACGACACCGGAGTGAACGATTCATTGACGAAGGGGATGATGACTGCCTCCAGGCTGAGGCCTTTCGACTTGTGGATCGTCATTACCCGTACGGCATCCTGTCCGTCCGGAGCGCAAATGCTCTTCTTGCAGCCCGCTTCATCCCACCACTTCACGAAGCCGCGAAGCGAAGAGCCGTATTTCTGCTGATAGGCCAGCACCTGGTCGAGAAATGCATGGATGAAGGGAACATCCGAAGCTGTGCGGGGTGTTATGGTATCCAGAAGGCGTTCGCAGATTTCATACAGCGAGCCGCGGAAAGCATCCACGGGAGGAACTTCCAAACCCTCGACCATCAGTTGGTTGACAGGATCTTCTGGATCGACCATCGCGTGAAGCAACGCTACCGCCTGGCTGATGCAGGGAGACGCCCCAATGAGCAGGGAATCTTCCGTGACCACGCCAATACCTTGCCCGATCAGATAGTTGGCCACCGTTGCGCCATCGCTGTTGGTACGCACCAATACCGTGATATCCCGGTAACGGTAGCCTGCCCTACTGAGATCGCGGATGTCAGAAACCATCCCCTCCAATGCCGCCGCCTTCCAGTCTTCCGAATCCAGGAACTGGAGTTTCACACGACCGGCGGGCTTGTCCAAACGCTGCGGCGGAACGGTTTGAACCACATCCTGATATAATTTTTCGACCTGGTCGGCCACTCCGGCGGGCGCATCGGCGGCAATTGCCCCCTTCAGATGGGAGAACACTTCGTTGTTGAACGACACGATGGCCTGGCCGCTGCGCCAATTCTCCTCGAGCGCCGTTTCGACAATGTTCCCGGGCCCGAGATCGCGTGCAATCTGTTCGCCCAGCAGATGCCAATCTGAGCCGCGCCAACGGTAGATGGACTGCTTGACGTCGCCCACGATGAGATTGGCCTGACCCTGGGCGATGCTGTTGGTGAAAAGCGGCCTGAAATTGCTCCATTGGAGCAGGCTGGTATCCTGCGACTCATCGAGCATCAGGTGGTCGTAGCGGTTGCCGATTTTTTCGTACACGAAAGGCGTGTCGTCATCGCTGATGATGCGGCTCAGCAGGTCGGACGACTGGCTCAGCAACACGACATTGTTGTCCTGCAAATAATCCGACAGGAACCGGAAGATATCCGAATACACGCCCAGCAGAGAGAGGTTCTCCTGAACCAGCTGATAACTGCGGTATTCCCTCAGGGGTTCATCGAACAGTCGGAATGCATCGGCAACGCATGCATCCAGATCCATGCTGTGGAAGCCGTTGAAACTGTCGTAGAGACTTTCCTTGGGGACTGGAATGTCGTCACCACGCTTCCAGAAAGCCCATTTCCTGAACACCATGAACGGACTGCGGCTCTTTCCCTTGAAATCCTCAGGGCAGCGTCCGCCAGCCTCCATTGCCGCCAGGCCCCGCCGTCCCAGCGAGACCATTCTTTCCTCAAAGCCGTAACGGAGCTTGTCGAGCAGGTCACCAAACGCACGGATGGCCGGTTTATCTTCCAGGATGTGGCCGGGCGCCTCACGCAGCAACAGCCGGAAATCCTCCCTGAAAAAGAGTTCGGCCATCGCCTTGAGGGGTTCGCGGACATTCCATTTTCCGCCCGATTCAATCAGTTCAAACGAATAATCCTGCAACCAGGTCAGCAAAGCCGCATTCGCGGGATCATCGAGCCCGTCGATCAGCAGGTCCACGGCCTGTTCGAGTACGGCGCCCGTATCGAGTTCCACGCGGTAGGAGGCATATTGCCCGATTTCCCGCGCAAAGGCACGCATCACACCCTGGAAAAAGCGGTCGATGGTGCTGATGGAAAAGCAGGAGTAGTCGTGCAGGATGAGGCTCAGTCGTTTACGGGCTTCCTCAGCACGCGGGCCGATACCCTTGGACAGATTGTAGAGCTCTTCAATCACCCGCTGTTTCATTTCATCGGTGGCCTTGTTGGTAAAAGTTACGGCGAGGATGTGCTTGTAGCGCTGCGCATCGCCCTTCAGCAGCAAGCCGATGTACTCCTGCGTGAGCCGGTGGGTCTTTCCGCTCCCGGCCGATGCCTTGACGATTTTGACTACCGGTTGCATAGGCGTTTGAACGGACAGTACTCACAGACTTTGTCGTTGGGACAGTCGCCCGTGAAGGGAATATCGGGATTGAAGATATCTTCGATGAGCCCCTGCAATTTTTCGGCAAACAGCGAAAGATACTCCGGCGAAATGACGTGGGATTTCGGAGCCCCCTTGAAGATGTCACGAAGGGCATAGACACACGGCTCACAGCGGACGTCCGGATCGGTGTCCGGCTGACGCGCCATCAGCAGCGCGTAGAAATACAGTTGGAAAGCGATGTACGGCCGCATCGGAAGCGTCCGGTCGAAGAGCTTATTCACATCGCGGCAGTCGTCTTTCTTGTCGACCGTTCCGGTCTTGTAGTCCACCACGCGGATCAAGCCCGGGATGTTCGAATCAATCCGGTCGAGATAACCGGACAGTTTGACTTCCCGCCCATCCGACAGCATCAGGGAACAGCCGCGATAAGCCTCTGCCCCCAGGAATGAGAACGGCGTCATGCCAGCGTCCACCTCCAGTGTCCTGTCGACATAACGAAGGACGAGCCGCAGCAGAATCAGGTTTTCTCCCTCCAATTCTTCGATGCCGGCTCGGCGGAAAGCGGCAATGGCCAGAGCCTCCAGCGTATCGGTATCTTTGCGGAGCGCCTCGATGTTCGCCTGCGTGATGGTCCGCCCGATGAAAGGCTTGTAGATATTCTCCATCACCCCGTGGAAGATGGTGCCGAAGAGGCTGGAGTCCACATCTTCCACCACTTCATCCTGTTCCTCGACCTTGCGAACATACTGATAGTAGAACTTCAGCGGGCAATCAATGTAGGCATTGAGCGACGATGCCGAAAAAGCCCCCTTTGCGGGGATGAACAGGTCGGTCAGTTCCTGCATCACGGAAGGACCCTTTGCAATCGTGATGACCTGCCTTTCGGCTGCAGCGGCACCCAGGGAATAGGTTGCCACCTTCTCGGTGACGGGGAGCCCGTAATGATACTTGAGTTGCTTGATGTAGCGGCTTTCCTCACCGCTCTGCAACCCTTCGGTGCGCGAATCGTAAAGCAGATACACGCGCTCGGCCCTGCAGATGCTGCGGTAAAAATAGTATGCCCAGATGGAATCCTGCAGTTCGTAGGTCGGGAGCCCGAAGCCCAGGCGGAGATTGTACGGGATAAAGGAGCTGCTTACGTTCCGGGAGGGAAAGATGCCTTCGCCCACCGAAAGCATGATGATATTATTGAAATCGAGCGCCCGGGTTTCAAGCGGGCCCATCATCTGGAGACCGCTGAGCGGTTCTCCCTCGAACGGAACGGCTTCCAAAGCGGTGAGACGCGTGAGCAGCCGGAACCAGGTTCGCTGCTCCAGGGCGTCAAAATCAAGGTCCAGGCCAGCGAGGGCTTCGATGGACTGGCTGTACCGGTACAGAAACTCCCGTTCAAGCGGAGGCTGGTCGGCCTGAAGGATCCCGATCAGCTGGAACAGATAGGGTGCCAGCGAGGCCGTCTCCGCGACAGGCGAAAAGAGTTTCTGAAAAAAGTCGCCAAAATCAGCCAGCCAGTCGGCATCCACATAAATCCGGTTCTGGAGGCGGATTTGCGTCTTCATTTCCGGAATAACGCTTTCCTTGTCAACAGCGACAACGTACGGATGCTCCAGAAGGTCCATTACGTCGCGATGGTAGAAGCGCATTGCGCTTCCCTTTGCGCGACGATTGTTCTGAAGGCGTTCCACAAAAGCGAGAAACGTACCTACCTGTCCGGCGGAAAGCGGATAGCCCATCGTCACATTGACGCGCTCCACCGATGCGGGAAGAGCCCCGAGCATCGGGAAGAGCAGCGATTCGTCGGGAAGCACAACGGCGGTTTCTTCGGGATGCGCCATCCGGCCTTCCGCATGCAGATTCTCGATAATCTGCATCGCCTTGCGCGTCTGGCCGACGGCCGAAGGGACACGGATCACCTCAACGGCGGGCATCCTCTCGGGTTCTATGTCGATGAGAGGTTCCCGCGAAGGGAAACGGGCGATATTCCCACGGATGAAAAGTCCCGCCTTGTTGGCCGGATCGTTCAACAGCGCGCCTTGGAAATCCCAGAAGAAGTCGGCTTTCCCCTCTTTCTGCAATTCCGACAGCAGGGCGATTTCGCAATTGTTCAGCGCATTGAGTCCGATGAAAACAACCTCGTCGAACGCCGGCAGCAACTGTGTGTCGGGACGGATGCCGTCGGCCACACTGCGGTAGATCATCCCCGGATAGCCCATTCCGTCGGAAAGCAAGTCTTCCCGGAATGCGGAGTAAAGCCGCAGCAGACTGTTCCACAGCGCTTCGAACCCTTGACGGGTGCCGCTCTCCGCCACACCTTTGCGGTAGAAATTTCCGCAGAAAGCAGCGATGGCCTCACGCTGCTGTTCCGTCAGGAAACTGTAGTCGGCGGTGAGGTCTTTAAGGTCGCCAAGATTGACGAACATCTTTTCGGCATCGACGCGGTATTTGTCGATGTCGTCGAAATCGCTCATCAGGATGTCGCCCCAATAGATGAAGTCGTCGAAGGGTTCGGCGGCCACCCCGCGATCCCGGAGGAGTCCGCTGTAAATCTTGTAAAGGCGGTAGAGGGCGGGAATCTTATCGATCGGCTGAAGGCCGGATATTTCCTGGAAGAGTTGGTCGATGGTGCGCAGATCCGGAACAAAGAGCGGTTTCCCGGCCTGCTCCCCGAGATATTTCCGGAAAAAGACGGAAGACCGCCTGTTCGGAAACACGAAGCAGGTACGCTCAAGCGACTTGCGCCCGGCGTACCTTGCTGCGACCGCTTCCAGAAATTTCATCAATATCCGGGTTTCTCCAGCAATTTGAACATATTCTTCTTATATGCTTCGACACCCGGCTGGTTGAATGGGTTGACGCCCAGCTGGTAGGCGCTGATGCCGCATACCTTCTCGAAGAAGTAGAAGAGCCAGCCGAGGTTGTATTCGTCGAGTTCCTCGACCTTGACCTCGATGTTGGGCACGCCGCCGTCGATGTGAGCCATCTTGGTGCCCTGCTGCGCCATGCGGTTGCAGTGCTCCACATGCTTGCCGGCCAAATAGTTCAGGCCGTCGAGATCCTGTTCCTCCGAAGGGATGATGACTTCGCGGCCTGCGTTCTCCACCGTAATCACGGTCTCGAACAGCATCCGTTCGCCGTCCTGGATGTACTGGCCCATGGAATGCAGGTCGGTGGTGAAGATGACCGATGCGGGGAAGATGCCCTTGCCGTCTTTTCCTTCGCTCTCGCCGAAGAGTTGCTTGAGCCACTCGCCCAGGTACTGGAGCTTCGGATTGAAACTGGCAAAGAGTTCGATCTTCTTGGCGTTGTCATAGAGGAGGTTGCGCATGGCGGCGTAGCGCACGGCCGGGTTGTCGGCACTGCGCTCGGCCAGCGCCTTCTCGGCATCCTGTGCACCACAGACCATGGCCTCGATGTCGAAACCGGCCAGAGCGATCGGCACCAGGCCGACCGGCGTGAGCACCGAGAAGCGGCCGCCGATGTTGTCCTCGATCACGAAGGTCTTGTAGCCTTCCTGGTTGGAGAGCGACTTGAGGGCGCCGCGGGCCATGTCGGTGATGGCCACGATGCGCTCGCGCGCCTCATCCTTGCCGTAGGTCTTCTCCAGATGGTCCTTCAGCAGACGGAAGGCAACCGCTGGTTCCGTGGTGGTGCCGCTCTTGGAAATCACCACGCAGGCGGTGTTGCGGATCTGCACCAGGTCCATCAGTTCGGCAATATAGTCTTCCGATAGATTCTCGCCGGCAAACACGACCTTCAGGCCGTGGCTGCCCAGATGGCAGGAGAACGTATGGTTGAGCGCCTCGATGGCCGCCTTGGCACCGAGGTACGAACCGCCGATGCCGATGACGACCACCAGGTCGATCTCCTTCCCGAGCCATCCTTCCACCACACTGAGGCAATCGTCAAGCTCAGGCTTGCCGATTGACGAGGGCAGATGCTGCCAGCCCAGGAAATCATTGCCGGCGCCCGTCTCGTCCTCGAGAACAACCTGCGCGGCAAGCGCTTTCTTCACATATTCGTTGAAGCGTTCCTTCGCCACGAAGGAATCACAACCGGTAAGATCGATTTTTATCATGGTATGAATCGTTTTAAATGTATCTGTACAAATGTACGAAAAACTCACGAAATCTTCGAGTAATCCTTGAAGGATTCGTCGAGGCGGAGGACGCGGAGCTGGTGGTCGAGGAGACGGTTCTGAGGCTTTTCGAGGAGCGGGTCGTCGGCGACGATGGCTTCGCCGAGTTCGCGGGCCTCGACCAGCGCCGGGGAATCCTTCGCCAGGTCGGCGATGTGGAGGTCGAAGGCCAGGCCGCTCTGGCGGGTGCCTTCGAAGTCGCCCGGACCGCGCATCCGCAGGTCGGCCTCGGCCAGTTCAAAGCCGTCGCTCGTGGCGCACATCAGGTCGATGCGCTGGCGCGATTCGGTGCTCAGCCTGTAGCCCGTCATCAGGATGCAGTAGGATTTTTCGGCGCCCCTGCCCACCCGGCCACGCAGCTGGTGGAGCTGCGAGAGGCCGAAGCGCTCGGCACTCTCGATTACCATGACCGAGGCGTTGGGCACGTCGACGCCCACCTCGATGACCGACGTGGCCACCAGGATGTGGGCCTTGCCGCGGGCGAACAGGTCCATATCGAAGGCCTTGTTCTCAGCCTTCTGCTGCCCGTGGACCACTGCCGTGACGTATTTCGGCGCGGGGAAGGCTTCTGTAATATGCAGATAACCCTCTTCCAGGTTCTTGTAGTCCATCTTTTCCGACTCCTTGATGAGCGGATACACCACGAAGATCTGGCGACCCAGCGCGATTTGCTGCCGCATGAAATTGTAGAGGTCGCCGCGGCGGTTCTCGGTCCAGTGGACCGTCTCGACAGGCTTGCGTCCGGGCGGGAGTTCGTCGAGCACCGATACGTCGAGGTCACCGTAGAGCGTCATGGCCAGCGTGCGGGGAATCGGCGTGGCCGTCATTACCAGCACATGGGGTGCCACGGCCGATTTCGACCAGAGTTTCGAGCGCTGCTCCACGCCGAAACGATGCTGCTCGTCGATGACCGCAAGGGCCAGGTTCTTGAATTGCACCGTTTCTTCGATGAGCGCGTGCGTGCCCACGATGATCTGGAGCGAGCCGTCGAGCAGGCCGCTGTGGATGGCTTCGCGGTCTTTCTGCTTCGTGTTGCCCGTGAGCAGCGCGATGGTGGCACCGGACGGGGCAAGGAACTTCCGGATGCTGTTGTAGTGCTGGTTGGCGAGCACCTCGGTGGGCGCCATCACACAGGCCTGGTAGCCATTGTCGAGGGCCATCATGGCGGCGAGCACCGCCACCAGCGTCTTGCCGCTGCCCACGTCGCCCTGCAGCAGGCGGTTCATCTGCTTGCCGCTGGCCACGTCGGTGCGGATCTCTTTCAGCACGCGCTTCTGCGCCCCCGTCAGCGGGAACGGCAGCGCCTCGTAGGTCTTGTTGAAATAGTCGCCGATGCGGCGGAATACCACCCCGCTGTCGGCCCGCATCCGGATGCTCTTCTGTCGCAGGAGCGAGAGCTCCAGGTAGAACAGTTCCTCGAACTTCAGCCTTCGCTGCGCCCGCTGGAGATCCTGGATCGAGGCTGGGAAATGGATGTTTTTCAGCGAATACTCAAGCGGCGCAAGTCGTTTCTGCTCGCGGATATAGGCAGGCAGCGTCTCCTCGAGCGTACCCAGCACGCGGTCGAGCAGCGTGGCAATCATCTTCTCGAAAAACTTATTGGTAATGCCCGCATTATGGAGCTTTTCAGTGCTGGAATACACGCCCATCATCACACCGGTCTGCGAGAGTTTCTCCTCCGTGGCCAGGTCCACTTCCGGATGCACGAAATTCCAGCTCTGCCCGAACACGGAGGGCTTGCCGAAGACGATGTATTCCTCGCCCACCTTCAGCTTGTCTTCCATCCACTTGAGCCCCTTGAAGAACACCAGGTCGATGCTGCCGGTACCGTCGGTGAAGCGGGCCACCAGCCGCAACGCGCTCCCCTTCCCGACCTTGTCGATGCGGGAAATGCGACCGCGCAACTGCACCCAGGCCGAGGACGAGTCGATCTCGCGCACGCTATAGAAACGCGAACGGTCGATATAGCGGAACGGAAAGGTGTAGAGCAGGTCGCGGAAGGTACTGATCCCCAGCTCTTTATTGAGGAGATCAGCCCGCTTCGGTCCCACGCTGGGCAAATACTTGATATCGCTGTCGAGAATATGCGGCATACACAAATATATGAATTTTTTCGTATCTTGCGATGTTTTAAAGGAATCACACCATGAAAGATAAGATTGTCGTCGGAATTACCCAGGGCGACACCAACGGAATCGGATACGAAGTCATCATCAAGTCGCTTGCCGATGCCCGCATCCTCGAGAATTGTGTCATCGTGCTCTACGGATCCTCCCGCTTTTTCGGCATCTACCGTAAATTCCTGCCCGAAATCGAACAGATTGCAACCAATGTCATCAATTCTGCCGAGGACGCCCGCTCCAAGCGCGTCAACATCATCAACGCCGTGCCCGAAAGCATGGCCATGGAGATCGGACAGCCCACCTCCGACGGAGCGAAGGCCGCTGTCTTGGCACTCAAGGCCGCCGTGGCCGATGCCAAGCGCGGTGCCATCGACGCCATTGTCACCGCTCCGTTCAACAAGCACACCGTTGCCGAACTGGGCTTCGGGTTCCCGGGGCACACGGAGTTCCTCATCCACGAATTCGGCTGCAACGACGGCCTGATGTTCCTCTGTTCCGAGAATCTCCGCGTAGGCGTGGTGACGAACCACCTGCCGCTGGCCAAAGTCAGCAGCGCCATCACCATCGACACCATTTTGAGCAAGCTTCGGTTGATGAATGAGTCGCTCAAGCGTGATTTCGGCATCATTAAGCCCAAGATCGCCGTACTCGGCCTCAACCCGCACGCAGGCGACGGCGGATCGCTCGGCAAAGAGGAAATCGAGACCATCGCTCCGGCCATCCAGGCCGCCAACAAGGAGAAGATCCTGGCCTTCGGCCCCTACTCGCCCGACGGATTCTTCAGCATCCACATGCAAGGCAGTTTCGACGCCGTGCTGGCCATGTACCACG
>LUZC01000002.1 GCA_001603505.1 Bacteroidales bacterium Bact_11 | reverse complement strand
CTGGGGCTATGCCGACAACCATAGCGAAATCGACATGCTGCCGGAACGCGCGACGGGCGCCACGAAAGGATTCAACCATTTCAGGATTTCCGACGCGGTGACCTTCGACGGCCAGCCGGCCAATCTGAAATACATCGACTTCATCAAGGTCCAGACAGGCCTTAACGCCAAGAGCGGCTGGCTGGGCGAACTCTCGACCGAAGTGATGGATGTCGTCGACTTCAATCTGGTCAAATGATCCGGGCGCTGATCTTCCTCCTTTTCCTCGCACCACCGCCGGACACCACGGAAGTCCTGAAGGAGTCCGTGGTCACGGCTTTCCGCCAACCCGAGAAGATCATCCCCGCGCAGACGCTCCAGGGCGAAAGGCTCGAGAAACTGAACGCGCTGTCGGTGGCCGATGCCATCCGCTATTTTTCCGGTGTGCAGATCAAGGACTACGGCGGCATCGGCGGCCTGAAGACCATCAACGTGCGAAGCATGGGCACCCAGCACGTAGGCGTGTTCTACGACGGCATCCAGCTGGGCAACGCGCAGAACGGCCAGATCGACCTGGGCAAGTACTCCCTCGAGAACATGGAATCGGTGACGCTCTACAACGGCCAGAAGAGCACCGCCGTGCAGTCGGCCAAGGACTATGCCTCGGCCAGCGCCGTGTATCTGCAGACCCGTACGCCCGTCTTTGAAGCCGGACGCCGCACCAACCTGAAGGCGACCCTTGCCGGCGGTTCGTTCGGTACGGTCAATCCGTCCGTGCTCTGGGAACAGAAGGCGGGCGACCGCGTGGCCAGCTCCTTCAACGCCGAATTTCTCTATACCACCGGCCGTTATAAATTCTCCTATACAAAGAAGAACGGCTACGATACCACGGCCGTACGCCAGAACGGCGATGTGCGCGCCCTGCGCGTCGAAGAGGGACTGTTCGGTCGCATCCCCGACGGAAGCTGGCGTCTCAAATTCTATTTCTACGATTCCGAACGCGGCTATCCGGGTGCGTTCGTGCGCGAGGAACCGGGAAAGTTCCGCCACGAAGACCGGCAGTGGGACACGGATTTCTTCACGCAGGGATCCCTCTACAAGGAATGGGGAGACTGGCACCTCAATGCCAGTTTCAAATACGCCTACGATTTCCTGCATTACCTGTCGGACCCGCGTCTCGACGTCACCACGATGTACGTGGACAACCGCTACCGGCAACAGGAGGCCTATTTCTCGATCGCCCAGGAGTACCGCATCAACAGCTGGTGGGACGTGGACCTGGCGGCGGACTACCAGTTCAACACGCTCGACGCCGATCTGGTGAACTTCGTGTATCCTTCCCGCCACACCCTGCTGGCCGCCCTCTCCACCTCGATGCGCTGGGAGAAGGTCAAACTCCAGGGAAGCCTTCTGTACACCTTCGTGGACGACAAGGCCCGCGAAGCGGGTGCCGCGGCGGAGAGCCGCGACGAGTGGACGCCCACCGCTGTGGTTCAGTTCATCCCGCTGCGCGACAAAAACCTCACCTTCCGTGCGTTCTACAAGCGGATCTTCCGGATGCCCACCCTCAACGACCTTTACTATACCTTCATTGGCAACAAATACCTGAAGCCCGAATTCACCACCCAGTACGACGTCGGCATGACCTGGGACAAGGCTTTTGTCAAGGGTCCTGTCAGGAAGGTCGGCTTCACCCTCGATGCGTATTACAACGAGGTGGAGAACAAGATCATCGCCACTCCCGCTTCCAACCAGTTCCAGTGGACGATGGTAAACCTGGGGCTTGTGGGAATCCGCGGCATTGATGCCGCGCTCAGCGCCGCCTTTGTCCTTGGCCCCGTGAATGCCGACCTGCGCTTGACGTACACCTACCAGAAGGCACAGGATTTCACCGATCCGGACAGCCCATGGTACGGCGGACAGATTCCCTACATCCCATGGCACAGCGGCTCCGCGGTCGCCGGCTTCGATTGGAAGCGTTGGCACCTGAACTACAGTTTCATCTATACCGGCGAACGCTACGAGTCCGTGGCCAACATTCCTGAGAACCACGCCCAGCCCTGGTACACCAGCGACCTGTCGCTCGCACGCAGCTTCATCATCGGCTCGCACGAACTGCGAAGCACTCTCGAAGTCAACAACCTCTTCAACCAGCAATACGAAGTTGTGCAGTGTTATCCGATGCCAGGAACGAATTTTCGATTAATTTTGTCGTTTGTATTATGAGTATGAGAATAACCTATGTACTTCTCGCGGCCCTGTTATTGCTCTCGGCCTGTCGGGAACCCGAAGATATCATTCCTTCGGACAAGACGGATGTGGGCGGCGGCGACGCCGGCGACATCGCCGGGTTCTTCCTCCTCAACGAAGGCAACATGGGCAGCAACAAATGCACGCTCGACTATTACGACTACGCCAGCGGCATCTATTCCAAGAACATCTATGCCGAGCGCAACCCCGGCGTGGTGCAGGAACTCGGTGACGTGGGCAACGACCTGGCCATCTACGGCAGCAAGCTCTGGGCCGTGGTAAACTGTTCCAACCTGGTGGAAGTGATGGATGTGGCCACAGCCCGGCACATTGGGCAGATTTCCATCCCCAACTGCCGGTACATCACTTTCAAGGACGGCTACGCCTACGTGAGTTCCTACGCCGGCCCCGTAGAGATTGACCCGAACTCACGGCTCGGTTATGTGGCCCGCATCGACACCACCACCCTGCAGGTCAAGGATACCTGCGTGGTGGGCTACCAGCCCGAGGAAATGGTGATAGCCGGCAACAAGCTCTATGTGGCCAATTCCGGCGGATACCGCGTGCCCAACTACGACCATACCGTTTCCGTGATCGACCTGTCGTCCTTCAAGGAGATTAAGAAAATCGACGTGGCGCCCAACCTCCACCGCATGGAGCTCGATGCATACGGGAACATCTGGGTGTCGAGCCGCGGCGACTACTACGACATTCCGTCGATGGTTTTTCTCATCAGCACGGAGTCCGATTCGGTCATCGAACAGATGGACCTGCTCGCCTGCACCGACATGACGCTGTGCGGCGATTCTCTCTATGTGTACAGCAACACCTGGAACTACTTCACCCAGAGCTCCGATGTCAACTATGCCGTGGTGGACGTGAAAACCCGGCAGGTGCTGACCCGCCGTTTCATCACCGACGGCTCAGAGCAGCAGTTCCAGAATCCCTACGGTCTTGCCGTCAATCCCAATACCCGGGAAATCTTCGTGACGGACGCCCGCGACTATATCACTCCCGGCAAAGTGTATTGCTTCTCGCCGGATGGAAAGTTGAAGTGGAACGCCAACACGGGCGACATTCCTTCCCGCATCGTCTTTACACGGAAACGCCTGCAATGAGAAAACCGGTCATCCTGTCGCTGCTGGCATGCGCGCTCACCCTCCTGCTGTCTAGTTGTGGCGGCAAGCAGGCGGCAGGCGATGCTACGATGCTGGCAACCGATACCATCCGGTACGCACGCAATCTCCGCATCGAATATTTCGACGACTATACGTCCGTCCGCATCCGCGATCCCTGGGACACGCTCCGGCAGCGGCAGCATTACGTCCTTGTGGACCGCAACAAACCCTTGCCCGCCCATCTGCCCGAAAGCGGCATCATCATCCGCGTCCCTGTGGAAAAAGCCGTAATCTACACCTCCGTCCATACCGCCATCGCCGAGCAGCTCGGGGCGCTCGACCAGGTGGCCGGCGTGTGCGAGCCGCAATACATCACTTCTCCCGAAGTGCTGCGGCGGATTGAAGAAGGCCGCATCGCCGACCTGGGTATGTCGACTTCGCCCAACGTGGAAAAGATCGTTGATATCGGTACCGAAATGATCATCGCCTCGCCTTTCGAGAACAGCGGCTACGGTTCCGCCGAAAAGCTGGGCATCCCCATCGTGGAAGCCGCCGACTATATGGAAAACCATCCGTTGGGACGCACGGAATGGGTGCTTTTCTACGGATTGCTGCTGGACCGCCGCGAGGAGGCCGAACGCGTGTTCTCCGCCACGGAACACCATTACTTAGCACTCAAGTCGCTCACCGACGGCTGTGAAAGACGCCCGACCGTAGTCTTGGAACGCAAATACGGGAACTCCTGGGCCGTCCCCTCGGGCGGCAGCTACATCGGCGTGATGCACGCCGACGCCGGGGCCGACTACATCTTCCGGGATTATCCGGGAACCCGGAGCGTCCACCTGACATTCGAAGAAGTGTACGACCGCGCCGGAAATGCAGACTTCTGGTTCCTGAAATACGACACCCGCACGCCGCTGACCTACGGCCTGCTGGCCGGCGAATACCAGCCCTACGCCAATTTCCAGGCCTGGAAGGAGCATCGGATCTTCGCCTGCAACACGATCACGTCCAGCTACTACGACGACATCACGCTGCATCCCGACCGCGTGCTGGAAGACCTGATTGCCATCTATCATCCCGACCTGCTGCCCGGACACGAACTGCACTACTATTTTCCGCTTGATGAATAGGAAGAAACAGCATTGGATCTATGCGTCGCTGGGCGTTGCCGTCGTGGTCCTGTTCTTTGTAGGCCTCGTCCACGGAGCGGTGCGCATTCCGCTGGGCGACGTGATCCGCATCCTGCTGGGCTCCTACGACGGGAAAGAAGCCTGGCGGCACATCGTGCTGGAATCGCGGCTGCCCCAAACGGTCACGGCGCTACTTGCCGGCGGTTCGCTGGCCGTCAGCGGCCTGATGCTCCAGACGCTGTTCAAGAACCCGCTGGCCGGGCCTTCCATCCTTGGCATCAGCGACGGCGCCAACCTGGGCGTCGCCATCGCGATGATCTATCTGGGGGCAGCCAGCTACCTGACCACCATCATCGCCGCCCTGATCGGAGCCGCCGTGGTCCTGCTCATCATCCTCGGGTTTTCCCGTAAGGTGTCGAGCAACGTGATGCTGCTGATCATCGGCATCATGGTGGGCTATCTGGCCTCCTCGGTCATCTCCATCCTCAACTACCACGCCTCCGCCGACAAGGTGCACCAGTATGTGATGTGGGGCATGGGCGACTTCAGCGGCGTGTCGCTAGCCAAGTTGCCCTGGATGGCCGGATTCTCCCTGGCCGGACTGCTGGGCTCGCTGTTGCTCATCAAGCCGCTCAACGCGCTGCTGCTCGGCGAATCCTACGCTGCCAACCTCGGTATCCACGTCCGCCGCGCCCGGGTGGCCATCCTGGTCTGCACCGGCGTGCTGACCGCCGTGGTCACAGCCTTCTGCGGCCCCATCTCGTTCATCGGCCTGGCTGTGCCGCACATCGCCCGGCTGCTGTTGGGCAGTGCCAACCACAAACATCTGCTGCCCGTTACACTGCTGACCGGCAGTTGCATTGCACAGCTGTGCAGCATCCTGACCGTCACGCCCGGCAGCAACACCGTACTTCCGCTGAGCGCCATCACGCCCATCCTCGGCGCGCCGGTCATCATCTACGTTATCGTCAACCGCAAGAATCTCCATTATTTCAACTGATGCCACGCGTCCCCGCCATCGAGACCCGCAACCTCCGCATCGGCTACACTTCCCGAACCGGCGAGCGGATCGTACATCCCGACCTCAACCTGAAGCTGTTCGCGGGAGAAGTCACCGCTTTGCTGGGACGCAATGGAGCCGGTAAATCAACGCTGCTGCGAACGCTCTGCGGCCTGCAGCCGGCGCTTTCGGGGACGATTCTCATCGAAGGTCGGCTGCTGGGCAACTACACGCCCGGCGAACTTTCGGCGAAAGTGGGCATCGTGTTGACCGAACAGACCCACGCCGGAGGCATTACGGTTTATGAGCTGGTTTCCCTGGGCCGGTATCCTCACACGGGTTTTTTCGGAACGCTCGGCGAAAGCGACCACGAAGTTATCCGGCTGGCCATCCGGAGCGTAGGCTTGTCCGACAAGCAGGAGCGCTATGTTGCGGAACTCAGCGACGGTGAACGCCAGAAGACCTTCATCGCCAAGACCCTCGCCCAGGAATGCCCCATCATCCTGCTCGATGAGCCTACGGCGTTCCTCGACATCACCAGCCGCATCGAAACAATGGTCACGCTGCGGGCACTTGCGCACAGGCAGCACAAAGCCATCCTCCTGTCGACCCACGATCTCGACACCGCCCTTCAGCTGGCCGATCGGCTCTGGCTGCAGCCCGCCTTTGATCCAGCCACAGGAGAGGCCGGACCCATGGTCTGCGGCACAACCGAGGATCTCGTCGCCGACGGGTCGCTCTCCCGGTTCTTCGGAAGCGACACCCTGACTTTCGACCCCGCCACACGGCGGCTTATCGCCAGAAACGAAAAGTGATCTCTTCCAGCCGGCCTTCCGTCACACGGTAGAGGCGCTGGTTGGTTGTTGGACTCTTGAGCCCGCCAAGGGCTTCAATGTACGGCCCCGTCTTGATGTAATCGAAACGCGTCAGACAAGTCCCGGCAGGGATTTCCTGCCGCCCGGAATACCAGGCGCTCTTCAGCCCGAGATCCTGTTTGATGAACGCACAGAGACCTTCTACCGCACCCGGATCGGCGTCACCGCCCATCAGCGCGATGCAGGTCACCTCGCCGGCGTATTCTTCATACATGGCACGGAGCGCCGCTTCGTCAAGCGGCTCTCCGATGTCTTCCCATAGCTGCGGGCTGTGGCAGCCGGGGCAATGACAAGGACACCCGGTGAGATTGACGGCCAACGTCACCTCATCGGGTATCTCCTGGAAAACAACGTCCGAGTTATAATACTTAAGCATCCTCGCCGACCGGCTCCGGCACCAGCTTCACCGCGCCGGGCTTGTTGCCGTTGTAGTAGTAGCGGCGGGCGGCCTCCTGCTGGCGCGGCTGTGAGAAGCTGCTCACGCGCTTCATGTAGCCGATGATGCGGGTAGCGTAGTCCACATCGGTGGAGTGACACTCCGGACACTCGTGGAGATAGCGCTTGTCGATATGGCCGCAGGAGTTGCAGATGGTGTTGGGAATGTTGTAGGTAAAGTAGTTGCAACCCTCCTTGGCCGCCACACGGAGCAGTTGGCGGTACTGGGCCTGGCTCAAATGCTCTTCGAGGTTCATGTGGAGCGCGCTGCCGCCCGTCAGGTGTTCGATGTACTTGCTGCCGTGGAGGCGGAACTTGTCGAGGATGGTGAGGTTCTCGTCTTCCACGATGTAGAAGTAGCTGTTGTAGCAGTCGCGCGGCACGATGTAGCCGTCTTCCTTGTCCCACTTGGCATGCTTCACACCCACATTCTCGGCCGGAATCATTTCGCAATTGAACATCACGTCCTTGCCGCGGTACTTCTTGTTGAGTCGCTCGATCATGCCAAGGACTTCCTGCACGAAGGCCACGTAGTCGGGATTGTCGGTAATGCGGATGCCCAGGAACTCGGCGGCCTCCACCAGGCCGTTCACGCCGATGGTCAGGTACTGGCGGCCCAGGTTGATGAAGCCCGCATCGAACAGCGGCAGCATCCCCTTGCTCTGCAGCTCGGCCAGGTTGGCGTTGTATGCCAGCTGCACCTTGTGCATCAGGTCCACCACGTCCTCGAGGTATTCCATGTACGGGATGCCCTTCTTGAAGGCATACTGCACACAGCGGTTCAGATTGATGGTCAGCACGCTCTTGGAGCCCGTGGACACACCGCCTGCGCCGAGGGTGTAACTGAAGCCGTTGTCCTGAATCTCATTGCGGAGGCGGCAGCAGCTTGCAAGGCTGTCAGCGTTGTCGCTCATGTAGGTGAAGAAGCTGTGGCCTTCGCTGTACATCTTGGCCGTCCAGTCGGCATATTCCGGATCCTTTGCGTCGCCGTTTTCGGTAAGCAGGGCCATGGTCTCGACCGGGAAGGTGAGGATGGTCTTGGTGCGTTCGGCGTTGAACCAGGTCATGAAACGTTTCTGGAGCCAGTTGAGTGAATCCCAGTGCGGACGGCTGCCGTCGGGGAAGATGAAGTCGCCGAAGATGCTCTCGAAATAGTAGCGGTCGTAATAGGAAATGTTCCAGAACACCGACTGGAAATTGCGGGCGCCCGTCGGCTGGTTGATGGAATACACGATCTGCTCGAAGCAGTCGGTGATGATCTTGTCGATGGTCCGCTGCTTCTTCGACAGATCGACCACCTCGTCGGCCCGCAGGTAGTAGTCGTCACCGAACTCCTGCTCGATGAAATAGTTCATGTACATCAGGAACTCCGGCGTGGCACAGGCACCGCTGAGCATACTGCTCACAATGAACACCAGGTTCACGAACCCCCCGCAGAAACTCTTGAGGTTCTTGGCGGGAGTGGAGTTGCCACCCACGGGGATGGTGCCCTGCAGGAGCCAGGGGTACATGGTGATGCTGGCACAATAGTTGGCCAGGCTTGTTTCATCGTTTTTATAGATGAAGTGCTTGTTAAGCAGGTCAAGGTAGCGGTCGGAAAGCTCCTTGCCGTACATCTCGCGGATACGGTCGGTGAGCAGGCGACGGTTCAGGCGGATGAAACTGGCCTTCGGGAGCTCTCCGATGAGCGTGGCGATATTCTTCTTTTCGACGTTGGCGTTGGCGTCGTACTTGCTGCCCGTCGCCGGGTTGGAGGCCGAGCAGTAGTCGATCAGGAAGTTGAGCCTGTCGCGGACTTCACGGTCTTCGGTATGGTGCTGACGATACAACATGAACGCCTTTGCCACGGCGAAGTAACGCTCACTCATGAGCGACACCTCCACCTGGTTCTGAATGTCCTCGACATGCATCCCGTTGGAAATGTGAACCCGGCTGAGGATGTTGGTCAAAGTCTCTTCGGTTGCAAAACTGCCGGAAGCCAGAAAAGCCTTCCGGATGGCGTTCTTGATCTTGTCAAGAGAGAAAGGGGCGCGTTTACCGTCCCTTTTGATGATGTAAAGGTCAGTATATTCCATAGTTATGTTCCCAACGAGGGTAAATGTGATGTGTGTCGGGGTTTACAAAGGTAAACAAAAAAAAGCCGATTGGTACTCCAATCGGCCAATTTTGTAACAAAAATGTTTTTGTTATCTGAACTTCAGGAACTCAACATCCTTTTCAGCGCGGTCTGCGAACTTCTGGTTCTTGTTCACGATTTCCATCGCTGCATTGTAGGCGTTCACATCACCCTTGCGGGCGGCGATGATGGCCTTCTTGTAGTTGGCCTTCGGGCAGTTGCACTTGATGGCTTCAGAGGCCTTGTCGAGCTGGTTGGTCAGGATGTAGGCGAGCGCCTCGTTGTCGTTGCCGGAACCGGCCAGTTTGGCGGCGGCATCAGCATACTTGCCATTGAGGATATCGAGGGTACCCTGATTGATCTTGCCGTGCTTGCAGGTGACCTTGGCAAACCACTTGGCTGCTTCGTCGAGCTTGCAGTCGCGCATGGCGAGAACACCCATCACGTTGTTGTAGCAGTTGCCTTCCTTCTTTTCCATCTTGCTGAAAGCGTCCTTGGCAGCGGCATTGTCGCCCTTGTCGAGGTATGCCACGCCGAGGTTGTACTTGGCCTTGTCGGTGCCGTATTTCTTCACGGCCTGCTTGTAGATGGCAATCTTGGCGTCAATGTCCTTGGCATTGGCGGCGGCACGCAGGAGCGCGGGCTCGTCGAGCACGTCGATGTTGTTCTCCACGAGGTCAGCCAGTTCTTCAGCGGTGTAGTTGGTGTACTCCACGTTGGTGATGAAACGGGCGCGGCGCAGCTGCGGGAGGATGTTGGTCTTCAGCGACTGATACACGGCCGACATGTTCTTGATCTCACGTTCGCGGACGTTCGGGTCGCTGTACATCGACAGGACGCGGAGAATCAGCTCCTTGTCTTCGATATTGGAGTTGTTCACCAGTTCCTGGAAGCCTTCCCAGTCCTCACCGATCGACTTGGTGGTCACCTCGCCGGCGTTGAGTTTCTTGGTGATCTTGTCGAAAGCCTTCGAAGCGCTCTTCTCACGGTTGGCGGAGAGCTTGTTGTTGAGGGCGTCGGGACCGTCGGGCGAAGCATACGCCAGAATCTCGGTGCCCTTCACCTCACGGCGGCTGTCATCGGCCAGGGCCTTGAGGGCTTCCTGGAAGTCTTTCACGTCGTTGCTCTTGAGTTCGGAGTTACGGACGTCGGCACTGTTGATCAGATACATGATCTGGGCTTCGGCGGTCTCGGGAATCACTTCCTGGTAGCCGTCGGCCATGTAGTGATACGAACCCTCGGTCTCGGCGAGCATGTAGGTGCAGTTGGCGCCGTCGGCGATCTTGATGTCGGCAGGATATTCGTATTCCTGGCCTTTGTAGTACACCTTCGCACGACCCACGAGTTCGGATTTCTCCATGCCCGGGATATACTCGAAGTGGACTTTCTCGGAAATGGTAGCACCATTCTTGGTGACCGTCTTGTAGTTGTCAGCGACCTTCTCGCCCTGGTACACGAACGGCGTGCCGACAGCTTCACCGCCGATGTAGAGGAGGACAGGGGTGACTTCAAGCGTAGCCTTCGGGAGGAAATACTCCGGCGGGAAGGTCACGGAGACAGTAGCGTCAATGTTGCCGGCGATGACTTCAAGCACTTCCGGATTGCACTTGATGTCGATCTGGTCGGCCGCATCAATCATCTTCTGGGCCTGGTTGCAGGATACCAGCGAGAACGAAAAGACTGCGATGAGCAGAAGGTTAGAGATGATTTTTTTCATAAAAACGTTTTTATTTGTGAATTTATTGGTTTTGTGCGTACTGCATAACATCTTACAAATATAACACTTTTTTTCTTAACTTTGCAAATATGGATTTGAATCAGATCAAGCAGCGCTTCGGCATCATCGGCAATGATCCTGAACTGAACAGGGCGCTCGAAATCGCCCGTCAGGTGGCTCCAACCAATCTCTCCGTGCTGGTCTCGGGCGAGAGCGGTACCGGCAAAGAGGTCATCCCGCAGATCATCCACCAGTACAGCGCGCGCAAACATAACGTTTACCTTGCCCTCAACTGCGGCGGCATCCCCGAAGGCACCATCGATTCCGAACTGTTCGGGCACGAGAAGGGCTCTTTCACCGGTGCCATCGAGACCCGCAAGGGGTATTTCGAAGAAGCGGACGGCGGCACCCTTTTCCTCGACGAGGTCGCGGAACTGCCGCTCTCCACGCAGGTGCGCCTGCTCCGCGTACTGCAGACCGGCGAGTTTATCAAGGTCGGCTCGGCCAAGGTACAAAAAACCAACGTCCGCGTCGTGGCGGCCACAAATGTAAACCTGCAGGGCGCCATCCGCGACGGCAAATTCCGCGAAGACCTCTACTACCGCCTCTGCACGGTTCCCATCACCATGCCCCCGCTTCGTGAACGTAAGGGAGACATTCCGCTCCTGTTCAAGAAGTTCGCGCTTGATTTCGCCGACCAGAACATGGTTCCCGCCGTACGGCTTACGCCGGAGGCGCAGGAACTGCTCTGCTCCTACCGCTGGCCCGGCAATGTGCGCCAGCTCCAGAGCGTGGCCAATCGCCTCTCCGTGCTCGAGAGCGTCCGGCTCATCTCGGCTGAAACCCTCTCGCGGTATCTTCCTTCAGAAGGGGCGTCGACCCTGCCCGTGCGAACGGGCGAAGCGGGCGCCGACTACCTGAGCGACCGCGATATCATCTTCAAGATCCTTTACCAGTTGCGCCACGACATCGACGAGATTCGCGACCGGCTCGACGACCTTCACGAATCCGCCCCGCAAGCCGACCACCACACCGGACAGCATCTGCTCATTTCCGCCGAAGACGTCCACTCCGACACCGCACAAGAGGCGGCCGTCTCGCTGGAGGAACCCGTCTCCATCCAGGACGTCAGCGCCGAACTCATCCGCAAGGCGCTGGAGCGGCACGGCGGCCGGCGCAAACCTGCCGCTGAGGAACTCGGCATCTCCGAACGTACCCTTTACCGCAAAATCAAAGAACTCGGCATCCAATGAAACGCCTGTCGCGCATCGCCCTGACACTGGTCGCCGTCCTTGCCTTCATGGCCGGGTGCGGCATCTATTCCTTCAGCGGCACTTCCATCCAGTCAGACGTCAAGACCATCTGTATCGAACCGGTGGTCAACAGGGCCACGAAAGTCAATCCCTCGCTGGCCAATTCGCTCACTGAGGCCCTGAACGACAAATACCGCAAGCTCACCAAACTGGAGCAGGTTACCGAAGCGGGCGACCTCAACCTGCTGGTCACCATCGAATCCTACGACGTACGCGGTACCGCCGTCACCGCAGGTGAAGTCGCAGCCCTCAACCGGCTTACCGTCACCTGCAAGGTTGTGTTCACCAACGTCCTCCATCCGGAAGACAACGTGGAGCAGTCGTTCGCCGCCTACGAAGACTATGATTCCAACAATTCGCTCGATATGGTGGAGGGCCAGCTCTGCGAAACCATCATCGAGAAGCTCGTCGACGACATTTTCAATGCAACCGTAGCCCAATGGTAGACGTCCGCACGCTCTCTTCCCAGGAGCTGCAACAGCTCCTCGAAGACCATCCCTGGTTCACCCTCGCCCGCCGCGAAGCCATCGGCCGCATGGGCGACGACGAAGAGGCCCTCCGTCGCGCCGTCGGCCGCAATGCCATTTTTTTCCTCTCGCGCGACGAGATGCTGCGCCTGCTTACCGGCAAGGTGCAACCGCAGCCAGCATCTGAAACGCAGCAGCCGGCACAACCCCGGTACTACGTGGTGGGCGGCGATTACTTCGGCCAGGAAGATTTCGAGCGGCTGGAGCGGGAAGGATTCTCGGTCACCACGCCGGTGTTCGGGGCCAAAGCCGGCAGCGTGGAATATGCGCCCGCCGCCGTGGAAGAAGTAGACCGCGAACGCACCATGGTCAGCGAAACCCTCGCCGAAATCTATCGCCAGCAGGAACTTTACCAGCGATCCATCGCTATTTACGAAAAACTTATTTTGTTATATCCAGAAAAAAGTGCTTACTTTGCGTCTCTTATCGAAAAAGTAAAAGAAAAAAAACAATAGACCATGCAAGCAGCGTATATCACACTCTCCATCCTGATCGTGATTGCCAGTATCCTTCTGACCATCGTCGTCCTCCTGCAGAACTCCAAGGGTGGCGGCCTGGCCGCGAACTTCGCGACGGGCAACCAGACTTTCGGTGTCCGCCAGACGGCCGATTTCCTTGAGAAGGCTACCTGGACCCTGGCCATCTCCATCTTCGTGCTCTGCATCGCGGCCACGTTCGTGATTCCGCAGCGGAGCTCCCGCCACTCCAACATCAAGAACCAGATTGAACAGACGGTTCCGGTGGAAGGCGTTCCCGAGATTCCGATGACCACCCCGATCGAAACAGAATAATCGGAGAGCTGTTTGATTTTTCAAGCCGGTGTTCCTCGAGAAAACCGGCTTTTTTATTACCTTTGTCCTTCAAGCAAAACAAATTTTCATGAAAAGAACCGTTCTCATTCTCTGCCTACTGCTCGGAAATCTCGCGCTTTTTGCCCAGGAGGATCCTGTTATTCCACAGCGAGAATCCGTTGTTGTCGACAACTTCACCGCCGCACCGGAAATCCCCCTCGGCTTTTACCAATATGCCCGGCAAGTCGTCATCGAAGGCTTGGCCTATCGCCGCATCGATGTAATCGACGTAGAGAAGGACGGCATCGGCCGCGCGGATATCGTGTATCCGTCGTTCAATTTCGTCAATCGGAACAACGGTCACCCCTTTGATATCGACAGGGCGGTCCGCCTGATGAACGAATACACTTCCTCCCGCTACTATATAACCGTCTATCTGTCGCGGTTCAAAAACTATCCGGTGGATCACACCAGCAAGGACAAAGACGGCAACCCGGTGGTAAAAACCGACTATACGGCAGAAATTGAAGCAGAGGTCTATCTGCTTGACGCCGAGAACGGCGAAACCATGGGGCCCATCCGCTGGAAGAACTATTATTCCGGCGCTTCCGATCCGCGCTTTGCCGAACGTTATGCGTTCGAAGAGTTCCGGTCCAAGGCGCGCAACCTGGTTACCGACCACTTCCGGTTCAAGGCTTCAGTCATCAAACTCGGGGAATACAACAAGCGCGGCAAACTGCAGGATCTTTTCCTGAGCTGCGGCAGCGATATCGACGTGGAGCGCGGCGATGTGTTCTGGGTGTATTCCATCACCGACATCGGAGGCATTACCACAGCCAACCGGCTCGGCAAGGTGAAAGCGCGTGATATTACCGGCAGGGAAAGCTGTCGATGCACCGTCTCCAACGGAGAAGCCGAAATCAACAAAGCATTCCTTGCCGGCGAAACACTGATTGCCGTCAGCGACGACGATACCTGGTTCTAGTCGAAGTTTCCCGCCTGGAACACCCCCATCAGGGTCAGCACGATAAAGACCACCAGCGACATTACCCAGAGCAGGAAGATCACCAGGCCGGGGCGCCAGGATGGCGACTTGAAGTCGAACACCAGCATGGTGCCGCCGTAGATCATGCCCACCAGCGGCAGGAAACCTACCAGGAGCAGCGTCACTTTATAGAAATACGATGTCAGGAGCGGCATCAGTTCCGGCATCTCGTCGAAGACATCCACCTTCAGTTCCGACATCCAGTCCCATCCGAAAAGCGAATGGCCGAAAAGGGCGGCCACGCCGCCTGTCAAGCCGGATACGCCAATCAGCAACAGGAGGAAGCCGATGATGACGCGCAGCACGCGTCCCAGGTCGCTGCCCGCCGGCTGCCCGCCGGAGGGCGGATTAGTAATGCCCATCTCCCAGCGCTGCTTCACCGTCTTGGCCTCGGGCATCGCAATCCAGAGGGCGATATACACCAGCATCACGATCCCGCCAAAGCCGTTGACATTCCAGTGACCGTTGTGGATATGGACGGAAAGACCCAGGATGAACAGGCCGATGAAAATGATGCGGATGATGACCACGTCAATTTTGAAATAGGCCGCCAGGCCGCTGCACACACCGCCGATCATCTTGTTGGTCGGGTCGCGGTAGAGCCGTTTCTTCCCTTCCCGGTGCGGACCTGCGGCAGGCGCCTCCGCCTTCTTCGGGTCCGGGTCGCTCTCCGACTCGATGGCCGAAGGCTTGCCGAGCGTAGCGATGATGTCGCCCACCTCCGCCACGGAAGCCACGCCGTCGTCGGCGCATTTTTCGTAGAGCAGTTCCGCCATCCGTTCCTCGATGCCCTCCATCACCTCGGTTCCTCCTTCCAACTGAGCATAGTGGGCTTCCAGTTCGTCGAGGTATTGCTTGACCATGGCATACGCTTCCACTTCGAGCGTAAAGGCGTATCCTCCGATGCTTACATTCTGTACTTCCGTCATTGCTTCAAAGTTTTGATGGTTTCTACCAATTCGATCCAAGAGGCGTCCATCTCACCGAGGAGCGCCCGGCCCGATTCGCTGATGCAATAGTATTTCCGCGGAGGCCCCTGTGGGGATTCCTCCCAGCGATATGTCAGCGATCCCTGGTTTTTCAGGCGGATGAGCAGCGGATAGAGGGTACCTTCCACCACGATCATGTTGGCGGCCTTAAGCTCGTCGATGATCGAGGAAGCGTAGGCTTCCTTCTTGTCCAGGATACTCAGGATGCAATATTCCAGCACCCCTTTCCGCATCTGGGAACGCACGTTTTCCGCATTGGGTTCCATAAGCTACTTATTTACTGCTGTCGGTAAAACGGGCCATGTTCTCCGCATTGACCTCCCAGCCGCGGAGTTCACACTTCTGGGCCGGCGTCAACGCCTTGGGAGCCACGATCCAAATGATAATGTAAAGCCAGAAGGTGAAACCTCCCGCAAAGAGTCCGGCCAGGAAAAGAATCCGGATCAATGTCACGTCAATGTCGAAATAAGCCGCCAGGCCGCTGCACACGCCGGCTAATTTTCTGGATTCGACGTCCAGATAGAGTTTTTTGACAGGATTACTCATGGTTGTTTCCTCCCTAAAAGGTTCTTGTTCGTTTTCAAATTCAGGTTTTCCATCGGGCATGCCCAGCTGGGTTGTAATCTGGTTCACGAGCGCCAGGCTCACGGACTGCTGACTGGAGCCGAGATTGGCCTGGAACAGCTCCGCGATGCGGGCTTCGATATCGTTCATCACCTCGCTTCCCTGTCCGTCCGGAATACGCGAACGGAACGTATCGAGGTAGTTCTTGAGGCGGTCATGCGCGTCTTCATCGATAATGAAGCTCTTTCCGCCAATGCTGATGGTTAGGGTCTTTTTCATAGTTGTATATCTTTACCGCGATAGAATTCGAGAAGTCCGGCCTGATAGAGGGCTTCGCAGCGAGCCTGCGCCCGGTCGGAAGCCGCTTTCAAGTATTGGTTTTTCGTTTCGTTGTATTCGGTGACGGAGGCTTTGCCATTCTCATATTTGGCCTGCATCAGGGAAAGGCTCTGAGAGGCTGCCTCCTCGGCCTGAACGCTGCTTTCATATTTGGACCGGGCCGCCACAGCACCGAACCACGCCTGTTGTATCTCCTTATAGAGCTGCTTCTTGGCCTGGTCGAGCTGCACCTGCTGGGCCGCGTAGCTGACACGGGCGCTGCGCACCTGGTTGCGGTTGTTCATCCGCGAGAAGATGGGCACACTGAGCGAGAGGCCCACATACTGGCTGAAATTGTTGCTCAGCTGTGTCAAGAACGCGGTAGCGGGAAGCGATGAACTGGTATAGTAGTTCGTTCCCAGGCCGCCGTTGAGCGAGAGCGAAGGAAAGTATCCCGCACGGGCGATGTCGATGCCGCGTTCCGCCGAGGCAAGCCGCGTCTCCTCCGCCTTCACGGAAGGCTTGATGCCGAGCGCCTCTTCGTAGATCGCTTCGGGGCTTCCGGTCAATGCAGGGATGTCACGGATTTCCGGAATCACCACCGAGAAACCTTCCGGGGAGGGCAGTTCCAACAGCTGCGCGAGTTCCAGCCGGGCGAGCTGCAGGTTGTTGGCTGCCTGCACGGCCGTCACGCGGCTCTGTGCAAGCGTCGCCTGCTGCACGGCCACATCGGCCGAAGCGGCCTTGCCGGTGCGCTGCATCGCCTCGAGGCGCGCCACCTGCAGGGAATCCATCTCTACCTGTCGCTGCGCTACTTCGAGGATTTCCTGATTATATACAATCTGCACATAAGCCTGGGCCACCGCCACGCGGATGTCGTCGCGCATCTTCTCGAGATCCTGCGTGGCCGCCTTCAGGTTGAGGCGGTCCATCTCGATGGTGTTGCGCGTGCGCAGGCCGTTGAACAACGTCATGTCGGCGCCGAGGTTGAACCCTGTGTTCGTGGTGTTGGCGTTGGCGTAGGTGTTGTCGGCGGTCAGGCCGCGGCCGAACGAGAAGTTCTGCGAAGCGCTGGCGGCCACGCCGGGAAGCCGGCTGTTTAGCGCGGTATTGAGTTCGATCTCCCGCTGTTCCACCTGCAACGCACTTTGCTGCACGCTGAGGTTGTGGTCGAGGGCATACTGGATGCAGTCGTTCAGCGTCCAGGGGGCCCCGTTCGCCACGCTCTGCGCTCCGGCGGTGGCGAGCTGCCCGGTCAGGCCGCACGTCATCAGGATGAATGTGAGAACAATCTTTTTCATGGTGATTACTCCTCAATGATCTGGTTGCCGCGGACCACGTCGCCCTTCTGGAGTCCGCTCTTGATTTCAATGTTGATGCCGTCGCTGACGCCCGTGGTCACAGGTGTCTTGGCGAAGGTTCCGTCGGTGCCTTTCAGCCACACGAAGGTCGAGTCGCCGGAAAACTCGAGGGCACTTTCCGATACCGAGAGCGCCTGCTCCACGCGCTGCAGCACGATTTCCGCGTTGGCGCTGTAGCCCGAACGGATCTTCTGTGCGGGATCGGCCTTGACGGCGGCCTTGATTTCAAACTGGTTGGCACCGTTGTTCTCCACTGCCTTCGGCGAGATATATTCCAGCGTCGCGTCGAACGAGTAGTCCTGGAGCGCGCCGATGGTGATGACCACCGGCATGCCTTCGGCCAGGGAACCCACCTCGGTCTCGTCGATCTGGCCGTCGAAGATCAGATCGTTCATGTTCGCCACCGTGGCCACGGTCGTACCTTCGTTCATCGTGTTGGCCTGGATCACGGAGTTGCCAACCTTCACGGGGATGTCGAGGATCAGGCCGGTGATGGTTGAACGGACCAGCGTGGAGCTTGACTTGGCGTTCGCCTTCGACACGCCGTCGCGGATAACTTCAAGGGCATCCTGCGCAGCTGCACGCTCCTCCTGCGCCTGGCTGAGCTGCTGCTTGACCTGGTCATACTCCTCCGCGCTCACCAGGTTCTTCTCGAAGAGCGCCTGCTCGCGGTCGAAGTTGGTCTGGGCCTGCTTGAGGTTGATCTCGGCCAGCCGGACGCGGCTCTGCGCGGAGCTCAGGGAGTTCATGTCGGGGATGACCGTCAGTTTGGCGATGACTTCGCCGCGTTCGACCTTCTGGCCGGCCTCCTTGTAGAGCTCGGTGATGATGCCGTTGATCTGCGGCTTGATGTTCACTTCGTTGCGCGGAACGATCTTGCCGGTCACCACGGCGGTACGCTGAATGTCGTTGACTTCTGCGGTCAGCTCGTGATATTTGACTTCCTTCGGCTTCGACTTCACGAAAAGGAAGATGAACGTGCCCACGAAGATGATGGCGATCAGGGCAACCAGCATGTATTTCAGAACTTTTTTCATTGTATGATATTGTTTTTGTTTTTTTCTTCTTTATTCGTCGCGCATCGCGTCGACCGGCTTGACTTTCATGGCCCGCATGGCCGGAGCGAGGCCGGCGAGCACGCCCAGCACGCTGAGCAGCAGGGCCGCCAGGACAGCCGTCCAGAACGAAATCTGGAACGTAACGGCCTGCGGGACGATCCTCTCCACGACATTGAGGATCAGCACCGAGAACACGATGCCCGCACTGCCCGCCGTCAGCGTCAGCAAGACGCTCTCCCAGATAATCTGCGAGAGGATGTCGCGCGGAACGGCGCCGATGGCCCGGCGGATGCCGATTTCGATGGTCCGCTCGCGAACGGTCACCATCATGATGTTGCTCACGCCCACGGCACCGGCCAGCAGCGTGCCGATACCCACCAGCCAGATGAGGAAGTTCACGCCGCGGAAGAGGTTGTCCATGATCGAGAACACCTGCTCGGTGTTGAGCACCACCATGGCCTGGTCGTCGGTCGGATCAAAGAGATGCTCGCGTGCCATGATGCTGCGGACGCGGGGTTCCAGCGAACTCATCTTGATGCCCGGTTTGCCGGTGACGCAGATGATGTCCACGTTGTTGCCGCGCTTGAAGAGCGTTGCCGCCACCGAGAATGGCACCATCACCGATTCCGAGGCGCTGCCGCTGATGCTGATATTGCCGCTCGAAAAATCGACGCCGATGATCTGGAAGAACACCGAGCCCACCTGGATGAAGGTTCCGCACGGGTCGCCGCCCTGCGGGAACAGGTCGTTGTAAACGCGCTTGCCGATGACACAAACCTTGCGCTCCTGCTCCACGTCCGCATCCCTGATGGTGCGGCCGTACTTGAGTTTCGGTGCTTCTACTTTATGATAATTACCCGAGATGCCCTTGATGGCACACGAGGTGGTATTTCCCTTGTATTCGGCCGTCAGGCCCCAGTTGCTCACCATCGGCGCCACCACGTCCAGTTCGGGCATCAGCAGACGCAGGCGCTCCACGTCCTTGCGGTTCAACTGCCAGTAGCGGCCCTCCTTCATTCCTTTGTACGGCTTGGATGTATTCGACGAGATCATCACCATCGTGTTGGAGGCAAATCCCTCGAAGGTCAGGCTGAGCGACTGTTTGAGGCCTTTGCCGCCGCCCACCAGGAACAGGAGCATGAACAGGCCCCAGAAGATGCCGAAGCCGGTGAGGATCGTGCGGCGCTTGTTGCGGAACAGCGAATCACCGATCTCACGGAAGGTATCGAAGTCGAAACGGTGTCTCATATTAGTCCGCCCTCAATGCTTCTATAGGTTTGACTTTGGCAGCCTGGCTGGCCGGGAATATGCCGGCGATGGTGCCGGCGACGATCAGGACAACCGTGGCACCGATGGCTGTGCCGAGGCCGACCGTCGGATTGTCGAGCATCTTGACGCTCTGGCCGAAGATCTCCATTTTCGACTGGCCGACCGTCGCGTCCAGGATCTGGCAGGCGATCATGCCCAGCAGCATGCCGATGTAGCCGAAGAAGGCGGTGATCAGCACGCTCTCGGCGACGATCAGTTTCAGGATGTTGCCCGGCCTGGCGCCGAGGGCCTTGCGGATACCGAACTCGTGGGTGCGTTCCTTCACCGTGATCAGCATGATATTGCTGACGCCCACCACGCCGCTTACCAGCGTAAAGAGGCCGATGATCCAGAGCGCCGTGATCAGAATGCTTTGGGCTTTCTCCATCTGCAGGTTCTGGGAGAAGCGGTTCCAGATCCATACGGCGCTGTTGTCGTCGGGAGCCGCCCGGTGCGCCGCATTGAAGGCCGTGCGCACCTCTTTCTCGAAGGCGTCGCTTTCGGCTTGCGTCGTAAGTCCGTGGAACGAGAAGGTGATGTCATCCACCTCGTCGCTGAGGCCAAATATCGACTTGAGCGTCGTATAGGGCACATACAGTTCGCGGTCATCCCGATTCTCATCGCCGTGCCGCACGCCGATGATGGTGAACGACAGGTTGCCCACCTTGACGCTCTGTCCCAGCAGGCGGTCGTAGTCGGTACTGCCGACGAGGAAGTTCTTGGCGTGGAGATGGGTGATGATGATGACCTTGCGTTTGTCGGTTATGTCTTTCTGGTTGATGAAGCGGCCGGCCTCCATTTTCACCCGGTTCATTTCGACGTCGCTCGGATAGGTTCCGTTGAGCGACACGTTGGTAAAGTAGCGGCGGCCGTAGGTCATGGTATAACCATTCTTGCTGAGGGAGGTCGAAATCAGGTCGACCCTGTCGGAAAACTCCTGCCTGCGCAGGATGTCCATGTCACCGTCCTTGACGTGGATGCGGCGTCCCTGCTTCAGACCGTCGTACGCCTTGGAAGTCCGGCCGCCGCCCACCATCATGGTGTTGGAAGCGAAACTGTCGCTGTCGCTGAGGAAGGCGTTGAGCAGGCCGTTGCCGGCGCCCACCAAGACGATCAGCATGAAGATGCCCCACGCCACGGCCAGGCCGGTCAGGCTGGTGCGCACCTTGTTGCGCCGGATGGACTCCCAGATTTCTATGAAGAGGTCTCTCATCGCCTTGTTTATTTCATAATGGTATCGGTGCCGAATTGCGAAGCGTGGTGCAGGCGGTTGTCTTCGACGCGCTCAATCAGGCCGTCCTTGATGTGCACGATCTTGTCGGCGCAGTTGGCCACACCGCTTTCGTGGGTGACCACGATGATGGTCACACCGTCCTCGCGGTTGAGCCGGGTGAGCAGTTCCATCACCTCCACCGAGGTCTTGGAATCGAGCGCGCCCGTCGGCTCGTCGGCCAGGATGATTTCGGGATGCGTGATCAGGGCGCGGGCGATAGCCACACGCTGTTTCTGGCCGCCCGACATCTCGTTGGGATAGTGCGAAGCCCAGTCGGTGAGGCCCATCTTTTCGAGATAGGCCATCGCCGCCTCATGACGGCGATGGCGATTAACTCCCTGATAGAACAAAGGCAGTTCCACGTTCTCGACAGCGGTCTTGAATCCGATGAGGTTGAAACTCTGGAACACGAACCCGATCATCCGGTTGCGGTAGGTGGCGCTTTCGCGCTCGCTCAGGTTCTTGATGAGCTTGCCGGCGAGATGATATTCACCTTCGTCGTAGTTATCGAGGATACCGAGAATGTTGAGCAGGGTCGACTTGCCGGAGCCGGATGCGCCCATGATCGACACGAATTCACCTTTTTCGATCTGAAGGTCGATGCCCTTGAGTACGTGCAGCGGCTGCCCGTTGTCGTAGGTCTTGTGGACACCTTTGAGTTCTATCAGCATACAGTGTTTGGTTTTTGACACCGCAAAGATATATAAAAAAATTGGTACCTTGTATCACAAAGTACCAAAATTTTTCAAAATATTTTATTATCTATAGTATTCTGCGATTCTAATCGAGCTTGAGTACCGCCATGAAAGCGGACTGCGGCACCTCCACCTGGCCGATCTGGCGCATGCGCTTCTTGCCCTGCTTCTGTTTCTCGAGCAGTTTGCGCTTGCGGGTGATGTCGCCGCCGTAGCACTTGGCCGTTACGTCCTTGCGCACCTGGCGCACAGTTTCGCGGGCGATGATCTTTGCCCCGATGGCGGCCTGGATGGCGATGTCGAACTGCTGGCGCGGGATCAGTTCCTTGAGTTTTTCGCAGATCTTTCGGCCGAACTCGTAGGCGTGGTCCTGGTGGATGAGTGTCGAGAGCGCGTCAGCCGGCTCGCCGTTGAGCAGGATGTCGAGCTTCACCAGTTTGGCCGGGCGGAACCCGATCACGTGGTAATCGAACGAGGCGTAGCCCTTGGAAATGCTCTTCAGTTTATCGTAGAAGTCGAACACGATCTCCGACAGCGGCATCTCGTAGGTCAGCTCCACGCGGTCGGCCGTGAGGTAGTGCTCGCTCTTGAGGATGCCCCGCTTGTCGAGGCAGAGTTTCATGATCGGTCCGTAGAACTCGCTCTTGCTGATGACCTGCGCCTGGATGAACGGCTCCTCGATGTGGTCGATGAGCGTCGGCGCTGGCAGTCCCGACGGGTTGTGGACGTCAATGACGGCGCCCTGCGTAGTATATACCTTATAAGACACGTTGGGGACGGTGGTCACCACGTCCATGTCGAACTCGCGGAACAGGCGCTCCTGCACGATCTCCATGTGGAGCAGGCCCAGGAAGCCGCAGCGAAAACCGAAGCCCAGCGCCAGCGAACTCTCCGGCTCGAACACCAGCGAGGCGTCGTTGAGCTGGAACTTCTCGAGCGAGGCGCGCAGGTCCTCGTACTGGTCGGCCGTCACGGGGAACATGCCCGCATAGAGCATCGGCTTCACGTCCTCGAAGCCTGCGATCGCTTCCCGGCACGGATTCGCCACGTGCGTGATGGTATCGCCCACCTTCACCTCAACGGCCGTCTTGATGCCGGAGATGATGTAGCCCACCGAGCCGCAGGGGATCTCTCCCGTGGGACAGAGTTTCATCTTGAGCACGCCCACCTCGTCGGCGGTGTACTCCTTGCCCGTATTCACGAACTTCACGCGGTCGCCCGTGCGGATCGAGCCGTTGAACACCTTGAAATAGGCGATGATGCCGCGGAACGAGTTGAACACCGAGTCGAAGATCAGGGCCTGCAGCGGCGCTTCGGGATCGCCCTTAGGCGCCGGAATGCGCTCCACGATGGCTTCGAGCACCGCGTCCACGCCTTCGCCCGTGCGGGCCGAGGCCAGCAGCACGTCGTCGGGGTCGCAGCCCAGCAGGTCCACCACCTGGTCGCGCACCACGTCGACCATCGCCGCTTCCATGTCGATCTTATTGAGCACCGGCACGATCTCCAGGTCGTGCTCGATGGCCAGGTAGAGGTTCGAGATGGTCTGCGCCTGGATGCCCTGCGTGGCATCGACCACCAGCAACGCCCCTTCGCACGAAGCGATGGCGCGCGACACCTCGTAGGAGAAGTCCACGTGGCCGGGGGTGTCGATCAGGTTGAGGATATATTTTTCACCCTTGTACACATACTCCATCTGGATGGGGTGGCTCTTGATGGTGATGCCTTTCTCCTTCTCCAGATCCATCGAATCGAGCACCTGGTTTTCCATTTCCCGCTGCTCCAGCGTATGGGTGCGCTCAAGCATGCGGTCGGCCAGGGTGCTCTTGCCGTGGTCGATGTGCGCAATGATGCAGAAGTTGCGGATGTTCTTCATGCTGCAAAGATAAGAAAAAAGCGGCCTGAAGCCGCTTCTTTCATTTCTTGTCTTTCCCTTCTTTCGGGGCGCCGTCCTGGGGAGGCCGCTGCGGATGCTTCTTCAGGTTGTTGATCATCCGCATCTGGAAGGCTTCTTCTGCCTGGTAGAGCTTGGCCACCTTGCGGATGGGCAGCACTTTCTTGAACTTGGGGTACCACTGGGCCATCACCTGATTGGAGGCTTCGTTGGCCTGGATATAGCTGTCGAGTTTCTTCTCGAGCTCCGCCTCGGAGAGGTCGTCGGCCTTCTTGCCCCGGATTGCGTCGAAAGCGTCACGCATTTCCTTGTGAGCCTGCAGCGCCTCTTTCCAGCACTGGTTGTACACCGGCCAGAACACCTGGGCCTCTTCCGGCGAAAGATCGAGTTCCTGGGTGATGAAGGCGATCTTTTCCGACTGGATGCGTTCGAATTCCTTCTTGCGCTGCTCTTCGTTCTGCTTGTGGCCCTGCGGCTGGGCGAACAGGACAACTGCCGACAGCAGGCAGGCCGCTACAATGATGATTCTCTTCATGATCAATAGGATTGTGCATAAATCTCAGCCAGGTCGGAGAAGGAGAGCTCAGACGCCAGGTAGTTGATGATGGTGTCTTCGTCGAGTTCCGTGTCTTCCGGAAGGCTGGACTGATAATAGTTGATGAGCGAAACAGGGCTGATCAGTTCTTCCTCAGCCGTGGCATAGCCGGACTCTTCGAGGGAACCGGCGCCACGATGAAGCGTATGGGTAAGCGAGAGGACGCCATAACCCATGCCGAAGATCAGTGCGAACGTGGCAGCGAGCGTCAGGGCGGGTTTCAGGATCCGCCACACGGGCCGCTTCACCTCCACGACGGCACTTTCCTCAGCAATGCGGGCCATCACCCGGTCCTCCATCGTCTCGAAGTATCCTTCGGGCACCCGGAAGGGACTGTCGTGGCTCGCAATGCCGCTCAAGATATCCTTTTCTTCGTTCATACAGACATTTAGACTTTCAAGTCGTGCAAAGGTTTAATATTTCGCATCCATCTCTTCCTTCATCCAGGCCTTGATCTTTTCATAGGCGTGGTGATAGGAGGCTTTCAGCGCGCCCTGCGAGGTATCCAGCACTTCGGCGATCTTTTCGTAAGGCATCTCCTCGAAGTAGCGGAGGTTGAACACCGCTTTCTGCTTGGGCGGTAACTTGGCGATGGAGCGGTGAAGCGCCTCCTGCAGCGCGTCGCCGTCGAACCAGGCGTCGGAGGGAAGCCGTTCGGCCGCTGCGAGGACGGTCTGGTCGCCACGGGTCTGCTGCTTCGACAGGAAGGTCAGCGTCTCGTTGGTGGCGATGCGGTAGAGCCAGGTATAGAGTCCAGAGTCGCCCCGGAATCCGGGCAGCGAGCGCCAGGCTTTCAGGAACGTGTTCTGCAGGCAGTCGTCCGCGTCGTCATGGTCGAGCACCATGCGACGAACGTGCCAGTAGAGCCGTTCCTTATACGATTGTACGAGAAGGCGGAACGCTTCTTCGCGTCCGCCTTCCTTGAACAGTTGCAATATTTCCCGATCGGTCGTCATCGCAGCGACAGCGCTGCCTCGACAATATGGGCTGCGTCGAGTCCGTAGGCCGACATCAGTTCAGCGGGCTTTCCGCTCTGGCCGAACTTGTCGTCGATGGCCACAAAACGCATGGGCGCGGGGCAGGTCGTCGCAAGCAGGCCTGCAACAACCTCGCCAAGACCGCCGGCGATCAGGTGTTCTTCCGCCACCACCACGCGGCCGGTCTTGCGCACCGAGGAGAGTACCGCCTCCCTGTCGATCGGCTTGATGGTAGCGATGTCGAGCAAATCGACGCTCACGCCACGTGCCTCCAATTCCCTGGCCGCTAGTATGGCTTCCCACACGAGGTGGCCCGTAGCGATGAGGGTTACGTCCTCGCCGTCGTTCAGCTTGACGGCCTTGCCGATTTCGAACTTCTGGTCGGCGGGCGTGAAGTTGGGCACGCCGGGACGACCGAAGCGCAGGTACACCGGGCCGTTCCACGCCGCCGCGGCGATGGTCGCGGCTTTCGTCTGGTTGTAGTCACAGGGGTTGATGACCACCATCCCGGGGAGCATCCGCATGATGCCGATATCTTCGAGCGTCTGGTGCGTGGCGCCGTCTTCGCCGAGGGTGATGCCGGCGTGCGATGCGGCGATCTTCACGTTGGTCTGCGAATAGCACACCGACTGGCGGATCTGGTCCATCACGCGCGCGCTCGCGAAATTGGCGAAGGTGCCGATGAAGGGGATGTAGCCCGAGAGGGCCATGCCCGCCGCCATGCCCACCATGTTGGCTTCCGCGATGCCCACTTCGAAGAAGCGTTCGGGATGCTCCGCGGCGAACTGGTCCATCTTGAGCGAGCCCTTGAGGTCGGCGGTCAGCGCCACAACCTTCGGATTGCTGTTGCCAAGTTCGGCGAGGCCTGCGCCAAAGCCCGAACGGGTGTCTTTCTTACCGGTATCTATGTATTCTTTCATAAGGCAAAGTCTCCCATCGTTTCTTCGAGTTGTTTCATCGCTTCCGCGCACTGCTCCACGGAAGGGTTCTTGCCGTGCCACTTGCAGGTGCCGGCCATAAAATCGACGCCGTGGCCCATCTCGGTGTGCCACAGGATCATCACGGGCTTGCCCTTGCCCAGGGCCGCCTTCGCGGCTGCGTAGGTCTTTTCGATGTCGGCGAAGTCGTGGCCATCGCCTTCCAGGACCGTCCACCCGAAGGCTTCCCACTTGGCGCGCAGGTCGCCGAGGCCCGCCACGTCTTCCGTGGTGCCATCGATCTGCTGGTGGTTCCAGTCGGTCATCGCGATGAGATTGTCCGCCTTATAGTGGGCGGCGCTCATCGCAGCCTCCCACACCTGCCCTTCCTCGCTTTCGCCGTCGCCGAGCAGCACGTACACGGTGTGCGGGTCGCCCGACATCTTCTTGGCCAGCGCCGCACCGAGGGCCACCGAAAGGCCCTGCCCCAGCGAACCGGCCGCCTGGTTTACGCCCGGCAGGCCTTTCCGCACCGACGGATGGCCCTGAAGCCGGGTGCCGAAACGGCGGAAAGTGGCCAGTTCAGCCACCGGGAAGTATCCCCTGCGGGCAAGGACGCTGTAGAGCACCGGAGAAATGTGGCCGGCAGAGAGGAAGAACTGGTCGAGGCCTTCCCCGCTCCGGGTCCACGTCTCAGGCGTGACGTTCATTTCTTTGAAAAAGAGGCGTGTCAGGATGTCCGTGCTGCTGAGCGACCCGCCCGGATGGCCCGAAGCGGCGGCCGTTACCATACGCACGATATCCCTCCGCACCTGCGAAGCGATCTGTTGAAGGGTGTATTCCATAATCGAGAGAATTGTTTCCGTAACGAATAAACAAAGTTACGAAACATTCCCAAGAATTCAAATGGAGAGTATCCGGTTCTGTCAGATCAGGTTTGACACAGTAATACTCATTTTCGAAAAGGCGAACAACTTTTTACCAAGATCTTTCAACGAAGATCCAATATGATAGACGACATCGTCAATGATAAGGAATCGGTCATGGTATCGCAAGCTCTGGCTGAGGGTTATGGAAGCATATTGTGCATTATGCCGGGTCAGATCGAGTTTCAATTGATTGGAAATGGGCCGAGTGATGATTTCTGCACTGACGCCAACCTTCCTTTTATCGAGCAGCGTAAGCACGGAATCATCCACATAATTGTCAATCAGAATGATTCTTTTTTTGGCAGAACGGACCAGATTGGAGACGAAATGGAAAGCGTCGAAGATCTGTCCGTCGTAGAAGACACCCTCAACCGGCGGAAGCGCAGAACGGACGAAAAAGTCAATCTTGTTTTCTGCGACCGACATCCTCTGTTCCAACCGCTCAACCCTTTGGTTTACGGCATATCCCCTCAAAAGGTACTCTTTCAATACGCGGTTGGCCCACTGGCGAAAACGAGTGCCTTGAATACTCTTGACACGATAACCGACAGAAATGATGACATCCAGATTATACAGTGTGGTTCTGTAAACTTTGTTGTCTGAAGCAGTAAGTAAGGATTCCTTACATACTGATAACCGATCCAACTCTCCTTCTTTAAAGAGATGACCGATATGAAGCGTGATGTTGCTTCTTGTCGTCTGAAACAATTCCGCCATCTGCGCCTGAGTCAGCCACACCGTTTCATCAGCCATCCTGACCTCCAGACGAATCGTATCGTCCGGTTGATACAGGATAACTTCCCCACGCTGTTCTTCGACCTTTGTCGGATACACTGTCTTTTCCATAATAGACCATTAAGTGCCGACAAAGGTAACCCGGAGTCTTTTCAAGAAAAAACTCGGATATGAGAATTATTGATTCTCGTCTTTTTGGATTTTTTACAAAAAATCAGAAGGACAGGGCGTACTTCAAGCTGGGCATGATGGGGAGGATGCTCAACTGCTTCCAGCGGCCGGCTTCCGCGTCCCAAGTGAGAGAATAGGCATTGTGCCGGTTCAGGACATTATACACGCCCACCGTGATGTCGTGCCGGGCATGTTCCCCTTTGATCGTCATGTTGTAGGAGAGGTCGAGCCGGATGTAGGCCGGCAGCCGGTAATTGTTGGGATGCGTGTAATAAGTCAAGGCCTTATCGACCGGAAGCCCATAAGGGAGATACCAACCTGCCTGCAGGGTTTCATAGTGCCCGCTCGTACAGGTAAAGGCCGCGGAGACGCCATGCGAGAAAGCCTGTTTTTCGGCAAAACGATAGCCGGCGTCAGCATTGAGCATGTGCCGGCGGTCGAATTTGTAGGGGAACGGCTGCCCGTCGTTGATGCCGGGGAAGGTACGGTCGGTCTTGGAAAGCGTGTAGGCCAGATGTCCTGTAAGAGGTCCCTCATTCTTCTGCAGCAGCAGTTCCAGGCCGTACGAGCGTCCGGTTCCGATGTCCAGGTTTTCTTCCCACCCCAGGGTTCCCAGATTGAAGAACTGTCCAGCATCTGCGTAATACACCAGGCCGGACATCCATTTCACATAGCCGCCGGCAGAAAACGACCAGCCCCGGTTATCGTGTGCCATCAGGCCCAGGTAAACCTGGTCCGCTTTTTCGGGCTCCGCATACGCTCCGGCGGGAACGATCATATCGAGCGTGATGCCCGTGGGCGTACCTTCCAGCGTATGATAGAACTGCGCCATCCGGTCGTAGGTGCCTTCCACGCCCAGCCAGTTGTTGAAATAGTAATTGAGACGGAGACGCCATTCGGGCACGAGCAGCCGGAATCCGTCGTCTGACTGGAAACCATTGAGCCGGAGCGCCAGACGGGCCAGCATACGGGACGTTTCGTAGGATAGCTGGCCGTGGAGGACGGCCAGATTGCTTCGGTCGGCACCCGTCCAATCGTCAGCATGGCTTCCGACTGACTTCATGACGGCGGGATTGAAAGCGGTACGGCGGAAATCCGCGCCCATGCGAATCGACCAAGGCTTTGTCAATGCCAGGTCGGCCGTAACAGCAGCCCGGTATTCCTGGACGCGGGACTGGACACCGAGCGAAGTGTTTTGCACATTCGCATTGAGGGTCCGGTCCTGCATCTGTATCGATCCGAATATATTGGCCGACACATCGGCCGAGAGGGACAGCCGTCGGTTCATTTCACCCTTCCAATGCAGGAGAATCAAGTTGTTGCTCCATTCCAGGTTGTCCCGGGACGCGCCGCCGGCGCCGGCAAAGGCGTAGTTGTCGTCCGTCCGCAGCCAGGACAGGGAAAGCTGGTGATGCTCCGCAGGCCGCCAGTCCAATTTTCCATAGAGGTCGTAGACCCCGGCCCGGATGGAGCGCGGAAGGCCGCTTTCTTCTTTAATCAGTCGCTTCGCAAGTGCATTGTATTCCAGCTGGACGGGCGACCAGCGGGCAGATACGGTGGCTGACAATTTCTCCTTCACGATGGGAGTTGTGACGAACGAGGAAGCCATGAGATTACTGAGCGACAGCGTTCCCTTGACGCGTTGGAAATCGCCGTCGGCCGATTTCATCCGGATATGCGACGACAGGAGGTTCCCGTCTCCGCTTTCAAAACCGCCGACACAGAACTCCGTATCGGAGAGAATCTCGGAAGGGACGACGGTCGTCAGGCCCAGCAGATGCGAGATGCCGTACAGCGTTACGCCGTCGAGCGAAAGCTGGTTGTTGCCCATATTGCCGCCCCGGACGCTGAAGGCGGATGTCCCTTCCATTGTAAACGAAACACCCGGCAGGCGCTGGACCTGCTTGACAACATCTGCTTCTCCCATGGGGGTAATCAGACGGGAAAGCCGAGCTGCGTCGATGCGGTAGAAGGACAGGCCTTCCGTCGAGCGGCGGGCGACGATCTGGGATTCCACCAGCGTGTCGCGACGGGTTACCGGTTCCTGCGCCCATGCGCTGCCTGCCGGGAGCAGCAGGCACAGGAACAAAAGGCATCCCGCCGGGATACCAAGACTATAGATTCGGGAACTCATCATCGAAGATTTTTTGGTAAAACGCCGTCATCCGCTCGTCATAGTCCGAATAGTCTTCCACGTATTCGGTCGAGGCGCCGAAGATGCCTCGGCCGCCACGAATGTTGGTATAGGGCGTTTTCTGAGAGAAGACTTGGGTGAAATCGATATCATCCGTCTTGGCCGTCATGGAGACGACCTCTTTCAGATAAGCCAGCAATTCCGCGGAAGGACGCTGGATATGCAATACAGAGGCTGATTCTCCGGTGGCGGGCCAGATATCGAAATCCGGTCCCCAGACCATCCAGTCTTTCTCGTATGCGCCGTATTCGGGATGGCGTCTGATAAGGGTACGAATATGCCCTTGGTCCGCCGTACTGGAAAAACCCGTTTGTACCGCAGGATGATAGTAGTTGTTTTCGTACCCCTTATTCTGTGAAATGACGGCTATCTTGTCATGAAAGGGTCGTTTTATGTAATCGCTTTCTTCCAATAGTTCCGGGCTCTTATCGACCAGATAGATAGTTCCGTTCATTTCCCATTCCATCACGCCCAACAGGAAACGGTTGCCTTCATTGAGGCTGTTGAAGCAATCGGTCTGTTCGTGGGAAGAAACTACCCGCTGAACCAACCCCTCTTCCCCTGTGAACCAAGCTACAAGGGGAAAAGCCTCCGCGTCGTCCGCCGTGATTTGCCGGGAAGGATAATGATGTCTTGAAACGTAACTCGGAAAAGCAATCAGGATGGGGTTCGGGACTGTCTCGACGCGGAACCCGTGCGGCATCCGGGTTTCCGCCGAAACCGACTGCCCTGCGACAGATACATTCAGCCTGTATGAAACACCCGCTTCCGGACGATAATCCAAGCGCCAGATGCCATCCGATCCGCAAGCAAATGCGCCCATTTCCCGCTCGCCGTCGGAACCCAGCCGCACCAGCACCGCATCCGCCTCGCGAATCCGCTCCAACGGACCTCTATCGTCATTTTGTGCCGTCCAGAGCAACTCCAGCTCCTGCACGGTCGTATCGCGCAGGATGCAGCCTACCACCACCTCCCGCGGATCCTCCGTATTGAGATTGACATATTCCACGCAAGCGGGACACAGTTCCGCCAATCCGATCAGAAGGAGGAAAACAAAACGATTCATACTCTTATAATGCAGAAAACCCCGAAAACTTGCGTCCGGATTTTATAGAACAACATGAACGGCGGTTTCGGGCACGGAAAGTCGCAAAAATAAAGCCGCATTTGCAAAATTACTCGTAACTTGGTAGTCTGAATTTGTTTTCTATGAAAAAAGTCCTCTATTTACTGCTGATATTCCCACTGCTTTCCTTGACGTCGGCGGCGGCACAACCGGGGGGCCTTCCGGAACAAGTGGCCTGCGTCCGGCGCGGGACGATTGCCGTGTCGTTCGGCGGGCCGACGCGGGCTGAAGGACGGTCGTACAACAATGCGCCGACGTTCTTCATCTATCCCGATACGGCGCTCGACAAGGATGCCGCCGAGGCGCTGATCGATGCGTTCGGGATGCAGCCCGTGCTCGACGAAAACTTCGGCACGGCTTTCGTCATCAATCCTGTCGGCGAAACGTATGACGCCGGGAAGGATTTCGAAGCATTCGTGGAACTGTTCAACCGGGCCCGGAGCGGCAATCTGAAAGTCATCGGGCTGGGCAACGGCGCCACCTTCGTCAACCAGGTGCTGGCCCTCAGGGCGGGCGACCACATCGCCGGCATTGCCACGCTCGACGGCAAGCCGGCCAAACTGCCGAAGGGCTTCTCATCTTACGGCGTGCCGGCCTTCGTGAGCGGAAAGAATGCGGCCAAGGTCGCCAAACAATACAAAGCCCTCAACGCTGAAAAGGCGGCGGACGAGCCGCTGCTCCGAGTGGTTGTTTCCGACGCCACGGAGCCCGGCGCCTTCTTCGCCGAGGCGTGGGAAAGACTCTTCTCGCACAATTTCCGCTTCAACAACTACAAGCATACGCACTACGAAGGCGCGAAGTTCGGCCAATACGGACCCTACGAACTCGAGCCTTATCTGGAATGGGAGCGGCTGGGCATCCAGCGCAAGATCGTGGAGTATTCCGCCGTGTTCCGCCAGCGCACGCTTGACGGACCGAAGTACCTCTGGTACGAATACTGGCCCGAGGAACTGATGGAAGGCGCACCGGAACACAGCGTCCCGGTGGTCGTGCTGCTCCACGGAAACACCAACGACCCGCGCACCCAGGCCGAAACCTCGGGCTTCCTGCAGGTAGCCGCGGAAGACCGCTTCTTCGTGGTGGAGATGGAATGGCAGGGCACGCCGAACTACCAGGCCATGGGCCACGACGGCATTGAGAGCGTACTTGCCATCCTGCTTGCCCAGTATCCCCAGCTCGACCCTTCGCGCATCTATGCGCACGGGCTCTCGGCCGGGTCGATGACCGCCACGGCGCTGGGCGTCAAGAAGTCGCACGTCTTTGCGGCTGTCGGCGGCAATTCCGGCGCGCTGTTCACGGGCCACTGGATCGGGCCGTTCCCGACCTTCGAGGCCATCTGGAGCGAGGCCACCCAAAAGCGCGGCGCTGTGGAGACGGCCTACTGCTCGGTGTTCGGCACGATGGACACCACCGTTCCCTATATGACCCCCGACAATTGGAAGGGCAACAGCTACCTCAACGCCTGGAATGCGTATGAACAGATGAACGGGATGGAAGTCGTGGACCAGATGGACTTCGCCACCTGGCCGGTATTCGGCCAGCCGCTGCGCGACCGCGAGACCATCCGCACCAACAAAGGCGAGGGCATCGTGATGGAAACGGGCCAGCTCTACAAGGGCGAGGTGCCGCTCATCAAACTCGTGGCCGTGATGGACTATGGCCACTGGAACTTCATGCCCGCCGCCCGCATCGCATGGGACTTCTTCAAGCATTACAGCCGCGATCCTCAGACCAAGAAACTCATCTATCATCCATGAAAAAGATACTCCTTCTCGCGGCACTGGCCTTCGCGGCGGCAGCCTGTCACCACAACCCCACGCCGGAAGAACAGGCCCGGCTGATCATTCCCAAACTCTCCCTTGAAGAGAAAACCGCCCTGATGCGCTATGACTCCCCGGGCGCCGAATCGGTGGGCATCCTGCCCTACAACTGGTGGAACGAAGCGCTGCATGGCGTGGCCCGCAACGGCAAGGCAACCACCTTCCCGCAACCCATCGGCATGGCGGCTTCTTTCGACGAGCCGCTCCTGAAGGAAGTTTTCACGGCCGTGAGCGACGAGGCACGCATTAAGCACCGCCAGGCGCTTGCCGACGGAGAATCCGGCTGGTACCAGGGACTCACCTTCTGGACACCCAACATCAACATTTTCCGTGACCCGCGCTGGGGACGCGGCATGGAGACATACGGAGAAGATCCCTATCTCACCGGACAGCTCGGCATGGCTGTGGTCCGGGGCCTGCAGGGCGACCCGGATGCGCCTGTGCACAAGACGCACGCCTGCGCCAAACACTTCGCCGTCCACTCGGGACCGGAATGGAACCGGCACAGTTTCGACGCCGAAGTGAGCGAACGCGACCTGCGGGAGACCTATCTTCCCGCCTTCAAAGATCTGGTGACCAAAGCAAACGTACAGGAGGTAATGATCGCCTACAACCGCTTCCGCGGTGTTCCCTGCGGCGCCAACACCTATCTGATCGATACCTTGCTCCGCGGAGAATGGGGCTTCAAGGGCCTGGTGGTTTCCGACTGCTGGGCCATCCACGACTTCTTCATGCCGGGACGTCACGGTTACAACGAAGATGTGGAACACGCCGTATCCGAGGCTGTCCGTGCCGGAACCGACCTCAATTGCGGAGAATCGTACCGGCACATCCCCGAAACGGTCGCCGCGGGCCTGCTCGACGAATCGGAGCTGGATCCTGCGCTGACCCGCATCCTGGCTGCCCGTATCCGGCTGGGAGAACTCGACCGCAACAATGAGCCCTGGGCCGGGCTGGACGACGATATTCTGGAAGGGGAGGAGCACCGGGCGCTGGCACGCAAGATGGCGGAAGAATCCATCGTCCTGCTGCAGAACCGGGACGGCATCCTGCCGCTGGCGGCCGATGCCCGGATCGCGCTCGTAGGCCCGAACGCCGACGACCGGGAGATGCTCTGGGGCAACTACAACGCCATCCCCGAGTTTACCGTCACGCTGGCCGATGCGCTCCGGGACCGGATTCCCGACCTGCCGACAATCCACGGCTGTGAACTCGTCAGCCCGGAACCCTTGTCCGACAAGGATATCGCCGCCATTCTCAAGCAGCTGGAAGGCATCGACATCGTGGTCTTCGCCGGCGGCATCTCGCCGCGGATCGAAGGCGAGGAAATGCCGGTCGAACTGCCCGGATTCCGGGGCGGCGACCGCACCGACATCGAACTGCCCGCCATCCAGCGGCAGCTGCTGGCAGCGCTCCACCAAGCCGGCAAGAAAGTCGTGCTGGTGAATTTCTCCGGTTCGGCAATGGGCCTGGAGCCCGAGACGGAAACCTGCGACGCCATCGTCCAGGCGTGGTATCCCGGTCAAGAAGGCGGCACCGCCCTGGCCAATATCCTGTTCGGCGATGCAGCACCCTCCGGGAAACTGCCCGTCACGTTCTACCGGAACATCAGCCAGGTGCCCGACTATGAGGATTATGCGATGAAGGGCCGCACCTACCGTTACTTTGAAGGAGATCCGCTCTATCCTTTCGGATATGGTCTCAGTTATACGTCGTTTGCATACGGGGAGGCCCGCGTACGCAAAGACGCGCTGGAAATTCCTGTGACGAACACGGGCGACAGCGACGCCGACGAGGTGGTCCAGCTCTACGTCCGCCGTCCCGCCGACCCCGAAGGGCCGCTGAAATCGCTCCGCGGCTTCCGTCGCGTCCGCATCCCGGCCGGAGAGACCGTACTCGTGAAGATCCCCCTGACGGACAAAACCTTCCTTTCCTGGTCGCCCGAAGCCAGCAAGATGGTCCCGCTCAAGGGAGACTGGGAACTCCTCTACGGCGGCAGTTCGGCCGAGGAGTCGCTTCAGAAAATCCCCTATCGTTATTGACCATGACCGACAGACATACGTTCCTGGCTTTCGACTGCGGCGCCACATCCGGACGCGCCATGCTGGCTACTTTCGAGGACGGATCCTTCTCGATGGAAGAGGTGTACCGGTTCCCGAACCAGGCGGTGGAGAACGGCGGTCGGTACTGCTGGGATGTATGGTCGATCTATGAGCACTTCCTGACGTGCCTGCGGCAACTGGGGCAGCGCGGCGTCCGGCCCGATTCCATCGGCATCGACACCTGGGGCGTGGACTTCGGCTGCGTGGCGGCCGAGGGCTCGCTGACAGGCCTGCCGCGCGCCTACCGCGACCCTTACACCGCGGGCGTCCCGGAAAAGGTGTTCCGGACCATCCCACGCGAGGAACTCTATGCCACCACGGGCATCCAGATCATGGATTTCAACACCCTCTTCCAGCTGGCGGCGCAGACCGCTTCCGGAGACCCTGCACTGGAGAGCGCGGACTGCATCCTGTTCATGCCCGACCTGCTGTCGTATATGCTGACCGGCCGGAAGGTGTGCGAATACACCGACGCCTCCACCTCCGGGATGATGGACCAGGCCTCGCGGCAGTTCAACAAAGGGCTGCTCAAGCGGCTGGGCATCCGTACCGACGTGCTGCTGCCCATCGTGCAACCCGGAACGGTGATCGGACCGCTGAAGCCGGAGATTGCCGCCGAAACGGGCTTGGGGCCTGTACCGGTAATTGCCGTGGCCGGGCACGACACCGCTTCGGCCATTGCCGCCGTGCCGGCCACCGATGAACGCTTCGCCTACCTGAGCAGTGGTACCTGGAGCCTGATGGGCATCGAGGTCCCCGGACCGATCATCAGCAATGCTTCCGCCGCCGCAAACTTTACCAACGAGGGCGGCATCGAAGGCACCACACGGTTCCTCAAGAACATCACCGGCATGTGGCTGCTGGAGCAGTGCCGCAAGGTCTGGAAGTCCGCAGGACGCGACTACACCTATCCGCAGCTTGTGGAAATGGCCCGCGCCGACGCCAACTTCCCGGGACGCATAGGCCCTGACGACCCGCGTTTCGCCAACCCGGCGGACATGGTGGCGGAGATCACGGCCGTCACCGGCCCGGTTTCCGACGCGCAGATCGTCAGCTGCATCTACCACTCGCTGGCCGATCGCTACAGGGAAGTGCTGGCGCTGCTACGGAGCTTCGCGCCGTTCCCTATCGAGAAAATCCACATCATCGGCGGTGGCAGCGCCAACGACCTGCTCAACCAGTGGACAGCCGATGCCGTCGGCATCCCCGTGGTCGCCGGACCTACCGAAGCCACAGCCATCGGCAATGTGATGGTCCAGGCCAAGGCCGCCGGCCTAGTGGCCGACCGCTGGCAGATGCGCCGGCTCATCGCCGACGCCTTCTCCGTCAAGACATTCCTTCCGACAAAATAAATCTCTGATATGAACGAAACCTCCCTCCGCAAAGCCTACGAAATCGCGCGCGAGCGCTACGCCGCCATCGGCGTCGATACCGACAAGGCGGTTGAAATCCTCGAGAAGACCCCCATCTCCCTGCATTGCTGGCAGACCGACGATGTCATCGGCTTCGAGAGCGCAGCAGGCCTCTCGGGCGGCATCCAGACCACCGGCAACTATCCGGGCCGCGCCCGCAACATCGACGAAGTGCGCGCCGACGTGCGCTTCGCCAAAAGCCTTATCGCCGGCAGCCACCGCCTCAACCTCCATGAAATCTACGGCGACTTCGGCGGCAAGTTCGTGGACCGCGACCAGGTGGAAGTCAAGCATTTCGAGAGCTGGATGCAGTGGGCCCGCGAGAATGGGATGAAACTCGACTTCAACTCCACCTCGTTCGGCCACCCGAAGAGCGGCGACCTGTCGCTCTCTAATCCAGATCCGGCCATCCGCTCCTTCTGGATCGAACATACCAAGCGTTGCCGCCGTATCGCCGACGCGATGGGAAAGGCCCAGGGAGATCCCTGCATGATGAATATCTGGGTGCACGACGGCTCGAAAGACCTCACCGTAGAACGCCTGCGCTACCGGGAACTGCTGGCCGCCTCGCTCGACGAGATCCTGGCGGAAAACCTGCCCCACATGAAGAGCTGCGTCGAGGCAAAACTCTTCGGCATCGGCCTGGAAAGCTACACGGTCGGCTCGATGGATTTCTTCGAAGGCTACTGCGCTTCCCGCAAGGTCATCTACACGCTCGACACCGGACACTACGAACCCACGGAAAACGTGTCCGACAAGGTCGCTTCGCTCCTGCTTTTCGTGCCGGAACTGATGCTCCACGTCAGCCGGCCCGTACGCTGGGATTCCGACCACGTGACCATCATGAACGACCAGACGCTCGACCTCTTCAAGGAAATTGTGCGGGCCGGTGCCCTGCACCGCGCCCATATCGGCCTCGACTATTTCGACGCGTCCATCAACCGCATCGGCGCCTACGTCATCGGAACCCGCGCCACGCAGAAGTGCCTGCTGAGCGCCCTGCTCGAGCCGCTTGCCAAACTCCGCGAATACGAAGACGCCGGCAAGGGATTCCAGCGGCTGGCCCTCCTCGAAGAAGCCAAGACCCTGCCTTTCGGCGCCGTGTACGACTGGTTCAACCTCAAGAACGGCGTCCCAGTGGGCGAGGCGTACATCGACAGCATCTGCCAATATGAACAAGAAGTCACTTCAAAAAGATAACCCGACATGCGCAAAGGAAGTCTGAAAAGTACGATAGCCGTTTCACTGACCAACTATCTCGATGCCGGCGCCATCGTGGCCGGCGCCAGCGGCCTGACGCTCTGGCAGCACTACCTGGGGCTGTCCGAGGTACACCTGGGCTGGCTCAATTTTATCAGCGCCAACTGCCTGGGAGCCGCCGTCGGAGCCATCATCGGCGGATTCCTCGCCGACCGCTACGGACGGAAGTTCATCTATACCTACAACCTGCTGGTATATATGCTGGGCATCCTGCTCATCATTCTCTCCTCGAGTTTTCCGATGCTGCTGGCCGGATTCCTCGTAACCGGCATCTCGGTAGGCGTCGGCGTGCCGGCTTCGTGGACCTATATCTCCGAAAGTTCCGAAAACGACAAGCGCGGCCGCAACATCTGCATCTCGCAGATGTCATGGGGTTTCGGTCCGATGTTCATCCTGCTGTTGGGCATGCTGTTCGCCCCCGACGGTTACCTGTCCGGATGGGTGGAAAACATTGCCCGCACCATCGGCGGCAGTGACCTTTCGCCGGAAGCCGTCGGTGTTTTCAGTTCGCGCATCGTGTTCTTCTCCCTCTTGGTCGTAGCCTTCATAGCCTGGATGATGCAGCGCAGGCTGGACGAGAGCGCCGAATGGACGGCCAGCCGGGCCGCCTCCCGCGACAAAGGGGAGAACGCCGGCATCCTGCACGCCATCAAGGTGCTGTTTTCCAACCGAACCGCCATCCGGACCGTGTGTTTCCTGGCGGTCATCTACCTGACCTGGAACCTCGTCGCCTCCGTGCTGGGTTTCTTCCAGCCCCACATCTACGAAACGGCCGGTGGTGTGAGCAACGAGCAGGCAAACTGGATGAACTGCCTTCAGTGGGCCATCATCGTAGGCGTGACGTTCCTCCTTTCCAAGTTCATCGACAAGACCAGCCACAAGCTGATCTACATCCTGGGCCTGCTTTTCGCCATCAGCGCCTGGGTCATCATCGTGACCGTCGGCGTAAACGGGAAGGCGGGGCTCTGGCTGTTCACCCTGCTTTGGGGCATCGAGGGCGGAATGTCCGTGCAGATTTTCTATGCCCTGTGGGGGTCGGAACTGTTCCCCGCCAAGTTCAGGGCCGGTGCACAAGGATTGATGTTCTTCATCGTCCGCGGCCTTTCGGCAGTGTGGGGACTCGTGTTTACTTTCATTTATGGCGAAAACGGCGAGGGTTTCACCGTAGCCGCCTATTGCATGATCGCGCTTCTGCTGATTTCGCTGGTCGTAGGGGTCATCGGATGCCCGGATACGCGAGGAAAATCGCTTTCCCAGATTACCCGCGAACGTTATGGCGATAATTATTGATTGACCATGAAAAGCATTCTCGACAACAAGCCGGAGCTCCGGCTGCAGATCGGACAGGTGGCCGAAGTGGCCGGATACCTCTGGCAAAAAGGCTGGGCCGAACGCAACGGCGGCAACATCACCGTCAATATCACCGAGCAGATTGACGATGCCCTGCGGGGCCTGCCCGCCATTGGCGGGCCGCATCCTATCGGCAAGACGCTGCCCCATTTGAAAGGATGCTGGTTCTACTGCAAGGGCACCGGACGGCGGATGCGCGACCTGGCCCGCGACCCGATGGCCAATGGTTCCGTGATCCGCATCACACCCGACTGCGCCCACTACGAAATCGTCGCCGACCTGCCCGTAGCTCCGACGTCCGAACTCCCCTCGCACCTGGCCGTCCACGACTGGCTGCTTACCAAGGGTTCCCCCTACCGCGCCTCGCTCCATACCCACCCCATCGAACTCGTGGCGCTCACCCATAACCGGAAGTGGCTGGAGAAGGACGCCGCCACGCGGATGCTCTGGTCGATGATTCCCGAGACCAAGGCTTTCTGTCCCCGCGGCCTGGGCATCGTGCCGTACATGATGCCGTCGAGCGTGGAACTGGCGGAGGCCACCATCCGCACCCTCGCCGACAACTACGACGTGGTGATGTGGGAAAAACACGGCGTCTTTGCCGTGGATACCGACATCATGGACGCCTTTGACCAGGTGGATGTGCTGAACAAGGCGACGCAGATCTATATCGCCGCCCGGGGCATGGGTTTCGAACCCGACGGCATGACCGATGCGCAGATGCAGGAGTTGAGCCGGGCTTTCGGGTTGCCGAAGTAATTATAGGATTTGTCCGTCGCGGATTTCGACGGTACGGTCGCTCATTGCGGCCAATTCCTTGTCGTGCGTCACGATAACGATCGTGATGCCGAAGCGGTCGCGCAGGTCGAAGAACAGACGGTGCAGCTCTCCTTTTGTCTTGCTGTCGAGATTGCCCGAAGGTTCGTCGGCAAAGAGCACCTTGGGCTGATTGACCAGCGCCCGTGCAATCGCTACGCGCTGCTGTTCGCCGCCACTGAGCTCGGAAGGCTTGTGCGTGAGACGCTCCCCCAATCCGAGCAGCACCAGCAACTCTTCGGCCTTGCAACGGGCTTCCGCCCGCGGCACCTTGGCAATCAGCGCCGGAATCATCACGTTTTCCACTGCCGTGAACTCCGGCAGCAGGTGATGGAACTGGAACACGAATCCGATCTTCCGGTTGCGGAACGCGGCCAGCGCCTTGTCGGAGAGCGAAAAAATGTCGGTCCCGTCGATGGTGACGGAGCCGCTGTCGGGCCGCGAAAGCGATCCCAGAATCTGGAGCAGGGTGCTCTTGCCGGCGCCTGAGGCGCCGACTATGCTCACCACTTCGGCCGGAGCGGCCGTAAAACAAACATCCTTCAGGACCCTGAGGGTCCCGAAGGATTTGTCGATGTGAAGGGCCTGAATCATCAGGACGGGGATTAGTCCTCTTCCTGCTGCTCTGCCTCGTAGGCCTTGAGGAGCTTGTCCTGAACGTCGGCCGGAACCTGCTGGTACTCGATGAATTCCTGCGTGAACGTAGCACGGCCGGAGGTCAGCGAGCTCAACGTCGTCGAATACTTGTAGAGTTCGGCGAGCGGAACGCGGGCGCGAAGGATCTGGAAGCCCTTTTCAGAGTTCATGCCTTCGATCATGCCGCGGCGGTTCTGGATGTCGCTCATCACGTCGCCCATGCAGTCGGCCGGAACCATCACTTCCACCATGTAGATCGGTTCGAGGATCTTCGGGGCTGCGTTTTTGAAAGCCTCACGGAAGGCATTACGACCTGCGATGATGAAGGCGATTTCCTTGGAGTCCACCGGATGCATCTTACCGTCGTACACGAACACGCGGATGTCGCGGGCGTAGGAACCTGTAAGCGGGCCCTCTTCCAGACGCTGCTGGATACCCTTCTTGATGGCAGGCATGAAGCTGGCGTCGATGGCACCGCCGACCACGCAGTTGATGAATTCCCACTTGCCGCCCCAAGGGAGCTCGAATTCCTCACGGCCCTTGATGTTGAGCTGGGTCTCCTTGCCGTCGATTTTGAACTTCGCGGTCGTGTCGACACCCTCAACGATCGGCTCAACCAAAAGGTGGACCTCACCGAACTGACCGGCGCCGCCTGATTGTTTCTTATGACGGTACATGGCGTTCGCGACCTTGGTGATGGTCTCGCGGTACGGAATCTTCGGCGCGATGAACTCGACGTCAATCTTGTAGTTGTTGTTGAGATTCCACTTGAGGATGTTGATCTGCTGCTCACCCATGCCGTTGATGATGGTCTGCTTCAGTTCGCGGGAATACTCGACGCGGAGGGTCGGATCTTCTGCACCGGCGCGGCTGAGGGCCTCGCCCAGCTTCTCTTCGTCTTTTTCATCGGTGGCCTTAATGGCGCAACGGTATTTGAACGGCGGGAAAGTAATCGGATCGACGACCTTGTCGTAACCCGGAGCATTGAGCGTCTGGTTGGTCTTCACAGCCTTCAGCTTCACGGTGCAACCCATGTCGCCGGCCACGATTTCGGTCACGCGCTCTTTCTTTTTGCCGGCCACGGCATAAAGCGTGGTGATGCGCTCCTTGGTGTCGCTGGTCATGTTGATTACATCCTGACCCTCGGTAATCTTGCCCGACATCACCTTGAAGTAGGTGACATCGCCCAGATGCTGCTCGAGGGCCGTCTTATACACGAACAGGGAGGTCTGTCCGGCAGGATCCTGCTTCGGAGCCGGGCAGAATTCCGTGACGAATTCCATGAGACGGCGCACGCCGACGTCTTTCTTCGCACAGACACAGAACACCGGATAGGATTCACCCTTGTCAAAACCTTCGCGGAGGCCCTGGAGCATTTCCTCTTCGCTGAGTTCTCCTTCGTCGAAATACTTCATCATCAGCTCTTCGTCGCCCTCTGCGGCCTTCTCCATCAGCTCGGCGCGGAGGTCTTCGGCCTTGCCTTTGAGGTCGCCCGGGATGTCGCACTCTTCAAAGCCGCCATTGTCGTCCTTGAATTTGAACATCTTCATCTTGAGCACGTCGATGATGCTGTCGAAAGCCACACCTGCGTTCACGGGGAACTGAATCACGACCGGCTTGCCGCCGAAAGCCTGATGCAGGCTGTCGAGCGTGTTGTCCCAGTTGGACTTCTCGGTATCGAGCTGGTTGACGGCGATGATCACCGGCTTCTTGTACTGCTCGGCGTAGCGACCGTGGATCTCGGTGCCCACCTCAACGCCTTGACCGGCGTTGACCAGCATGATAGCCGATTCGCAGACATTGAGGCCCAGGACCGCGCCTTCCACGAAATCATCGGCTCCAGGAGCGTCGATCACGTTGATCTTGTGGTCTTTGTACTCTGCATAAAGCGGCGTGGAATAAATGGAACGCTGGTAGAGCTGTTCGACTTCCGTGTTGTCGGAGACGGTGTTCTTACCTTCGATGGTTCCGCGGCGGTCAATCACTTTGCCCTCATAGAGCATGGCTTCCGCCAAAGTGGTCTTGCCCGACCGCGTACCTCCAAGCAGGACGACGTTCCGGATCTGTTCAGTGGTGTAGTTCTTCATATCGATATAAACGTTTATATTATTGATTTCGTTGGAATAGCCTGCAAATGTAGAGAATCTTTTTAATATCTCAAAGGGGTTATTCGGGCATCCGGATCATTTCCACGGCGGCACTCATCGCATCGAACACCGGACCTTCTTTCAGAGCGGCGGGAACACCCTCGTCGCCACCCTCCCGGACACTCTGCACAAGCGGAATCTGACCAAGCAGCGGCAGCCCGTATTTTTCGGCCATGGCACGGCCGCCATCGCGGCCGAAGATGTAGTATCGGTTGTCGGGCAATTCGGCCGGCGTGAACCACGACATATTCTCGATGATGCCCAGGATCGGCTTGTCGACCTGGGGATTGCGGAACAGGTTGACACTCTTTTCAACATCTGCCAGCGCGACAGCCTGGGGCGTAGTGACGATGACAGCACCGGTGAGCGGAATATCGTGCACCAGCGATATATGGATATCACCGGTTCCCGGCGGCAGGTCGATGAGCAGATAGTCCAGCTCTCCCCATTTTACCTGCAGAAGCATCTGCTTGAGGGCGTTGCAGGCCATCGGGCCACGCCAGATAAGCGCCTGTTCCGGCCGGGCAAAATAGCCGATGCTCATCCATTTCACACCGTATTTTTCGATGGGAACCATGATTTCCTTGCAGTCTTCGGTAATTTCCGCCTCTTCCGGAAGCGGTTCACCCATCGCGTCGTACACCTCGACATCGGGCATCTCGCCTTCGGTACCGGTCATTTTCGGGATCGAAGGGCCGTAGACATCGGCATCGGCAAGGCCTACCCGGTAGCCCTGTCGGGCAAGGGTGATAGCCAGGTTCACGGCGACCGTGGATTTGCCGACGCCGCCTTTGCCGGAGGCCACGGCGATGATATGGCTGACTTCCGCCAGCTGTTCCATGCCGAGTTCCAGCGGACGCTTCTTGGGCTGCGGCTTCGGCGGATTGGGGTTATAGGGACCTTTGATGTCGTAGGGATTCATAATATTTCGTATTTTTGTATGATTCGCGTTTACGTAGATGACAAAGATACGAAATATCCTGATTGTTCCCGATAAATTCAAAGGGTCTCTTTCGGCTTCCGGCGTAGCCGATGCACTTGAAGTGGCGGTGCGGCGTCACCTTGTAGGAGGAGCGCAGGCACAGGTCGTAAAGCTGCCCATGGCCGATGGCGGCGACGGGTCGATGGAAGTAGTGGAGACGGCTTTGGGAGGAACCTGCCGGCGTATTCAGGTCGAGACGTACGATGCCCTGATGCGGCCGGTTTCGGCGCCGATCCTGCTCTTTGACGAAGGGCGCGGGGCGTTCATCGAGATGGCGAAGGTCTGCGGACTGGCGATGCTCAAACCCGAAGAACGGAATCCGGAAAAGACCACGACCTACGGACTTGGCGTGCTGATTGCCGAGGCGGCCCGGCTCGGTTGCCGGAAGATCGTGGTGGGTATTGGCGGCTCCGCCACGAACGATGGGGGCGAAGGAATCTTCCGCGCACTCCGTCAGGTCGGGCATGACGTGTCTATCACCGTAGCCTGCGACGTGGATAATCCCCTTTTGGGTCCCAACGGGGCGACGATGGTGTATGGCCCCCAGAAGGGCGCGGATCCGGCCATGCTGGAACGCCTGGAGCGGCGGATGGAACGCTGGGCGGCGGAAGCCGGGCTCGACACCGCCCTCCAGGGCGGCGGCGCGGCGGGCGGCGTGGGCGCCGCCCTCCACAAGCTCGGGGCCGAGCTTGTGCCCGGCTGGCGCCTCTTT
>LUZC01000001.1 GCA_001603505.1 Bacteroidales bacterium Bact_11 | reverse complement strand
GGATTGGTTATTTCTTTTTCTGGCCGTAGTAGGCGTTGGGGCCGTGCTTGCGGCTGTAATGTTTCTCGATCAGGAGCTTGTTCATCTTGGGGCCGAAGCCCGGGATGTAGGTGGACTTGAGCTTCTCGGAGGTGCTGAGCCCCACGGAGATGTAGGCCATCTTAGCCACCTGCTCCAGCACGACGGCGTTGTGGACGGCGTTGTCGGCATCCTTGCCCCAGGCGAAGGGGCCGTGGTTGCGCACCAGCACCGCCGGCGTGTCGTCGGGGTTCATGCCCTTGAAGCGCTCCACGATGACGTTGCCGGTCTCCTTCTCATATTCGCCGAAGACCTCGGACCGCTTCATGTTGCGCGTGCAGGGGATGTCGTCGTGGAAGTAGTCCGCGTGCGTGGTGCCGATGTTGGGGATGTCCACGCCGGCCTGCGCCCACGCCGTGGCGTAGGTGGAATGAGTGTGCACCACGCCCCCGATGTTCGGGAAGGCGCGGTACAGCACCAGATGCGTCGGCGTGTCGGAAGAAGGGTTCAACTCCCCTTCCACCACCTTGCCGTCGAGGTCCACCACCACCATGTCGGAGGGCTTCATCGTGTCGTAGTCCACGCCGGAGGGCTTGATGACCACCAGGCCGCTCTTGCGGTCGATGGCGGAGACGTTGCCCCACGTGAAGATGACGAGGCCGTGCTTGACGAGGTCGAGGTTGGCTTTCCAGACTTTTTCTTTCAGTGCTTCAAGCATAGACTACCAGAAATAGATGTAGAACGCGACCGTGAAGGCCAGGATGATGCAGGTGTGGATGACATCCCAGGTGCCCCAGGAAGCGCGGGTGGCGGCTTTCTGCTCGGGGGTGGCGGTGCCGAAGCACAGGCCCTCGATCTGCTTCTCCTCCGGCTTCTTGGTGAAGAGGCTCACCACGCGCCTGCGGGTTGATGATCATCGTGAACAGACGCGTGAAGCCGAGGACCAGACCCACGATCAGGGTCCACATGCCGGCCTTGGGCGAGGTCTTCTTCCAGCAGATACCGAGGAGGAACACCGCGGCGATGGCCGGAGCCAGGAGGCTCTGCACGCTCTGGATGTAGTTGTAGAGGCTCTTGCCCATGGACTGGATCACGAAGATCCACAGCACGCCGAGCACGACCACCACCACGGTGGCGATACGGCCGATGGTGACGAGTTTCTTCTCGTCGGTATCCGGATGCTTGCGCTTGTAGATATCGATGGTGTAGAGCATGGCGGAAGAGTTGTACAGCGAAGCCAGGGAGCTCATCAGCGCGGCGAGGATACCGCAGATCACGACGCCCTTGAGGCCCACCGGCAGGAGGGTGTTGACGAGCATCGGGAAGGCGATGTCAGGGTTGGCGACGGTGCCGTCGGCGGTCACGCCAAGGGCGGCGGCGAGCGTCTGGCCGATCTGGGAATCAGGGGTCTTGGTGAGCGCGAAGGCGATCATGCCCGGGATGAGGAACAGGAACACCGGGAGGAGCTTGAGGTAGGCGCCGAAGATGGTACCGCGGCGGGACTCCTTCTGGTTCTTGCCGGAGAGGACACGCTGGACGATGAACTGGTCGGTGCACCAATACCAGAAGCCGATGATGGCGGAGCCGAACAGGGCGCCGTACCACGGGAATTCAGGATCCTTGCCGGAGCGCATCAGGTCGGTCATCGAGTCGCCGAGGTCGTTGACGGGCTGCGCGGCGCAGATGTCCATCATGGCGTTCCAGCCGCCGAGCTCGCGGAGGCCGAGCCAGAGGATGACCAGCGAGCCCACCAGCAGGATCGGGGTCTGGAGGACGGAAGTCTTGAGGACCGACTCCATGCCGCCGATGACGGTGTAGATGGCGGTGATGATCACGAGGGCCAGGGCGGCCACCCAGAAGTTGATGCCCAGGAGGGTATTGAGCGCGAGGCCGCCGGCGAGGACGGTCACGGAGACCTTGGTCAGGACGTAGCTGGCGAGGGACAGCCAGGTGAGGATGCCGCGGCTCTCCTTGTTGTAGCGCTTCTCGAGGAACTCGGGCATGGTGTAGACCATGCTGCGCTCGTAGAACGGCACGAAGACCCAGCC